>JAAENN010000344.1 GCA_024224295.1 Shimia sp. | reverse complement strand
TGGTGTCGTGTGCCGCGGTATTTGGGACTCGCGTCCGACTGTGATTGGGACTGGCAGGCTACTGAAAGAATTAGGGATTTGAAGAGGGGATAGGCCATCAGTCTCACGTGGTAAAGTGGGACCCGCCTCAAGTCCTCGTTGAGAACTGGTGGAACGAAGGAGCTTTGGTTGCGTAGGCGACGGGGTGTTGTCTCTAAATTTGTTTCCTCGCCAGTTTTACAACGTATTTCCCGATGGAAATTAGTGGATTTTCCGGAGTGATCGTTCTGATGGAATCGTTATGGAAGGTGGAAAAGAGCGGGGACGGTAAAAGGAAGACACGGGTGAACTTGAGCCGATCCAAGCCAATCGACGAGGTGATGTTGAGGTGGTGTGCTGGACGGTGCCGATTCTCCCGTTCCCTCAGGTGAATCGATCGCTCCTATTGGGATTGAAATTCTATCTGATTGAGGCATTATCGAGGTATCGCCATTGAAGGCAGTCACGGAAGAGCAGGCAGTGCAAGGAAGATCCACGGACGGGATCGGATGCCAAGCGAGACATCAAAGCCCCGGCAGGCGTTATCCTGCGGGGGCTTTTTTTGCCGCGGTTTTTTCTGCGGGACCTGGATCAGAAATCCGGCAGGTCGTCGTCGAAGTCTGGGCTGTGGTCGTCAGGATTGAACAAGTCGAGTTGCTCGGTATGTTCCTGGTCGAGCTCGGCCTTGATCAGTTCCACAAGAGGCAGCTCATAGCGATCCCACACGCACCGAGCCACCTGGTCGAGGAACTCCCAGACGACCATAGCCTGCTCGGCAGACCAGTGCTGTGGGATAGTCAGTGTGCTTATGGGGGTGTAGGCGGCGGTGAGGCCGGAGTTTGGTTTGCTCATGGTGTTACGTCCTTGAGGGTGGTTTGTACATGGTCGATGGAGACGTTTTTTGTTTTGTTGAGTGCCGCACTGGTGAGTGCGGAGTGGGCCAGGCGGTGGCAGGCGGCTCGGACGGCGGCAGTTCGCAGCCGGCCGGGTGAGCCGAGTGCAGCGCGTCTGCTCGGTGTTGGCAAGCGAGCTGGGTCACGGCGTCGAGGCGCCCGGCAGCGGCGCGTCTTGTGGACCATCAGTGTCGCTGCGTAAAGCGCAGCTCGCCCCAGGAGCCGCGGTTGATGACGGTGATACGGTGCAGGACATCGTTGAGCGCGAGGCCGCGCTGGTGCAGCTCGGTTTCGTAGAGGAGGAAATTCTTCGCGGAGGTGTGGGCGAGGAGCAGGCGGAAGGGCTGGGTGTCGGCGAGCAGGTCGAGGCGCAGCTGAGGGGTGCAGCGGAAACGCACTCGACACTCGGCGCAGGTGCGCTGGTCCTCGGAGATGGGCCGGATGCCGTCGAGGGAGCGGCAGAGGGGCTTGCGGTCCTGGTAGCGGGTGCGGGCACCGCCGAAGCCTAAGATGCGTGCTTCGAGGACCGGTTGCAGGGGCGTGCCGGGGTTGAGCTCGAAGCCGTGTGGACGCACGGTGAGATAGCGGCGCTGGGCACGCTGGAGGAGCTCGCGCAGGGGTTGGATGTCGGGTCGGGTCATGGCGGTGTTCTCATGCGAGGTCCCATCGTTCCAGGGTGTCCTCGACCTCAGCGGGGTCAATGATGGGGCCATTCTCAGCGCCGGCGCGCTCGAGGATGGTGCGGTACATGGGCAGGAGCAGGCCGGGCACGCCCTTGGCGCGCTCGAACAGGGCGCTGGCTCCCTGCTCGCAGAGCCGATGCGGGGAAGCGAAATGGTGCTCGAGGAACGCGTTGAGCTCGTCGAAGACCAAGCCGGTGATCTCCTCACGCACGACGATGCGCCGCCACAGGGCGGGATGGGCCTGGAGCTGGGGGCGCAGTTTCGGCAGCCCGATGAGCAAGACCCGGATGGGGCATGCGCTATCGAGGTCGCTCTCGGTCAAGGCGCGCGCCTCGGCCAAGGTTTCTTCGGGCAGCTCGTGGGCCTCGTCGAGCCACAGCAGGAGGGTACGCGGGTCTTCGGCGAGCGCGCGCAGCACCCGGTCGAGGCTCAGGGCGTGGCACAGGCTGGTGCGTACGCGCAGGCTCTCGCCGATGACCTTGACCAGGCCGGCGGCGCCGAGCTTTCTGGCTTGGGCGAAGTACACGACGCGGTAGCGCGCCCGGTCGATGTCGGTACGCAGCTCGCGCAACAGGGCGGTCTTGCCGGTGCCGGTGTCGCCGGTCAGGAGCGCGAAGGGCTCTTGGCGCTCGAGCAGGGCGCGCTGCAGCCGGTGCTTGGCGCGCAGAAAGTCGTGGAAGGGATAGGGGGTTGGGTTCATGGTTCGTTGGGCTCCTGTGGGTCGGGATTGACGGGCTGGTTGCTGTGGGCGGCGATCTGGCGCTTGAGATCCTCGAGGTAGGCCGACAGAGGGCGGCCTTCGCCGAGCGATTTCGCGGTGCGCGCGCAGGCGGCGAGGAACGCCTCGCGCGGTAGCGGACCGTGCGTGCGGTAGAAGCTGAGCACGGTGCGTGCTTCGCGCTCGGACTCGGGCACGAGGCGCCCGAGCAGGGTAGCGAGCTCGCAGAAGACCTCGGGCAGCCCGAAGCCCGGCTGGGCATTGGGCCGCTCGTTGCCGTGCCACAGATCGAGCAGCTTCTGGAGCTGGCCGGTGCCGCGCTTGGGCGCTTGCGGCGGGACGGCACTGAGTGGCAGCTTGGTGAAGGGGGGGAGCTCGATCTCGCGCCCGTCGCGGGTGAGCAGCACGGCGAGCCCGGGGTGCACCGGGTGGTAAGCGAAGCGGTTGCGTTGTCCGGCGAACGGCGCGGGCACGCGGAACTGCCCGCTCGGCAGGCGCACCTCACCGGTCTTGGGATGCGCCTTGGCCGTGGTCTCGAGGAAGAAGGCGCGGCGCAGAACCTGGAGGCTGACCTGGCGTGGGGAGAGTCGAGCGGCCAGGCGCTTCTCGGGGGTGGTGCCGAGCTCGCGGTGCAGATGGCGGTTATAGAGCAGCGCGATCATCGCCTCGAGCAGCTGCTGAAGGTGCTCGCGGTCAACGACCTCCTGGCAAGGGAGCTCGTTGACGAACCAGCGCACGAGACAGCGGTGGTAGGCCTCGATCTTGCCCTGCCACTCGGGGGTGCGCACCTTCAGCGCATTGCGATGCACGCCCAGCTGCGCCAGTCCCTGGCGGAATCCCTTGGCGTCGAAGGCCGAGCCGCCGTCGAACTGAAACCGGTCGGCGAGCCCCCACCGGCCGGCGGCCGTCTCGAACACCGTGAGCGCCGCTTCCTCGCTCTCGGAGCTGGCCACCTGGGCGGCGAGCGCGTTGCGGCTATAATCATCGAGCACCGAGAGCACGTGCACGTTTACGCGTCCGGCGTCCTTCAGGCGCACCGCGAAGGGGCCCTTTCCGTCGAGCTGCCAGCCCTCGTGCGGGTGCTGGGCCTCGTAGAGCGCGCGCAGCTTGCTCTTGTGACCCTTGCGCAGCTTCTCGATGCCGTTGAAGGCGGGATGGGCGCGCAGGTGGCGAGCCAGGCTCGAGCGGCTGAGCCGGTAGTCCTCGAACTCGATCTGCAGGTAGGCCTCGAGCTGGGTCAGCGAGCGATTGGGCTGCTCGTAGAGCAAGCCGATGGCATACCCGACCCAGGCCGCCGTGCCCGCCCGCCGCGGCGCACCGCGGTCCGCGCGCACCTTCGGCAGCAGGCCCGGGTAACCGTGCTCACGGAACGCCTTGAGCCAACGATACAGGGAGCTTTTCGGAATCGGCTTGTGGCGCGCACTGTGCGGCCATTGAACCGGATTGCGCAGGCGCTCGCGCAGTGCCACGCGTCGCTGCGTCTCATTGAGGCTGGCATCTATCAGGGGCGCGATTTGCTCGAAGCGCCAGGCGGCGATCTCGTACGGGTCGGGCATGGGTCTCGGCTCTGTGTGTGCGTATGCCGAGATCTTGGCCGATTTGCGCCCCCATGGTGTTCAATCGCCGTGCATGAAAACTGGCTAAAAAAGACCAGCACGCACGAGCTCGACCACAGCAGGGCGAGACTCCGGCACCGGGCCAGCGCGTTCGCGTCCAGCTCGCCCGCCACCATGCCCGCCACCGCCATGAGCATTGCCACGCCCGCCAAGCGCTCGCGACGCGCCTCCGAGCGGTAGCGGCGCTCGTCCACCCAGAACTGTGCTTGCACCACCTGCGCGACCGGCGCCACCCGGGCCTGGGCCTCGAACACGAAGCGGCTGAACGGCGCACCGTCCGCCTCAGCACGCGGCAGACCGAGCACATGGGCGCCGAGCCCCTCGGTCCAGCCGTGGAGCGTCGCGTGCGTCGGGGTCCGCTCGCCGAGCAGATCCCAAACCACGCCGCGCAAGCCCCAGCCCCACGTGACGTAGGTGATCACCAGCTCGGTGATCACCGCCAGCGAGTACTGCTTGTAGGGCAGCACGTCATAAGGCAGTACGCGTGGTCGGGTGCCGCACCGCGGGCAGCGCGCGAGCGCGATATCGGCCTTGCGCTCGACGGTGTGCAGCTCCCCGCATGCATCCCGCTCCAGCAGGATCACCCCGCGAGGCACGGTCGAGGAGCTCAACACCAGTGGCTCGCCTAGGCTCGCCGCACGACACCCATCATCGGGGACAAGACTGGCCCTCGAGTTGAAGGCACCCTTCCCGAAGCATCGTCGCATAGGTACAATAGGGAATGTTGATGGTGATCGGCATGAGTTTTCTCCATGTCGGCGCCGTGGAGAGGCGGACGACACCGCCTCTCCACAATCCTCCACCCGATCCTACCGCTTATCCTCTATCAAGCCCACCTCCGGCCCCGCGCGAGCTCGTGAGGAAAGCATATAAAAATCATCCTTAGCACGGTGAACCGTGAGTCCGTGAGAGAAGAATATAAAAACCATCCTGAGCACGGTGAACCGTGAGCCCGTGAACCAATGAGCCTGTGAGGAGCGAATATCCTAATCTAGTCTCACCTAGAATGAGACGTAAGGCCCATTCATCGCGGCACACGACAGAATTTCCCCTGCGATATCGAAGCTTTTGAATTTAGGAAGATAAACAGATCGCACTGGTTAATGGCCTGATGAATACGATCATGGTAATCACCTCCCGGAGGCAGGCTAGTCTCATCGTAAAAGACTTGGCTCATTATGCGTTTCAGGTTGGTGCTGCAATTGTCTGTCCGACGTGTTCTAGACAATACTATGATTCCTTGGGTTACACTGAAAAGTAGGATGGGAGGTTCCGCGGAGCTAACAGAGATCAGAGCATTCAGGCATGACGACCAGCCAATCTGAAACGTTTTTCCGGGCTCACTGCGACGGCATAACTCTCCGGTGCTAGACACGAGTCGCGTACGAGAGTATTTTCTTCTGGGAATTGACATCCAGGAGAAATGTTCATGTGTCAGCCGTCCCCCAATAGTCATAGCCTTCTGACTATCAGTTCCCTGATCGATGAGGCGAGGTGCTTCCAAGCCATTCGTGACACGCGGTGGCCGGATGGAGTGGTTCGCTGTCCGCACTGCAATTCGGCACAAGTGATCAAGCATGGTACGGATGAAGTACAAGTAGACCGCCAGAAATACCGATGCAAGTCTTGTCCCTGTTACTTCGATGATCTGACGAAAACCCCTTTCAAGGGGCATCATCGATCCATTACGATCTGGGTTCTTTGTTCGTATTTCATGGGGCTTAACCTTTCCAATCAACAGATTGGGCAAGAGATTGATTT
>JAAENN010000343.1 GCA_024224295.1 Shimia sp. | reverse complement strand
CTTGGTGAATGGCTTGATCCAGTCCACACGCTGCCCATGCTCCCGCCAAAACCCCTCAGGATCAGACACAGAGGCCGCGTACATTGCTTCGTATTTGGCAGCCGTGATGATGGCGTTTTCTGCCAGCTCTTTGGACGGGGGGAATGTGGAGTCAGACATAGTGGACCTCGAATAGGAATTCTTTGGGGGCGAGGTTAGGGGGCTGCGCCGCGAGGTCAACTCGACTTTTGGCGCAACCCCAAATTGTTGGCGTCAGATCGCCAGATATTCGGCGCGCAGCTCTTCGTTTTCGAGAACTTCGTTGGCGGAGCCGTCAAACACCACCGAGCCGGTGTCCAGGATCACCGCGCGATCCGCGAGTTCCAGCGCGCGCACGGCGTTCTGTTCCACGATCACGGTTGTGATGCCTTGCTCTTTGATGATGCGCAGCGTTTTTTCGATCTCGTCCACGATCACTGGTGCGAGGCCCTCGTAAGGCTCATCCAGCAGCAACACTTTGATGTCACGGCTGAGGGCGCGGGCGATGGCGAGCATTTGCTGTTCGCCACCAGAGAGCGTGACGCCTTCCTGCTTGCGGCGTTCGCCCAGACGCGGGAAGAGCTCATAGAGGCGTTCAATTGACCAACCGATAGGCGGCGCGATCTGGGCCAGCTGAATGTTTTCTTCCACGGTCAAGCCGGGAATGATCGAGCGATCTTCCGGCACCAGACCGATGCCAGCCTGCGCGGCCTCGTAGCTTTTCATCAGGTGCAGTGGCTTGTGGTCGAGCCAGATTTCGCCGTGGGTCACCTGTGGGTCGTCCATGCGGGCGATGGAACGCAGGGTGGAGGTTTTGCCCGCACCGTTACGGCCCAAGAGCGCAAGGATTTCGCCTTCGTGCACGTTGAAGCTGATGTTTTGCACAATGTAGCTTTCGCCGTAGTAGCTCTCCATATTCCAGATGGAGAGGTAGGCGGGGGCGGTTTCGGCCAGATTGTGGCCTTTGGAAAAGTCGGGTTTGACGTTCATTTGTCCTGTTCCCCTTATGCAGCAGTCTCGCCGAGGTACGCTTCGCGCACCTTGGGATGACCTTTGATGTTTTCAGGATCGTCTTCGACCAACGGTGTGCCCTGCGCCAGCACGGTGATGCGCTGTGCCAGAGAGAACACCACATGCATGTCGTGCTCGATGATGGCGATGGTGATGTCGCGCTCATCTGAGATCTGTTTGAGAAGATCGATGGTGTTGTTGGTGTCGGCCCGCGCCATACCGGCTGTGGGTTCATCCAGCAGCAGGAGGCGGGGCTCCTGTGCCAGACACATGCCAATTTCCAGACGGCGTTTGTCACCGCGGGACATGGAGGCCGCGTTCATGTGATGCTTGTCGGCCATATTCATGTCCTCAAGCATCGCCTCCGCTTTCTCCACGATGTCCTTTTCGCGCATCATGTCCTCTACGGCACGCATCCGGAAGGCTCCGTCCCGTTTGGCAAAACAGGGGATCATCATGTTTTCCATCACGGTCAGATCGCCAAAGATCTCTGGTGTCTGGAACACACGGGAAATGCCCATCTGGTTGATCTCGTGCGGGGTGCGACCCAGCACCGACTGGCCGTCAAACATGACAGAGCCGGTGTCCGGGATGAGCTTGCCCACAAGGCAGTTCAACAAGGTTGATTTCCCGGCCCCATTGGGGCCGATGATTGCGTGTACGGTGTTTTCCTTGACGGAGAGGTTCACGTCACCGAGGGCCTGAAGACCACCGAACCGCTTACCTACGTCTTTGACTTCGAGAATTCCCATCTTTCAGTCTCCTTATTCTGCGGGTTCAGTGGAGGCGCCAGTGTCTTTGGCTGTGCGGCGGTTTTTGATCCATTTGCCGATACGCTGACCACCTTCGACCAGGCCACCTGGCAGGAAGATCACCACCAGCATGAACAGGATGCCAAGGGTCAGGTGCCAGCCTTTGCCGATGAATGGGTAGACCAGGAAGACGATGAAATCTTCGAGACCATCCGGCATGAAGGCGAACCATTCGTGCAGAACGTCTTTGTTGATCTTGGACAGGATGTTTTCCATGTACTTGATCACACCTGCACCAAGAACCGGGCCGATCAGCGTGCCAACACCACCCAGGATGGTCATCAGAACAACCTCACCAGACGCGGTCCAGAACATACGCTCCGGGCCAACCTGAGTGTCCATGGCCACCAGCAGACCACCTGCGAGACCCGCGTACATGCCGGAGATCACAAAGGCTGCCAGCGTGTGCGGACGTGGGTTCAGACCGGTGTAAGACATGCGGGTCTGGTTGGATTTGATCGCACGCAACATCAGGCCAAACGGGCTGCGGAAAATGCGGATCGACACATAGAAGGCAATCAGCATCACCACGGCGGCAATGTAGTAGCCGACGTTGAAGGTGAAGAGCCAGTCGCCGATGCTCAGCTCAAAGCTCTGACGCATGTCCATGCCAAACAGGTTGGCACGGCCGGTTTCGCCTTCTGCCAGATTGGACAGCAGCGGACGGTCAGTGGATTTGATCTGCAGGCCGGTTTCACCACCGGTGATGGGGGTCAGAACCGAGTAGGCCAGAGCGTAGGACATCTGCGCAATCGCCAGTGTCAGGATCGAGAAGTAGATACCCGAACGTCGCAGACAGATGTAGCCAACCGCAACCGAGAAGATACCGGCGACAATCACACCCATGAAAATGGCTGGGATCACATTGAGCGAGACCAGTTTCATCATCCAGATGGCGCCGTAAGACCCCACACCCAAGAAGGCCGCGTGACCAAAGCTGAGGTAGCCGGTGAGGCCAAACAGCAGGTTAAAGCCAATGGCAAAGATGCCAAAGATCACAAAGCGTTGCATCAGGTCGGGGTAACCGGCGTTGAATTGCGCCATGCCGGAGCTTTCCGGGAAAGGGTTGAGAATGAAGGGCGCCAACATGGTCAGCCCGGTAACGATCAGCATAAGCTGAAGATCTTTTTTGGTGAGACCGAGCATGAGTTAGTCCTCCATGACGCCCTTGCGGCCCATAAGGCCACGGGGACGGGTCAGCAAAATGATGATGGCGACGAGGTAGATGATGATCTGGTTCAGACCCGGTAGGATCTCCAGAACCTCGCGCATGGAGGCGAAACTTTCCAAAATGCCCAGCAGGAAGCCTGCAAGCACGGCGCCTGGCAACGAGCCCATACCGCCAACAACAACAACAACGAAGCTCAGCACCAGGAAGTCCATGCCCATGTGATAGTTTGGCGAGTTGATTGGCGTGTACATCACACCGGCCAGACCGGCGACGGCGGCCGCAAGGCCAAACATGATGGTGAAGCGCTTGTCGATGTTGATGCCCAGAAGGCCAACGGTTTCGCGATCTGCCATGCCGGCACGGACAACCATGCCAAAGGTGGTGTATTGCAGGAAGGCAAACACAGCCCCGATGATGACAGCGGAGAACACGAAGTAGATAATACGCCAGTACGGATAGATGATCAGGTTGGGATCAAACCCAAGCAGGGCACCAAAATCCAACGATCCAGCAAAGGCTTGAGGCGCAGGGGTTGGGATCGGGTTGGCGCCGTAGAAATATTTGATCACTTCTTGCAGCACGATCGCCAGACCAAAGGTCACAAGAATCTGGTCGGCGTGTGGGCGATTGTAGAAGTGTTTGATCAGGCCGCGTTCCATGGCGTAGCCGACAAACATCATCACAGGCACTGTGAACAGAATCGACAAGGGGACGGCCCAGTCGATGATCGCGTCGCCGGTGGCCTGGCCAAAGAGGTCATAGAGATAAGGCACGTCCACTTTCAGCGGGTTGCCGAGAAAGTCGGTCTGGGTCTCATCAATGATAGTGTGTGAGAGGGTCAAAATGCGGCTGAAGGTCACCGCGCAGAAGGCACCGATCATGAACAACGCGCCGTGCGCAAAGTTCACAACACCCAAGGTGCCAAAGATCAGGGTCAGGCCAAGTGCGATCAACGCATACGCGGATCCCTTGTCCAACCCGTTCAGAATTTGAAGGATAATTGCTTCCATCGGTCCGTCCCTGTGGTTGTCCGATTTCGCCTATGCTGGCGAAGTGGGGCGGGCATTGCTGCCCGCCCAATTGGGGCGTGAATTACGCGCCGTTGTTGCAGGCACCCAGAACGGCTTCTGCGCCGCCCATCTGTGGGTGATCAGGTGCATAGGTCACCTGCTCAGCCGGGGTCACTTCAACGATTTCCAGAAGGTCGAACTCGGAAGTCGGGTTCTCTTTACCCTTCACAACCAGCACGTCTTTGAAGCACTGGTGATCGGCGCCACGGTACAATGTCTTACCGTTGCCCAGACCGTCGAACTCAAAGTCTTCCAGCGCTTGACCAACTGCACATGGGGCAAAGGAGCCCGCACGCTGAACAGCATCTGCATACAGCAGGGTCTGCACGTAGGTGGTGTGCGCCGCCTGGGATGGCGGGAAGCCATACTTGGTGCCGAAGGATTTAACGAAGGCTTTGGAGCCCTCATCCTGCAAGGACCAGTGCCAGTTGGTGGAGCCAAAGATGCCTTTTACGTTGGCACCCGCACCCTTCGCCATCAGGCGGGAGTAGAGTGGAACAACGATTTGGAAATCTTTGCCGTTCACCTGCTTGTCACGCAGACCAAACTGAACCGCGTTGGTCAGCGAGGTCACCATGTTGCCGCCGTAGTGGTTCAGAACCAGCGTATCGGCGCCGGACTGTAGAACAGGCGCGATATAGGAGGAGAAGTCGGTCTGTGTCAGCGGTGTTTTCACAGCTGCAACAGTTTCCCAACCCATGGCTTCGGTGGAGGCGCGTACTGCTTCTTCTGTGGTGTAACCCCAGTTGTAGTCAGCGGTCAGGTGATACGCTTTACGATCGTTGCCGTAAGCATTCGCCAGAACTGGCGCCAGAGCGGCACCTGACATGTAGGAGTTGAAGAAGTGACGGAAGCCGTTGGCTTTCTTGTCTTTACCGGTGGTGTCGTTGGAGTGGGTCAGACCCGCCATAAAGATGACGCCGGCCTCTTGGCAGAGCGCCTGAACGGCCACAGCCACACCAGAGCTTGAGCCGCCGGTGATCATGATAGCGCCGTCTTTTTCGATCATGGACTTGGCGGATGCGCGGGCGGCGTCAGACTTGGTCTGCGTGTCGCCGGTGACGTATTCCACTTTTTTGCCAAGGATACCGGTGCCGTCCAGCTCTTTGGAGCTGAAGGTGTTCAGCATACCGCCGTCGCCGCCACCATTCAGGTGCTCAACAGCCAGCTGGTAGGCGCGCAGCTCGTCGGCACCTTCGTCCGCATAAGGACCGGTCTGTGGCACGTTGAAGCCCAGAGTTACGGTGCCGCCTGTGGGTTCGTTGGTGAACGCATGCGCGGACTGAGCCGTAAAGATCGTTGGCAGAGCCAGACCAGCACCGGCGACGGCACTGGTTTTGAGCAAGCCACGACGTGTGAAGTTGCTTTTGGACATATAATCCTCCCGTTGTGTCATGTGTGGATTGGGCTCCTCTTCCCGCACCACAGGCACTATTCGTGCAAAACTATTATCGGGCGCGCACCGAAAATTTCGCAACAACTGCTTTCAAAGACACAATTTTTTTGTAAAGTAATTCGCATTGCTCTGCAGCAAAATGTAAAAAAATTATTTTGCAGTGCAGAAAGTGTTTGAAACTGAGGGGAAAGCCAATGGCCCAGCAAACCCTAGCAGGCAGTCGTATCAGAGAGCGCCGCGTGATGGCGGGCTTACGCCAGGCCGAACTTGCACGGCAAGTCGGAATCTCCGGCAGCTATCTCAACTTGATTGAACACAACCGCCGCAGAATCGGTGGCAAGCTGTTAAACGACATCGCTCAAGCGCTCAATGTAGAGCCGTCGTTGTTAAGTGAAGGTGCAGAGGCGGCGCTTCTGTCAGCCTTGCGCGAAGCGGCGGCGGAGACAGAAGCGGTGGTGCCGGAGTTGGAGCGCGGGGACGAGTTTGCCGGACGATTTCCGGGTTGGGCTGGGCTGATTGCAGAGCAACATAAGCGGTTGCGCAGCCTTGAGCACACGGCTGCGACGTTGACCGACCGGCTCACACACGATCCGCATTTGGCAACCTCTGTTCATGAGATGTTGACCATGGTGACCGCCATCCGCTCTACGGCGGGGATTTTGGCGGACACCAAGGAGATTGAACCGGAGTGGCGCAATCGGTTTCACCGCAACCTGAATGAGGACAGTTTACGGCTAGCCGAAGGCGCGGAGCAGCTAGTGGCCTATCTTGATGATGCGGGGGATGCCTCTGGGGGCATGACACTGCCTCTGGAAGAGGTGGAGGCGATGCTTGCTGCGCATAAGTTCCGTTTTGACAGCCTCGTCAATGCGACGCCGGACGCTTTGTCGAGTTTCATTGACAACCAACCGCAACTGACCTCGGATGCAGCGCGGGACATGGCGATGACGGTGGTGCGACAATTGCGGGCGGATGCGCGGCTATTGTCATTGGACATGCTGGAGCGGCAATTGGGAGATGGGAAGGTCGAGCCGGCGCGGATTGCCTCCGATTATGGGGTGCCGTTGAGTACGGTGTTGCGACGGCTCGCGGCGGTGTCTGATGACTTGTTGCCGATTCCCTTAGGGCTGGTGATGTGTGATGCATCCGGTACGTTGATGTTGCGAAAACCGATTGAAGGCTTTGCCATTCCACGTTTCTCTGGAGCGTGTCCGAAGTGGCCGCTGTTTCAGGCGCTGTCACGCCCAATGCAGGCTTTGCGCCAAACAGTCACCATGACGGGGCGCGAAGCCAAGCGGTTTGATTGCTATGCGGTGAGCGAGCCAATTGGCACGATTCAAGTCAATGTAGCACCGCTCTACCACAGTTATATGTTGATCGTGCCGCTTGAGGAGGCGGGCGAAGCGGAGGCCGCGGTGGGGTCGTCTTGTCGGGTGTGTCCGCTGGAGCAATGTGAGGGTCGGCGGGAGCCATCTTTGTTGGCGGATGTGGGGTAAGGTCAGAAAATCTCTTTTCTTTTTGTGGGCGCCCGCTAAGAATGGCGCACCGCTTGTGGACTTTCGGGGAGGGGAAGCTGCATGGGCAAAAACGTGCTAGTCATCGAAGATGAGCCCAACATCATTGAAGCCATCAGCTTCATCTTGTCTCGTGACGGCTGGTCCGTCGCGACCCATTCCAATGGCCATGACGCCGTGGGAGTGGTGCAAGAAGCCATGCCTGATCTGGTTATTCTGGACGTAATGTTGCCGGGCAAAACCGGCTATGACATCCTGCGCGAGCTGCGCAGTGAGGATGCGACGCAGGGCCTCCCTGTTTTGATGTTGACCGCCAAAGGGCAGGTCAAGGACCGCGAGATGGCGGAGCGCGCGGGCGCAAGCCGGTTCATGACCAAGCCGTTTTCCAATGCCGAAGTGCTGAACGCGGTACGCGAGCTGGTGGCCGGGTGAGCCCCAAACACAATATTCCTTTTCTGGAGCGGCAAAGTTACCGCCGCCGTCGGTTGATTGATACAATCCGCATGTTGCCAGTGATCGGTGCGGTGCTTTGGGCGGTGCCGCTGTTGTGGCGTCAGTCCGAGCACAGCGGAGAGGTGATGACCTCCGACGCTATCATTTACATTTTTATGGTCTGGCTGCTGCTGGTTGTGGGAGGCGGCTGGCTGGCACGCTGCCTCAAACGCAGTGATGCGGAGGAGACGGAGCAGGGGCACTGATGGGCACGCTCAATATTCTGGTTGGCGTCTGTCTGATCTACGTCGTTTTCTTGTTCTTGATCGCCTTTGCGGCGGAGCGCGCGGCGTTGGAGGGCAAGGGCGGATGGCTGCGCAGCCCGTTGATCTATACTTTGTCGTTGTCGATCTATTGCACCGCTTGGACGTTTTACGGCGCAGTGGGTTATGCGGCGCGATCCGGTTTAGAGTATCTGACGATCTATATCGGACCGTCGCTGGTGATGATTGGCTGGTGGTGGCTATTGCGCAAGCTGGTGCGGATTGGACGCAGCCAGCGCATAACGTCGATTGCCGATTTGATTTCCTCTCGCTACGGAAAGTCCAACCTTTTGGCAGTGGGTGTAACCGTGTTGGCGGTGATTGGCACCACGCCCTATATCGCGCTTCAATTGCAATCTGTAACGGTGAGTTTTGACGTTTTTTCAAGCTCTTACGGTGCGGAGTTAACAGAGGCTGCGCAAGGTAGTAACGCGCTATTGGTGGCTGCGGGGCTTACGCTTTTTACCATTGTGTTTGGCACACGAAATTTGGATGTAAACGAGCGCCACCACGGGGTGGTGATGGCCGTGGCCGTGGAAGCGATTGTAAAGCTGTTTGCACTTCTGGCGGTGGGCATCTTTGTGGTCTGGGGGCTTGGTGGCGGGGTGAGCGAAACTTTGGCGCGGATCGACGCCAGCGAGATTGGCCAATGGCAGATGCGGGGGGACCGTTGGGCGACGTTGATCTTCCTGTCTGGTGCAGCGTTTTTGTGTTTGCCTCGCATGTTCCAGGTCATGGTGGTTGAAAACGAGGCCGAAGACCATCTGCGCACCGCAAGTTGGGCCTTTCCCGCTTATCTGATGATCATGAGCCTGTTCGTGGTGCCCATTGCAGTGGTCGGCTTGGATCTCATGCCTGCGGGCAGCAACCCGGACTTTTTCGTGCTGACAGTGCCGCTTGCAACCGGCAATGACGCATTGGCGATGTTGAGTTTCCTAGGGGGATTTTCCAGCGCAACTTCCATGGTGATCGTTGCGGCACTGGCGCTCTCGACCATGGTGTCCAACCATATTGTGATGCCGATCTGGTTGAGCACGCAGAGCGTTGGGGCGTCTGTCTCTGGCGATGTGCGCCATGTGGTGTTGTTGTCACGGCGCATTTCGATCGGGGCGGTGGTCTTCCTTGGTTATCTCTATTTCCGCTTGTCGGGCGGAGGCACGGCGCTGGCTTCGATTGGTTTGATTTCCTTCGCCGGGGTTGCACAGTTCCTGCCGGTGTTGATTGGCGGGATCTTTTGGCGTGGGGCGACACGCACCGGGGCTTTTGTGGGCCTGACCGTGGGCTTTGTGATCTGGGCCTATACGCTGTTATTACCAAGTTTTGGTGCTGGAACTCTGGTGTCTGCGACAATGTTGGCCGAGGGCCCGATGGGACTTGGCTGGCTGCGGCCCCAAGCGTTTTTTGGCATCACCGGAATGGACCCGCTTGTACATGCGGTGTTCTGGTCTATCCTTCTGAATACAATGAGCTTCTTTATTGCGTCATTGGTTGGATTTCCTTCTCCTTTAGAGCGGCTTCAAGGGGCGCAGTTTGTGAATGTGTTCGAGCACAGTTCCACACCGCAAAGCTGGGCCGGCAGTCTGGCGCAGACCGAAGACCTTATGGTCATGGCGCAGCGCATCATTGGTGCGCGAGAGGCACAGAACCTGTTTGAGCGTGAGGCCAAACGCCAAGGTATGAGTGGGCTTCTGCCGGAGCCATCGCCGGACTTTTTACAGCGTTTGGAGCGTGAGTTGGCGGGGTCTGTTGGGGCGGCGACGGCGCACGCAATGATTGGACAAATTGTCGGCGGCGCGTCGGTTTCGGTGGAAGATTTGATGGCCGTGGCCGATGAAACGGCGCAGATGATGGAGTACTCCAGCAAGCTGGAAGCGAAATCGGAAGAGCAGGCGCGCACAGCGCGGCAACTGCGGCAAGCCAATGAAAAACTGACGCTGATATCGGAGCAAAAAGACAGCTTCTTGAGCCAAGTGAGCCACGAGCTGCGCACGCCGATGACCTCGATCCGGGCGTTTTCGGAAATCTTGCGGGACAGTGATCGGCTGAGCGAAGACGAAAAAATCAAATACAGTTCGATTATTCACGATGAGGCGCTGCGGTTGACACGGCTTTTGGATGATCTTTTGGATCTAAGCGTTCTGGAAAGTGGACGGGTGAACCTCAACATGCAAAGTGGGTCGCTTAAAGGTATTTTGGATCATGCCGTGGCCAGTGCTTTAACCGGAGCGGGAGCAGACAAAATGCGGGTAATGCGCAATGCGACCTCTGAGGACATCACGCTGCATACCGATTTGGACCGGCTTAGTCAGGTGTTTATCAATCTTATTGGAAACGCTCAGAAATATTGCGACGCCAGTGCGCCGAACCTGCGCATTGATGTGGGGCGCAGCAACGGCGCTCTTGTGGTGGATTTCATCGATAACGGCCGCGGTATCCCCAAAGCTGAACAGGCGGTGATCTTTGAGAAATTCTCCCGCACTGGGGAGCAAAAGGTCAAAGGCGCGGGTCTTGGTTTGGCGATTTGCCGCGAGATTATGACTCGCCTTGAGGGCGCGGTTGAGTACCTGCCCGGGCAGGGCGGGGCGGCGTTTCGAGTGACCTTGCCGGAAGAGGTCGCCCTGGCGGCACAATAGGCACAATTTCACACGGATTTTGGCGGCCTCGTAGAGGCTCTATTAACCTTATTGCGGCACATCTGTTCTGTAAGGAGCCACAAACAGGGCAGATCCGGATATGAGTGAAACTCAAGCCACCTCTATTCTAAGACGTAAAGCAGCGGATGGGCGGACCGAGCATCAGGCGCGCGCGATGACCCCAAACAAGGCTCTGCGCCTTGGCTTCGCTTTGGCGGCGGAAAAGGGCATGGATCTGGCGCTGGATGTGACTGACGTGCGCCATGTGAAGTTGCCGCACCGTGCGGTTGAGGTGACACTGGACAATGAATCCCTGCTCGTTTTGCTTGAAGGGCAGAATGGTGAGCCGGGCGCGCTGGCCGTGGATATGCAAGTGTTGGCCGGTTTGGTGGAGTTCCAGACGCTGGGTCAGGTTATTCCAAAACCCGTGAGCGAACGTGTGCCCACAAAAGTAGACACGGCATTGATCACGCCGTTTTTGGAAGACGCGTTGATGCGTTATGTGCGGATGTTGGCCGAAGAGGGCGAGGCACCGTATTGGCTGCAGCACTATAAATTTGGCGCGATGATGTTGGACACGCGCACCTTGTCGCTGGCTATGACGGCGCAGGATTATCATATGTTTGTGCTGGATGTGAAACTCGAGCGTGGCAAGAAATCTGGCACCATGGCGCTTCTGTTTCCAGATGTGCAGGTGTTGATCAACGATCCTGAAGAGGATGCGGAAACCGACGCTGAAAAGTTCCAGAATGGTGTGAAAGAAGCCAGCACGTTGCTTAATGCGGTGGTCGGTAAAATCTGCCTGCCGATTGCGCAGATCCAAGGGCTTCAGATCGGCGATACATTGCCTCTGGGCGAAGAGGCTATGCAAAATGCCACTCTGGAAGCTCTGACTGGTGAAGAGATTGCTGAGGTGCGTATTGGCCAGCTCAATGGCATGCGCGCGGTCTGTGTGCCAGGGTTGGTGAGTGCTGCGCCTGCTGCGGCCCCCACCACAGAACTGGCAATGCCGGAGATGCCAGATATGGGCGCTCCGGAGATGCCTTCAATGGACATGCCGGGAATGGACATGCCAGCGATGGGCGGCATGGATGACATTGGCAGCGATTTGCCGGGTATGGCGGAAATGCCTGCCTTGGATGGAGGTGGCCTGCCGGATATGGGCGGCGACCTAACAGATCTTGGTGGCGATTTGCCTGACCTTGGCGGCGGCGATCTGCCAGACCTTGAGCCGATGGGCGAGATGGGCGTCGGTCTGGACGCGGACAACGGCATGGCAGATTTTGCAGGGCTGGACGATCTCGACGATCTAATACAACTCGGCAACGACGATATTGGCGATCCTGCGGCGCTGGCCGATCTGGATTTCACAGGCACGTAAGACGTTTTGAGGAACCTTAACGAGCAGGCACAAAAAAGCCCCGCCGGAAGAGCGGGGCTTTTTGTTTTGTCAGGTCAGTTGTTTAGCCTTGAGACTTGATCGCTTCTAGATGCGGAACAAGGCCGGAAACGTCATAGCCGCCATTGGCTGCAGCGTTCACGATATCGGCTGCGCCCATGTCTTTGGCCTGAGACAACGCCCAGCAGATGGTGGAGCGGGTGCCAGAACGGCAATATGCCAGAACCTTTCCTTCGGCGCTTGCAAGGCTGTCGCGTTGCAGAGCTTGGCGATCCGGTGTTATCGTTTCCATGGTCAGCGGATTGACCACATATTGCAGGCCTGCCGCTTCGGCCGCAGCCCGCATGGTCTCGGAATGCTGATCGGGACCCACCTCCTTGTCGGGGCGGTTGTTGATGACAAGCCCAAAGCCAGCTTCGGCAAGGGCGGCAAAATCTGCAGCGTCAATCTGAGGCGCGGCAAAGAAGCGGTCGGTGATCTGACGAATATCCATGGCGATTGCTTACTCGGCAGGGACGGCGCTGTCCAGTTGTGCCCGCGCCATGGGTGCCAGCACCATGCCAGCGAGCATTGCAGTAAAGAACACCCAATGCGGCCAGCCGCCGTAGCTGAGTGAGGCGATCGCTGGACCGGGGCAGAGACCGGCGAGGCCCCAGCCGATGCCAAATAAGATCGAGCCTAAAACTAGGTTGCGGCCCAGCTTTGGCTCCGGTGGTGACGGAAATTCGCCGCCCACAACCGGCTTACGTCCGTTGGTCAGTATCCAGGCAATCGCCATCGGAATGATTGCGCCGCCCATGACAAAGGCCAAGGTGGGATCCCAGTTGCCAAAGACGTCCAGCCAACCTTGAACCTTAGAGGTGTCGGTCATGCCAGAGATGAACAGGCCTGCGCCAAAGAGGCCGCCCGCGATCAGGGCAAGAAGAATGCGGGTCATCAGATCACTCCCAAAAGGTGGCGGAAGAGCACAACGGTCAAACCGCCTGCCATGATGTAGAAGACGGTGGCCACGATCCCGCGCAGGGACAGGCGGGAAATGCCGCAGACGCCGTGGCCGGAGGTGCAGCCATTGGCGAGGCGGGTGCCGACGCCGACACAAAGTCCGGCCGCGATCAGCACAGCGATGTTGGTGGTGGCGTGGGTGTCCACGTCAGAGAACATGGGGTAGAGCAACACGGGCAGCAGAAACACACCGGCCAAAAAGGCCAGACGTTCGGCCATGTTGCTTTTGCCGGAGCCGTCCACCAGACCGCCTACGATTCCACTGGCCCCCATGATACGGCCGTTGCCAAGCAGGAAGACGGCACCGCCGAGGCCTATAAGGAGACCGCCGCCAAGCCCGTAAAGCCAGTCGGTAGGGATTGAATTCAGCATAAACTTTCCTCTGATGTTCGCGCCTTAAGCGTCAAATCTTGTTTACTGGAACCTTGAGAAAGACGTCGCCTTCTTCATCCGGTTCCGGCATGTTTCCGGCGCGCATGTTTACTTGCAGAGACGGGATGATGAGTTTGGGCATGGCCAAAGTCGCGTCGCGGCTGTCGCGCATTTCAACAAAGCTGTCTTTGTCTGCGCCGTGACCGACGTGCACGTTGTTGGCTTTTTGCTCCCCCACGGTGGTTTCCCAAGCGTATTCGTCCCGGCCTGGTGCCTTGTAGTCGTGGCCGACAAAGATGCGGGTTTCATCAGGCAGGGCGAGGATTTTCTGGATCGACTTATAGAGCGTTTCGGAAGAGCCGCCGGGGAAGTCACAGCGGGCGGTGCCGAAGTCCGGCATGAATAGGGTGTCTCCCACAAAGGCGGCGTCACCAATCACATAGGTCATACAGGCCGGGGTGTGGCCGGGGGTGTGCAGCACGTCACCGCGCAACTGCCCGATCATGAAACTGTCGCCCTCTTCAAACAGCTTGTCGAACTGGCTGCCATCGCGTTGAAACTCGGTGCCTTCGTTGAAGACTTTGCCAAAGGTGTCTTGCACAATGGTGATGTTTTTGCCGATGCCGATTTTGCCGCCCACCTTCGCTTGCAGATAGGGCGCGGCGGAGAGATGGTCGGCGTGCACGTGGCTTTCCAGAATCCATTCGACTTTCAGGTCGTGTTTTTGCACGTAAGCTATGACGTCATCCGCGGATTTGGTGTCGGTGCGGCCAGAGCTGTAGTCGAAGTCCAGCACACTGTCGATGATGGCGCAGGATGAACCTTCTGGATCTTTTACAACAAACGAGATGGTGTTCGTCGCTTCGTCAAAAAAGGCTGTTACGTCGGGGGTCATGGCGATTCCTCTGTTTGTCGAAAACATATATGAAAGATTGCATGTGTTTCAAGACGTGTACTTCAGATGTGCTAGAAAGATACGCGATGCGGTGTGTCTTTGGGCACCTATTGATGTGAATCAAGGCGCAGATGAGAGGCAGATGTCAAGTTACGTGCGGGTTTTGAAGCCGCGCCATCGCGCGGTAACCCCCGTGATGGAGACAACGATGACCGATCACAGCATCTACAAGGCTGCCCTGCTTAAGCGTTTGTCAGAGTTGGATAAACGGCTGCATGACATTGAGACCGAGTTGGATGCGCCGCACTCTAAGGATTGGGATGATGCGGCAGTGGAGCATGAGGGCGATGAGGTGCTTGAGGGGCTTGGCGCCAGCGGCCAAGAGGAAATCCGCCGAATTCAGGCGGCCTTGGAACGTTTGCGTGAAGGCGCGTATGGTTTCTGTGTAAAATGCGGTGAAGAAATTCCCGAGAATCGCCTCAGGGTTGTGCCCGAGGCCCCTCTGTGTAGTGCGTGCGCTGCTGGTTAGAGCGCGCCATTCATCAGAGATACTGAAAGAAATGCGTTTGGGAGGACGTGCCATGAGTGTCGAACAACTATTGACCCGTGCTGAAGTGCTGGAAACCAAAATTCAAAAGGCGGATGATATGGACCGCTATGAGCTACATCAGCAATTGCATCGTACTTTGATGAACATCGAGAAAAATGGTGGTCGCGTGCCTGCACGACTGCGGCGGTTGGACCTCGATCTATTGGATCAAGAGATCGAAGATAGTTTCGACAATATGCCAGTTTGAAAATCACCATGTGTGACAGATGTGCCGACCTGCGCAGACCTGTGGATAACTGGGCTTGCACAGCAGTCTACTGCGGTTAAACTTTGAAAACACAAGGGCTTGCGCCCAGGTTTGTCGGGGTTGAAGCATGACGCAGTTGCTAGAATATTCGGTGGAAGGCGGAGTTGCGGTCCTGTCGATGAACCATCCGCCCACAAACGCGTTGGCCGCGGAGTTGCGGGCAGCGGTGTATGATGCGGTGCAAGTGGCGCTTACCGATAAGATGGTCGGGGCCATTGCATTGTTGGGCAGTGGGACAGAGTTTTCTGCTGGGCGCGATTACTCCGAACTTGGTAAAACAATTGCGCATCCCAACTTGGCGGAACTTTGCGACGCGATTGAAGCGGCGGGTAAACCGGTTGTCGCGGGCTTGTCCGGTGCGGTGATGGGCGGCGGCTTGGAGCTTGCCTGGGCGTGCCACTATCGTGTGGCGTTGAGCAGTGCAAAAGTAGCCATGCCGGAAGTGGCTTTGGGTGTGATGCCGGGGGCGGGCGGTACGCAGCGCGGTCCGCGCCTTCTGGGCGCAGATACGGCGCTCAACATCCTCTTATCCGGCGTGTTGATGCCGATCACCTCAGGTGAGGTGTTGGGTATGGTGGATGAGATTGTTGAAGGAGACTTACACGAGGCCACAGTGCTTTTTGCGCTTAACTGCATTGCCAAATACAAACCCGCGCGGCGGTCCTCTGAAGCGACCGGTGGGATTGATGATTTCGATGCCTTTCAAGCGGGTGTGAACAAGTGGGAAAAACGTATTGATTCACGTGGGCAGGATGCGGCTTTGGCCATTCTGGAATGCGTGAAGGCGGCGCCTCTGTTGCCTTTTGAGGTCGGTTTGGAGTTTGAACG
>JAAENN010000342.1 GCA_024224295.1 Shimia sp. | reverse complement strand
TACAATGTGGCGGCCGACGGCCGGTTCGTGATGGTAGGCATCCCCTCTTCTGAAGCAACTCGACTCCACGTCGTCCTCAACTGGCACCATGAGCTGCTGGAGAAGGTACCGGTGAACTGAGAGACGAGGTTCTATCGAGGTGTTTTGCGTGCAAGGGTGTTGGGATGCAGCTCGCTAAAATTCATGAAAAACAGGTCCGTTGTATTAGAGTGTTGCGGTACCGGAGCGGTGAGGTCGACGAACCATTGGGGCCATCGAGACCGTTCAACTGGCTGATCCGGCGTGTGCGTGGTAGAGCAAATAAGTAGGCGTCGCCGCGAGCGTTTTTTCCGCGGCGCAAGCCTGAGATCCTGAATAACGAAGTATTTGGGCACGCGCTCCGCTCCGGTGAGAGGAGGAGCGATGCCATACCGGATTGCAGGGATAGACGTACACAAGCGAATGTTGGCGGTGGTGATCGCCGATGTTGCCGTCGAAGGTGAGTATAGGTTTTCGCGCCGGCGGTTTGACACGAGCCCAAGTGAGCTTCGGGCTCTGGCAGAATGGCTGTTGTCTGAGGAGGTCGAGGAAGTAGTGATGGAATCGACCGCGCAGTATTGGCGCCCGGTATGGGAGGTGCTGGAGCGTGTGTGGACGCCTGGCCGCCGAGTTGTTCCGGGAGCCAGAGCGCAGTCGGGCAGCCTTCATCTGGCGCAGGCAAAGTCGAATCGCGGCCCCCGAGGACGGAAGCGGGATTACCCTGATGCGGAGCGATTGGTGAAGCGCTTGGTGGCGCAGGAGCTGATTCTAAGCTTCGTGCCCGGGCCCGAGCAGCGGCTGTGGCGAACGGTGATGCGCCGCAAGTACCAGCTGACGAGCAACCGTGTACAGCTGCATAACCGCTTAGAGGCGCTGCTGGAGGAAGCGCATCTAAAGTTGTCCAGCCTCGTGTCCGATCTGCTGGGTCTGAGTGCTCGGCGGATGCTGCAGGCGGTGGCGGATGGGGAAACGGAGCCCGCGCGCTTGGCGGCTCTGGCCGATCGTCGACTGCGTGCCACGCCTGAGCAGTTGTGCGATGCTTTCGGCGCGTGTGCGGATCTCAACCCCGTTTATCGTTGAGTAGGCCGGGGGAATCACACCCCCAGCCTCTCGTAGAACGGTACGTGAACCTCTCGACTCATACCGCTCCGATCAGGCGAACACACCTGTCATCCAGATGCGCATGACAAATGGTTTTGTCTTCATTCGCATCTCCTCCTGGTTAGTCCAGTTGAATGCGAACAAGACCGCCTAACGTCGCCCCTTTGCTCCATCACCATTACAGTGACTTCATCACTAATACGGGCGACTCCGCCCCAGTGCCTTGCATCGGTACTCAGGTTCTTGTGGGTTCTCCACTTGAACGGCTCCCTTTGCATCAAGACGACTGGTTCCCGCAGTTCCATAGAAAAGCCTGAATCAGACTCACGCCACCTGCACGCCGGACACCGCCTGGGCAGCATTCAGGACAGCCCCCAGACTTATCCCGGAGATACCACCCGCCTCCGGTTTCGATGTCATGTTCTGGTTCACGACGAGTCAACAGTGGTTCACTTACGTTCGTCTTTCTGATCCACACCTGTCGAGTCTTGCTCGACGTTTCCTCAACGCTCACGACCGCCGCTCTTAACGACAGCCGCTTGAGGTGGTTTGAAGCCTGCTCCTGATAGCCGACCTCGACGGGCCTACCGTCATCTTTCCTATAGCTTGTTACACAACAGTTGGACGCAGGATGCGTCCTACTATTGTGTGCCTGCGGCACACGGCGGCTCATCCACATGGCGCTCGAGGAATTGCGATTGATCGAGGCTCAGAGCGCACAGCACGATCAGGAGATGGCGCAGCTGCTTCGTTCTCATCAAGCCGCCGTGCAGAGGCTCGCTGAAGTGCCAGGGCTCGGGGTGGATTCGGCACAGCAGATCATCGCCGAAGTCGGGGAGAGCGCTGAGACGTTTCCGTCGGCCAAGGAGCTTTCGTCCTGGGTGGGCGTTTGCCCCGGCGAGACCGAAAGCGCCGGCGTGAGCTACAGCCACCGCTCGCCCCGCGGCAACCGGCCGATGCGCCGCATCCTCAATCAAGCCGCCAACGCGGCCGTCAAGACCAAGGGGAGTATCTTCCAGCTCGTGTATCGGCGCTTGGTTCCGCGACTGGGCCACCCGCAAGCCATCTGGGCGATTGCCCATCGTTTGTGTCGTTTGATCTGGATTATTCTCAACCGAGGTGTTCACTATGAGGAACGCGGTCCCGAGGTCAGCCGCAGTCGTGCGCAACGCCGCGCCGCTAAGATGATCCGCGAACTCCGCAGCCTCGGATATCGGATCGAACCGATACCTTCTCTACAGGGGACCTAGCATGACGGGAGATGTTTTTCGATCCTG
>JAAENN010000341.1 GCA_024224295.1 Shimia sp. | reverse complement strand
TACGCCCATGGTGTGAACGTCACCTACACCGCGGTCTTAGGCACGGTACATGAGTTTGCGCCGGCTCTCTGGGCACTGGCGGTGGCTCATGAGGTGCCGACGGCGGCCGAGTCCAGTGTCACGGCTGATGGGGCCGAGTGGTTTGGAGGTTCTGTCAAGAAAAGTGTGTAAATGGCGTCCACTTCTAGATTGGGAACCGATCTTCAAAACGAATAGCTAACTGGTTCAGGATAATAGCCCAGTTGGCAATGGGCATGGTCCATTTCTTGGCGATATCCTGATGAGCCAGCCAGAGCAACTTGCGGATGGCCTCAGGCGATGGCAATGCCCCTCGGTTCTTGGTCACTTTCCGTAACTGTCGGTTATAGGCTTCAATGACATTGGTGGTGTAAATCAGCCGCCGGATTTCCGGAGTGTAGTCAAACAGGGTGGCCAGTTGATCCCAATGGGTTTGCCAGGAGCGAACGGCAATGGCATACTTATCGCCCCATTTTTCGGCTAATTGGAGCAAGTGGGTTTCGGCCAGTTCACGGGTCGGTGCCCGATAAATGGCTTTCAGATCCTGGGTAAAGGCTTTGCGATCTTTCCAGACCACATACTTCAAGCTGTTGCGGATCTGATGGATGATGCAGCGCTGGATCGCTACCTGCGGGAAGACCGACTGGATGGCCTGCTTGAAACCCTTCAGGCCATCTACACAGGCGATGAAAACATCTTCCACGCCCCGGTTCTTCAAGTCGGTGACCACACTCAACCAGAAACTGGCCCCTTCCTCGCCGTCACTGACCCAATGGCCCAGCACGTCCTTGTACCCTTCCAAATCCACTGCCAACACGATGTAAATGGCCCGATTTGCGATCTTGTGGTCTTTGCGCAGCTTGTAATGGAGGGCATCCAAGTAGATCATCGGGTACAGGGCAGCTAGCGGACGGCTTTGCCAGGCTTCGACCTGTGGCCGCACCTTGTCGGTGATGGTGCTGATCATCTGCGCTGAGACTTCAATGCCATACATCTCCGCTAACTGGGCTTCGATGTCCCGTTGGGTCATGCCCCGTGCGTACATGGCGATGATCTTGTCTTCCAACTCGTTGGTGTTGGCCTGGTACTTCTTCAGAATGGTCGGCTCAAACGCGCCGTTACGATCGCGCGGCACCGTCACCTCGGTCTCGCCGTTACTGGTGCGGACGGTCTTGCGGTAGTGACCGTTGCGACTGTTGCCCGAATTGCGTCCTTTGGCTTCGTAGGGTTCATAGCCCAACTGGGCAGTCAGTTCCGCGTCTAGCATCTGCTCCAGCGTCTCGGCAAACAAGCGGGCAAAGATCCCCTCCTTACCGAAGAAATCATCAATCGATTGCGCTTTGCCCAGTTCTTGCTGGATCGTCTCCAGTGATGGCAAGTGCTGTTGTGGGTCCGCTTGGTGCTCAGGCTTTTGTGTCTTCATGGTGTGCCTTTCTGCCGCCTCTAAAGCGGCAATTATAGCTCCTCCTCTATGCGCACTCCATTTACACACAATATCTTACAGTCTCGAAAAAGCATTCCATCGTCTCTCAATCGTGTACGGAACCGGCAGGCGTGACTGCGTGGCGCGTTATTCTGCGGATGCGAGCGATGTCCATTATTGCCAACGGATTATTCAGAGAAAGCGTATGACCCCAGAGCGAGAGGACTATCCGGCATCACTCACTCGGGTTCTTGTGGCGCCAGTCTGCTGACTACTTGCAATCACTATTCTTTGCCTATCTCACCCGCAATGTTATCATTGATACTGTAATCGATTACATACGTGCGGTTGAGACGCCTGAAAATACCAGATTATCGCGTCTTTCGCTAGACACTGGAACTAATATCATGACAGGTCATCGCGCCGTGGT
>JAAENN010000340.1 GCA_024224295.1 Shimia sp. | reverse complement strand
CGGCGTCTGCCGATCAAGCGCGGAATGAGGCCGTCTGGTGTTGTAGAAGGCCATCCAGTCTTTGACGACGCGCCGGGCCCGGAAGCCGTTGGTGATTTCCTCAAGGTAGATGGCCTCTTGTTTCAGGCTTCGCCAGAGACGTTCGATGAAGATGTTATCGAGGTATCGGCCCCGTCCATCCATCGAGATGCGCACTCCGGCATTGGTTAGGGTCGTGATCCAAGCTGATCCGGTGCACTGGGATCCTTGATCCGTATTCATGATCTCGGGCGGGCCGTATTTGGCGATGGCTTCGTTCAAAGCATCGACGCAGAAGTCGGCGTGCATAGTGTTCGACAGCCGCCAACTCAACACTTTGCGTGTGGCCCAGTCCATAATGGCCACCAGATACAGGAAGCCGTTTTTCACCGGCACAAAGGTGATGTCAGCACACCAGACTTGGTTCGGGCGGTCGATGACCATCTTCCGCAGTAGATACGTAAAGATCGGATGCTGCGGGTGCGGTTGGCTGGTTCGTGGGCGCTTATAGATCGCTTCCAGGCCCATCTTGGCCATCAGCCGCCGGACACGATGACGCCCCACGACAATGCCTCCCCGACGCAAATACGCCGCGATCTGACGTGATCCGAAGAAAGGGTATTTGGTGAACACCCTGGAGTAGCCCCCTGAAAGTGTTCCACCAACTGGGATAGATTTGTCCCACAATTTGGAGGATCAGCGATGGCTGGAAAGCGAGAAAAACCGGAAGAGATAGTATCGAAGCTTCGGCAAGTTGAAGTTTTGCAAGGACAAGG
>JAAENN010000339.1 GCA_024224295.1 Shimia sp. | reverse complement strand
CAGTGGTCGCAGGGTTGCGCCAGTGCCAAGTTTGAACCGCGCCAGCCCGGCGCCTTTTTCTGTATCCACCTGACCCAGTTCCAGCGTGGTCACGCCTTTGCTCGCCAGCCAGGTCATGCCTTCCCACAAAAGCAGGTTATGCGCGCTGGCTGCGCGGCCGGATTCCGTGGTGTGGCTGATGTGATAGGTCGCGCTGTCGCCGTGACACAGGAACAGCATCGCCGCGACAGGCTCTTTGCCATCAAAGGCGGTAAACAGTTTTGCGTTGCCGCGATTGGCCTTGCTGTAGGCCAGCGTCAGTGCATCTGACCATGTCGCATAACCGCGCGCTGCCTGTTGCTGCGTGTCCTGCTGCAATATCCAGTTGTCGGGTTTGATCGGTAGGTTTTGGCGCGTCACGCGCAGGCCTTGGCCTTCGGCAAACACCAATCGGTTGCGCCACTTTTGATGCAGTTTCCCGCGCAGCTCTCCGGTCAGATCCAGTTCCGCCACATGGGTTGGCGTCATCACCGGCACCGCCCCAAGGTTGCCCAGCCAAGGCGCGGGATGGTCGGGGTTGATCACCAGCACCTCGCGCCGCAAGCCCGCTTCGCGGATCAAATCGGGCAGGCTGGCTTTCTCAATCGTGGCACGCGGCAACATGGCGATATTCACGCCACCAATCTTGCGGCGCAGCACCAATGTGCCGTCGCTTAACGTCTTTGTTTGCGTTTCCGTCAAGGACAACGCCTGACGGTATTCATCGCTTTGCTGCAGGGGGCACGCAGGGAGGGGGAGGGAGACATCCAACATGTCCACCATTAACGCATCTGAAACCTAATTCATGGTTAATGAAAGAATGAGAAAGTCAAAACAATCCGCCGTAATGGGGCAATTTGCGCCCACTGTGAAATGGACCAAGGCCAGCGCCGTGCTTTTGGCCACCGTGATCTCGGCCCCAGTGTTCCTGATCCTGACGGCGATCGACCTGCTGTTCCTCTAAAGAATGTCGCGGCCCAGCCCTTGGGCCTCCAGCAACACCCGTAGCCGGGCCATTTCCAGCGCATCGCTTCTAAGCCGTTCCAACGGCCCCGACACCGCCAAGGCTCCGTGAAACTGCCCAGTGGCATCGACAACTGGCGCCGCCGCTGAAGCAATGTGTGGATTGCGCTCGCCGGCCGAGGTGCAACTGCCATCTGCCTTCAATCGCGCCGTCGCTGCAGCTTCTTGCAAACTATAAGCTGCCAGCACATGCCCCGCCGCGCCCGCGCGCAGGGTCAGTCGCGCCCCTTCGTCCAAATGGTGGCGCACGGGCTCAGGGGAGTTCTCACGATAAAGGCACAGCCGCTCATCCTGATCGAGCACATAGAAAGATGCAGTCTCACCTGTCTCCGCCACCAGTTGGCGCAACACAGGCCGGATCGCGTCCCCCATCTCAAAGTTACGCCGATACAGTGTGCCCAAGCGCCAAAGCGCGGGACCAAGCCGAAACCGCCGGTCCGTATCGCGCTTGAGATAGCCATACCGTTCCAGTGACGCTGCCAATCGCGAGACATTGCTTTTGTAAAGCCCGGTTTCCTTGGCGATTTCTGTCAGCGTGAGTGAGCGACGATCAGCTGAAAACGCCTCCAGAATCGACAAGGCTTTCTCAACGGATTCCACGCGGTTTTCAGGCATGTGTTCCACTCTGCGCAACAACTTTCCCCATGTGTTGCACTCATTGGGTCGCACGTCTAGCTCCCAAGGCGAAAGGACACCCCATGAAACCACTCACGGACATTCGCGTTCTGGACCTTACCAACGTGCTTGCAGGCCCTTTTGCCTGTCACCAACTGGCCCATATGGGGGCCGAAGTGATTAAGGTCGAAGCGGTGGCGCGCGGCGACCTTGCGAGGCAGTTGGGGGCAGATCCCGAATTAAGCCAAAACAACATGGGTGTGTCCTTTCTTGCCCAAAACGCAGGCAAAAAATCGATCACGGTTAATCTGAAAAATCCGGATGGCAAAGCGCTGTTTGAGAAGCTTGTCGCCACCGCGGATGTGGTTGTGGAGAACTTCCGCCCCGGCGTGATGAACCGGTTGGGCGTCGGGTATGACCGTCTGAAAGAGATCAAGCCAGACCTGATTTACTGCGCCATTTCCGGCTTTGGCCAAGATGGCCCGTGGAAACACCGCCCGGCGTACGATCAGATCATCCAAGGCACCTCCGGGGTGATGTCGGTCACCGGCGACGCGGACAGCGCACCGTTGCGGGTGGGCTATCCCATTGCCGATACGGTGGGCGGCGTCACCGCGGCCTTTGCCATTGCCGCCGCGCTCAACGCCCGTCCGCGCGGCACCTTCATCGATGTTTCCATGTTGGAATCTGTGTTGGCCACTATGGGTTGGGCCGTGTCCAACTATTTGATTGCCGGTGTCACGCCGCAGGCCAATGGCAACGAAAACCCCACCTCTGCACCCTCTGGAGCGTTTGAGGCAAGCGGAGGATTGATCAACATCGCCGCCAATAAAGACGAGCAATGGGTGTTGTTGACGGACCATCTTGGTCTCGCTGCTCTGCGTGACCGTCCGGAATATGCCTCCCGGGAGGCTCGCAAAAAAAACCGACTGACCTTAGAGGCTGAGCTGGAAACGGTTCTGACAACACGACCAGCGAGGGATTGGGCAAAGGAGCTTAATAAGATCGGCGTACCCGCCGGGGCCGTTCTTACTGTGCCAGAGGTGCTGGGCATGCCGCAAATCGCAGATCGCGGTTTCCTGCATCGTTTCCCCGATGCGCCCGGTGTGGGGCGCGACATTGAGGTCGTCACCACAGGCGTGAAGCTCGACGGCGCGCCTCTTACCGTGGACCACCCACCGCCTGAACTTGGGCAGGACAACCTCGATATCTACGGTAGCCTCGGGCTTTCCGTAGCCGACATCGAAACTCTGAAAGAAGGTGGCGCAATATGATCCAGTCAAATTCGGAAGTGTCTGATTGGTGGTCAACATCGATCATCGACATGGCTCCCGGCCAAATCCGCTTTCGCGGCCACGACATTCAAGATCTGATTGGCAATGTGACCTTTCCGCAGATGATCTGGCTGATGACGCGCAGCGATCTGCCAACGCCAGAGCAGGCGCGCCTGCTGGAATGCGCCTTGGTGGCGGCGGTGGATCATGGTCCGCAAGCGCCATCAATTGCCGCCGCGCGTATGGCGGTGACTTGCGGGTTGGGGCTCAACGGGGCCATGGCTTCTGCGGTGAACTTTCTCGATGATGTGCACGGCGGTGCAGGCGAGCAAGCCGTAGAGCTTTACACATGGATTGACGACGCGGTGCAAAGGGGTGCGGATCTGCAAGCCTCCACGGCAGAGATGATCGACAAATGGCAGGCCGAGCGGGGCAAGTTTATCCCCGGGTTTGGCCATCGGTTCCATAAGCCCGAAGATCCGCGCGCGCCGCGCTTGCTTGGGCTGGTGGATGACGCTGCCGGCCAGAGCGTCGTCTCTGGCCGCTTTGCCGTCATCGGCCGCGCCATGCAGGCGGACCTCAACACGCGCAAAGGCAAGCCGGTGCCCATGAACATCGATGGCGCCACGGCGGTGGCCTACGCTGAATTGGGATTTGCCGGACCTTTGGCGCGTGGGTTGTTCTGTTTGTCTCGGTCCGTCGGCGTGATTGCCCATGCCTGGGAGCAAATGGGGCAGGGTGGGCGCAACAAAGGCCCAACCCCGCCGCATTACCGCTGGACCTACACGGGTGAGAACCCGATTGAGAGCGAAACAGTTTCCAACGAAAGCTAAAATCGGCTGGGCCAACCTCCGGCCCGTCAACAAAAATCGCGTAAGTTGCGGGAAACGCCTTGAACCCACTTGACCTCCCTGAGAGGCTGAAATACATCAGGCGGACCTCGGGCGGGTATGGTGAAATGGTATCATAAGAGCCTTCCAAGCTTAAGGTGCGGGTTCGATTCCCGCTACCCGCTCCAAGGTCAAACTTCCTGTCAATTCAATAGTCTCGCGAGACCTGCTATTCCATGCCGCAGGTCTGCAAGGGTATAATGCCTATCTCATGACTTGACCCGCTCGCGCGCTGCGTTCACTAACGGCTCAGACCAAAGCCAAGGACCCAAAGATGGCAAGACAGCCGCAGCACGCGAACACAGAACAAGACCGTGAAAAAAGCAAAAACATTGGTGCCCTGCGTGGTCTGCGCCCGTTTTTGGCTCCTTACCGTTTTCTGGTGTTTTTGGCACTTTGTGCGTTAACACTTACTGCCTCTGTGTCGCTGATGTTGCCTGTGGCTGTGCGCCGAGTAGTGGATAATTTTGGCACTGAAAGCGACGCGCTTCTGGACAAGTATTTTCTCGCCGCGCTGGCCATTGCTGCAATGCTCGCCGTAGGCACGGCGCTGCGTTACCTGCTGGTGACACGTCTTGGTGAACTGGTGGTCACAGATATCCGTAAAGCGGTGTTTGCCCGTGTCATCAACATGAGCCCGGCGTTCTTTGAGAACGTAATGACCGGCGAAGTTCTGAGCCGCATCACCACGGATACCACCGTGATCCAGTCTGTGATTGGCTCGTCCATCTCAATCGCTCTACGCAATGTGTTGCTGTTTCTTGGTGGTCTGGTGCTGATGTTGTTCACCTCCACAAAACTCACCTTGATGGTGTTGTTGGTGGTGCCGATGGTGATTGTGCCTATCATGGTGCTGGGGCGCCGTCTGCGCAAACTCAGCCGTGAAAACCAGGATTGGATTGCGGAAAGCTCCGGCAATGCCTCTGAGGCGCTGTTGTCGGTTCAAACCGTGCAAGCCTTTACCCATGAGATCCAAACCCGGACCAACTTTGACCGCGTCACAGACCTGTCATTGACCGCAGCCATGCGCCGGATCAACACCCGTGCATTGCTCACGATGATTGTGATTTTCCTGATCTTCACCGGCGTGGTGGTTGTGCTCTGGATGGGCGCACGCGACGTGCGCGCCGGAGGTATGAGCGTGGGCGTTCTCGTGCAGTTTGTGATTTATTCCGTGATGGTGGCAGGGGCAGTCGGTGCCTTGTCTGAGATCTGGAGTGAGCTGCAACGCGCCGCTGGCGCCACGGAACGTCTGGTGGAGTTACTCTATACTGAAGACAGTGTCATCGATCCGACCAACCCGAAAGTTTTGCCTGCGCCGGTCAAAGGTGAAATCCGGTTTGACGACGTGTCTTTCCAATACCCGTCGCGGCCAAATGTTTCTGCTTTGGATGCGGTGAACCTGACCATTCAACCCGGTGAAACCGTTGCCCTTGTTGGTCCGTCCGGCGCCGGTAAAACCACCATCATACAGATGATCCAGCGCTTTTATGACCCGGCTAACGGGCAGGTGAAGCTTGACGGTGTGGCGCTGCAAGACATGCAACGGGACGACTTTCGCCAGCATATGGCGCTGGTGCCGCAAGACCCGGTGATCTTTGCTGACAGCGCGCGGGAAAACATCCGCTTTGGCCGCTTGGATGCAACGGACGCTGAAGTCGAAGCAGCTGCGAACGCTGCTGCGGCGCATGAGTTTATCACAGCGCTGCCAGAAGGCTATGACAGCCCGCTGGGTGAACGCGGTGTGATGCTGTCGGGTGGTCAGAAACAACGCATTGCCATCGCCCGTGCTATTCTACGCGACGCGCCGGTGCTGCTCTTGGATGAGGCCACGTCGGCCTTGGATGCGGAAAGTGAGCGCTTGGTGCAGGCGGCGGTGGATGAACTGGCTGAGAGCCGCACCACCATCATTGTCGCCCACCGATTGGCCACAGTTAAAAAAGCCGACCGTATCATCGTGATGGATGAGGGTCGCATCGTGGCTCAAGGCCGCCATGATGAATTGGTGGCCGAAGGCGGGCTCTATGCCAAACTGGCCCGTCTTCAGTTCACCGCTGGCGCTGCCTAAATCAGAGAGGGCTCGCGGCTGAATGGTCCACGCTTCCGCTGGCTGAATTAGAGGTGGACTGCATCCCTTTTCCGGTTAATCTGACGTAACGTTTCAGGCCAGCTTGACCTTAGGTTCGGCTGGCTTTGAACAGGGCGCAAGGTGTTTTTGGGATCATCTTGACGGAACGCATCCAACGTGGGTCAGACTGGCGGAGGTCTGGCGGATTGGGGCAATCATCCCAAGGGGGGAGAATAGACTATGAGCTTTGAATCTTTGGCAGACCTGAAAGCCATCGAGAATGAAAAACCGTGGGATCAGCGGGACAACCCGACCACGGTCTATGAGATGTTGACCAACACCAAGGACAAGTTTCCAAACCGTCCGGCGGTCAGCTATCAGATTTTCTCCGGCCCCAAAGACAAAGCCGAAACTGTCACTTGGTCCGAGTTGCACGCCAAGACCACCCAAGCGGCCAACATGTTCCGCGATCTTGGCGTAGGTGAAAAAGACACTGTGGCCTTTGTGCTGCCGAACTGTAACGAGACCATGTATGCGCTGCTTGGTGGTATGGTTGCGGGCATTGTGAATCCGATCAACCCGCTTCTGGAGCCGGAGCAGATCTCTGCCATCCTGCGCGAAACCGACGCAAAAGTGGTGGTGACCCTTAAAGGCTTCCCAAAAACCGACGTGGCCCAAAAGGTGGCTGAGGCCGTGCGCCATGCCCCGCATGTGCACACGGTTCTGGAAATTGATCTGGTCAAATACCTGACCCCGCCAAAGTCCTGGATTGTGCCGCTTATCCGGCCCAAAGTCACAGGCCCGCAGCACGCGGATTTCAAAGACTTCAACAAAGAGCTGGCGAAATACCCAACCACGTTGCAATTTGCCGACAGCGGGGGTGACCGCGTGGGCGCGTATTTCCACACCGGCGGTACGACAGGCATGCCGAAGGTGGCGCAGCATCTGTATTCGGGCATGATCTACAACGGCTGGCTCGGCGATCGTCTACTCTTTACCGAAGAAGACAATATTATGTGCCCGCTGCCGCTGTTCCACGTGTTTGCGGTGCACGTTATTATGCAAGCCGCGATCAAATCCGGCGCACATGTGGTCTTCCCGACACCGGCGGGGTATCGCGGTGATGGCGTGTTTGACAACTTCTGGAAGCTGATCGAACGCTGGAAAATCTCCTTCATCATCACTGTTCCAACCGCAGTCTCTGCGCTGATGCAGCGTCCGGTGGATGCGGATATTTCTTCCGTGAAAACCGCCTTCTCCGGTTCCGCGCCCATGCCGATGGAGCTGTTCAAACGCTTTGAAAGCACCTGTGGTGTCGACATTGTCGAAGGCTACGGTCTGACAGAGGCGACCTGTCTTGTGTCTTGCAACCCGCCATCCGGTGCCAAGAAAGTTGGTTCCGTTGGCCTGCCGTTCCCCTACACTGATGTGCGCATCATTAAAAACACGCCTGACGGTCCGGTGGAATGCGCCGCGGACGAAGTGGGCGAAATCTGTGTGTCCAACCCGGGCGTTTACGCGGGCAACACCTACACCGAAGCGGATAAAAACGTTGATCTGTTCCACTACGGCACGCATCTGCGCACCGGCGATCTCGGGCGCCTGGACGAAGACGGATATCTCTGGATTACCGGTCGGGCTAAAGACCTGATCATCCGTGGTGGTCACAACATCGACCCTGCCGAAATCGAAGAGGCCCTGCTGGCACATCACGATGTGGCTTTTGCCGGTGCCATCGGTCAGCCAGACAGCCACTCAGGCGAAGTACCTTGTGTCTATGTTGAATTGGTGGACGGTGCGACCGCGACAGTTGAGGATTTGATGAGCCACGCCAAGGTGCACGTGCATGAACGCGCCGCGCATCCAAAATACGTGGAGATCATGCCGGAACTGCCCAAAACCGCCGTGGGTAAAATCTTCAAGCCGGACCTGCGCAAAGCGGCGATAACCCGCATCTACAATGCGGCGCTTGAGAAAGAAGGCGTGCCAGCGCGGGTCGATTTTGTGCTGGATGACAAGAAGCGTGGTCTGGTCGCGCAAGTTAAGAAATCTGGTGATGCTTCTGACGAAGAAGTCGGTAGGGTGCTTGGCGATTTTGTCCGCCCATGGGAATGGGCAAGCGACGAATCGGCGGCCTGATCCGGTGCAGAGGGGAGGGGGCCAGCCCCCTCGTCACCGCGATGCGGTGCCTTCACCCCCGGGATATTTGGGGACCGTGAAGGATATCTACGAAAAAAATAGTAGGGCGCGGCGTAAAGCTGCGCCCTTCCTGATTGCGGTAACAGTTTTGCACGCCTACTGTGCCAGCAACAGAGTTCAGGGAGGGGACCGATGACCCATATTCTCGCCATTGATCAGGGCACCACATCCAGCCGCGCGATTGTATTTGACGGAGATATCCGCCCCATTGCCAGCGCCCAGCTAGAGTTTGAGCAACACTTCCCGCAATCGGGCTGGGTGGAGCATGATCCGGCAGATATCTGGGTCACCACGGTGGAAACCTGCTCCGGTGCTTTGGCGCGGGCCAAGCTCTCTGCCAAAGACATTGACGCCATTGGCATCGCCAACCAGCGCGAGACCACTCTGGTCTGGAACAAGATGACAGGCGAGCCGGTATACAACGCCATTGTCTGGCAAGACCGCCGCACCGCTGCGATCTGCGAGGAGCTAAAGGCGGGCGGCCATGCGAAGATGGTTCAGGCCACCACTGGCCTACTGCTGGATCCCTATTTTTCCGGCACCAAGATCAAGTGGATTTTGGACACCGTCGAAGGCGCCCGCGCGGCGGCAGAGGCGGGTGAGCTGCTGTTTGGCACCGTGGATTGTTATCTGATCTGGAAGCTGACCGGCGGCAAGGTGCATGCCACCGACGCCACCAACGCGGCGCGCACGTTGATTTACGACATCCACAATGGTGCGTGGAGCGAAGACATTTGCGGGCTTCTGGGCATTCCCATGTCGATGCTGCCGGAGGTCAAAGACTGTGCCGCAGACTTTGGCGAAACTGATGCGGATCTGTTTGGCGCAGCGATCCCCATTCGCGGTGTGGCTGGGGATCAGCAGGCCGCCACCATTGGGCAGGCCTGTTTTCAAGCCGGGATGCTGAAGTCTACTTATGGCACGGGCTGTTTTGCGCTTCTGAACACTGGTGACACGCCGGTCACCTCGCAAAACCGCCTGCTGACCACCATCGCCTATCAACTGGATGGCAAGCCGACCTATGCGCTTGAAGGCGCGATCTTCATCGCGGGTGCGGTGGTGCAATGGCTGCGCGACGGGCTTGGCATCATCAACGACGCCTCTGAAACGGCGGCCTTGGCGGATGCTGCTGACGCTGGTCAGGAACTGATCCTGGTGCCTGCCTTTGTGGGTCTCGGCGCGCCTTATTGGAATCCGGAGGCGCGCGGCGCGGTCTTTGGTTTGACCCGAGGCTCCGGCCCTAAAGAGTTCTCCCGTGCAGCGCTGGAAAGCGTAGGGTTTCAAACTCGCGATCTGCTCGAAGCCATGCAGGCGGATTTTGACTTCTCCGGCGACACGGTGTTGCGCGTGGATGGCGGGATGATTGCCTCAGATTGGGCGATGCAGTTCCTGTCTGACATTCTCGGCGCGCCGGTGGATCGGCCCGTGGTGGCGGAAAGCACCGCCAAAGGGGCTGCTTGGCTCGCGGGCATGCAGATCGGGGCCTATCCGGACATGGCAGGCTTTGCCGCCACTTGGGAGAAACAGAGCCAGTTCACGCCAAAGCGGGATGACAGTTGGCGCGAAGGGCGTTATGCGGGCTGGCAAAAGGCCATCAACGCCATGCTGGCGATGACCGAGTAACCCACAAGCTGGAGCGCTCTATGTCCACCTCCTGTGCTCTTTGCGGCGCTATTGGCGCTGTGTCTCCCGTGGCTGTTGTGCCGCAGGATGTCTCTGTTGATCTGTGCGCCACATGTGCCGCGGGCGTCGCTGACGGTCCGCAGGACGGACCACATTGGCAATTCCTGCATGAGGCGATTTGGAGCACGGAGCCTGCTGTGCAGGTCTTGGCGTGGCGCCTGCTCAAAGCGCTACCAGAGGCCCCTTGGGCGCGTGACTTGCTCGACATGGCCTATCTGGAACCGGAGGTGCAGGGCTGGGCTGAAGCAGGTCTTTCGGACGCGGAGGATACCATTGCTCATCGCGACAGCAACGGCGCGGTGCTCACATCAGGTGACACCGTGGTGCTGATCAAGGACCTGCCTGTGAAAGGCGCAGGCTTCACCGCCAAACGGGGCACCTCGGTGCGCAACATCTCACTGGTGACGGACAACCCGGAACACATTGAAGGTCGGGTGGAAAGCCAGCGGATTGTGATCCTGACAAAGTTTGTGAAAAAGAGTTGAGGCTGGCCGACCTCAGACCTCCATCCAGATTGTGACCGGCCCGTCATTGGTCAGCGAGACCTTCATGTCCGCACCAAACTCTCCTGTCTGTACCGGCACAACCTCGCCAAGCTTTTGGGCAAACAACTCATAAAGTTGTTTTCCGGCATCCGGCGCAGCAGCGGTGGAAAATCCCGGTCGGTTGCCGCTGCGGGTGTCCGCCGCCAAGGTAAACTGGCTGATCACCAACGCGCTGCCGCCAATATCCGCCACAGACTTGTTCATCTTGCCGGTTTCATCTTGAAATATCCGGCACTTCGCCACTTTGGCGGCGAGCTTTTCCACCTGCACTTCGGTGTCGCCCTGCATCGCGCAGACCAGCACCATCAATCCCGGCCCACATTGGCCAATCACTGCGCCATCCACGCGCACTTGCGCTTCACTTACCCGTTGCAACAAAGCCCGCATGTCACCCTCCACGTTTTGCGCGACCCTGCGACAGGCCTGCAGCCGGTGCAACCCCGCATTCACGGTCCTTAAATATCTCGGGTGAAGGGGCAGCTTTGCTGCGCCGAGGGCAGAGCCCTCCCGTGCTACCGCTTTGGGCCTTGCATCACGATGCAGGTGGTGGATCCGGTCGCATAAAGCTTGCCGTCCTTAACCCCGCGTACCTCCCCAACGGAAATCCCCGTGGAGCGCCCAACATGCTGCACTTTGCCCACGGCGTGCACAGTCATGCCGACGGGAATCGGGCGCAGGATGTTGATCTTATATTCCAGCGTTGTGTAAATCTGCCCAGGTTGCAGCATCGTCTGCACCGCGCAGGCCATACAGCTGTCCAGTATGGTGCCGTACCAACCGCCATGCACTGTGCCAATCGGGTTCATGGTGGCAAATTCCGGCGTGCCTTCAAAAGTCACGGTGCCTTCGTCCGCCACAATCGGTTTGAACCCAAGCGTTTCCCCGATGGGCGGTCCCGCCAGTTCGCCATTAATGATCGCACGCATAAACGCCAGCCCGCTCATCGACAGGATGGCGTCCATCGAGGCCAGTTGCTCAACAGATGTGGCGTAGTGATGTGGGGTCATGAAAACGGCCTCCTTTGACATTGCAAAGAAGGCCGCAAATTTTTCCGCACCTCAAGAGGGGCAGGGCGCCGTTACGCCACGTTTTCCAGTTTCACTGCCGGGGTCACGCCAAGTGCGTGGCAAACATCACGGGTCAGCTCGGGGCGGTTCATCGTATAAAAATGTAGGCTGTCCACGCCTTCGTCCAGCAGCTCAGAGCACATCTCTGTACATACAGCAGTCGCCAACAGGTCTTCGCGATTGTCCCGTTCCGCCTTTTTAAAGGCGTCGATCAGCCATGCGGGCACAGCTGTGACACAGCGCTCGGCAAATTTGCGCACGCCTTTCCAGTTCTCGATCGGCAGCACACCGGGCAAGATCGGCGCATCAATGCCCGCTTTGGCGCAGGCATCGCGGAAGCGCAGGAAGGTCTCGGCCTCAAAGAAGAACTGTGTGATCGCCTCATTGGCTCCGGCGTCAATCTTACGCTTCAGCCACTCCACATCGGCCTGCATGTCCGCCGCTTCCGGGTGCTTCTCAGGATAGGCGCCCACGCGGATGTTGAACTTGCCGCGGTTCGCCAGCGCTTCGATCAGCTCTACGGAATTGGCAAATCCCTCTGGATGCGGTTCAAACCCGTTGCTGCCCTTGGGAGGGTCGCCGCGGAGCGCCACCAGCTCAGACACGCCAGCCGCCGCAAAACCTTCCGCAATTTCCAGGGTCTCGGCTTTGGACGCATTCACACAGGTCAAATGCGCCGCCACGTTCAGACCGGAAGATTTGTGTAGGGTGGCCACCGCTTCACGGGTTAGATCGCGCGTGGTGCCGCCAGCGCCATAAGTTACCGAAACAAAACGGGGATTCAGGGGTGCGAGAGATTGCACGGTGTCCCACAGCCGAAAAGACGCTTCCAAGTTCTGTGGCGGGAAGAATTCAAATGAGACTTGAGGCGTGGTCATAACAGTATCCTGTGACTTGCGGTTGTCCTCGTGTCTCACACGTGGCATCTTTACGCAAATTCATAATTCTCAAGAAAGTCATGAGCCGCATATGAAGATGCACATCGAATTCCGCCATCTGCGCACTGTACGTGCGATCCATGAATGTGGCGGACTGGCCCGTGCTGCCGATCAGCTGAATATCACGCAGTCAGCTTTGTCTCATCAAATCAAAGGCTTGGAAGAGCAGGCCGGGGTGGAACTTTTTGTGCGTCGCTCTAAGCCGATGAAACTTTCTGCTGCTGGAATGCGTCTTTTGCGTTTGGCGCATCAGGTTTTGCCAGAGGTCGAGAAACTTGAGTCAGAATTTAACGGTCTGCGCGACGGTAGCTCCGGCCGCCTGCACATCGCCATTGAATGTCACGCTTGTTTCGAGTGGCTCTTTCCTGTGCTGGAACAGTTCCGCAAAAAATGGCCCGATGTGGATGTCGACATTCGACCCGGCCTTGCCTTTGATGCCATGCCTGCGCTTCAGAAAGAGGAAGTGGACCTTGTCGTCAGTTCGGACCCTGAAAACCTACCCAATGTGTCCTTCAGCCATTTGTTTGACTATGCGCCGGTTTTTGTTGCCGGGTCCTCTCACAGGTTGGCGCAAAAAGATTTTGTTGAAGCGGAAGATTTTCGTGGCGAAACCCTGATCACCTATCCGGTGGAACGCTCGCGTCTGGATGTGTTTTCCCAGTTGCTTACCCCCGCCAAAGTCGAGCCTGGTGCGGTTCGTCAGGCGGAGCTCACCGCCGTGATCCTGCTTTTGGTGGCATCCAACCGCGGGGTGTCCGTATTGCCCGATTGGGTGGTGCGTGAGGTGAAATACAGTTCAGACTATGTCACGCGCCCAATCACCGAACAGGGCCTGACACGCGCATTGTTCGCCGCAACCCGCACGGCAGACCTAGAAAAGCCATATATGCAGGATCTAATTCAATTAGCGGGCGAAGAAGCCCGACGTTTGCAATCACAGTAAACTGTATGGTGAGAGTTTTCTTGTATTTCTCCCCCTGAACAATTTGGTCAGTCGCGTCCATGTTGTTGTGTAACGGTTCATCAGTTTAGGGGGTGGAGTACCTCCCATCGCGCACTTGGCCTCTGTCAGGGCTGTGGCGCGGGCGGCTCCAGTTTTGTCCATGCCTACCACGTTTAATGCAATCTCAATCGGTCAACTGGCCGATATCGACACTATCGAAGGCAACACACGCGCGGAAAATGCGTCGGCTTTGGAGGGGTTGACCTTTGGTGGTCCGGGCAATCCTCTTGTAAATGACTTTGTCGAGATCTCGCGCTTTGGCAACGTTGGATCATTCTATGACATGGACAACAGCCCGAACGATCGCTTTACGGTGGATGGCGGAAGTCCTCAGACCTTTGACGGCACCGCCGTCTACAACGCCACCATCACCTACGTGGATGGGTCGACCGCGACCTATTCCGCCGTGCTATTTCAAGACACCAACGGCAACGCCTATCTCGCGCCAGAGTTTTCTGACAACGCCGATCAGGCCGCGCTTGAAGCAGGACCTATCCAATCCATCAGCCTAGATGGCCTGTTGGGCAACAATTTTTCCGGCCTGACATCGAGCCGTGAGGAATGGGACTTTGTACCGTGTTTTGTTGAAGGTACCAAAATCATCACACAGTCAGGCGAGCGCCCGGTCGAAGCGTTAGAGCCTGGCGACTTGATCTTAACCATGGACCATGGGTTTCAGCCGCTGCGCTGGATCGGTCGCCGCACGGTGCCGGCACGCGGTGCTTTGGCACCGATCCGCTTTGCACCGGGTGCGCTTGGCAATGACGTGCCGCTCATGGTGTCTCCACAACACCGCATGATGCTGCGCGGCTGGCGGGTCGAGGTGAACTTTGGTGAGCGTGAGGTGCTGGTTCCCGCTCAGGCGCTCATCAACGGTGACACCATTGTGCAGGTAGAAGAGGCCGAAGTTACCTACTTGCATCTTTTGTTTGATCGTCACGAGATCATTTATGGAGGCGGCATTCCAAGCGAGAGTTTCATGCCGGGCCATGAGGGCCTCTCCTCCATGGCGCAGGCGGTACAGGATGAGATTTATGAGTTGTTTCCGGAACTGCTCTCTGAAGGTGTCCACGTCTATGGCGAAGATGCGCGGCCATCGCTCAAGGTGCGCGAAGCGCAGATTTTGATGCATTAACGAGCAACGCCCGTTGTGTTTACCGGAGGCAGGGGTACGAAACCCCCACCTCCGCAAAACAGTCGCGATACCGACGCAATACCGACTTGGTTTTTGGCTTTTGCCAAACCTTAATCTCACCCGTTGCGTCAGCGGACACTTATATCAGTTTTACCAGTTGTTTCCCCTTGTTTCCGCCTCTCAGTAGAGAGCGGAATGCCGCGGGCGCATTCTCCAACCCTTCGGCAATGTCCTCCCCATAAGCGATCTCTCCAGCGGCCAGTTTTGGCCCGACGTCGCGCAGAAAATCGCCATAACGGTCGTAGTGGTTGGAGATAATAAAGCCGTTCACCGACAGTTGGTTAACCAGAATAGTCCGCCATAGGCGTGGCCCCGTCAGGCTCTCCATCGCCGCGTCTGCACCTAGTCCTCCGGCGTTGTACCACGCAATCATGCCACAGAGCGGAATACGCCCGCCAACATTCATCAACGGCAGTACCGCGTCCAACAGCTTGCCGCCGACATTTTCAAAATAGATATCAAGCCCTTGCGGACATTCTGCCGCGACAGCCTTGCGCAGATCGCTTGCCGTCTCAAAGGCCTTGTGATCAATGCAGGCATCAAAGCCGTAAGTCTCTGTTGCCTTTGCACATTTCTCGACACCACCGGCAATGCCAACCACACGCAGACCCATGGATTTGGCAATTTGCCCCACCATGGACCCAACTGGCCCTGTCGCCGCGCCCACAACCAGCGTTTCGCCTTCTTGGGGTTTGCCCAGCTCGGTCAACCCGTACCATCCGGTAAAGCCCGGCATACCCATCACACCAAGCGCTGTGGTGATGGGGGCCAGCTCGGGGTTAAGTTTCTGTATTTCATGGCCTTTTGCCACGCCATGGGTGGCCCAGCCAAACATGCCAAGGGCAAAATCGCCGGGGGCAAAGTCCTTGTGGTTTGAGGCAATTACCTCTCCCACTGCACCCCCTCCCATGGTTTCTCCAATCTGCACCGCTGCGGAGTAGGATTTTGCGTCATCCATCCGCCCGCGCATGTAAGGATCCAACGACATGTAGTGCACACGTACCAGCACTTCGCCCTCGCCAATCTCGGGTAAGTTCACTGTTTCCAAACGGAAATTTTCGTCCTTCGGCTCGCCTGTCGGGCGGCTGGCCAGCACCATGCGCTGCATCTGTTCTGTCATTTGGGTGTCCTCCAAAGCTTTGAATACAGCTTGGGCGGGACACTCTTATCTGGCAAGGGTCGGCAGCTTTTAACCAGTTTTAGTGACGCGGCGTTTCCTAACCGGCGCAATAGGCCCTATAAGGCCTTGGCAAAAAGGGATTACGGGCGTATACGCGCGCTCTGTGTCAAAAGGAGCCGTGCCATGCCGGGCAGCGCAAATCTGAACATCATGATGAAGGCCGCTCGCAAAGCGGGCCGGTCGCTGGTCAAAGACTTCCGCGAAGTTGAAAACCTACAGGTGTCGACCAAAGGGGCAGGCGACTTTGTCAGCCGCGCCGACATCGCCGCCGAAGAAATCCTGAAAGAAGAGCTGCTGGGTGCGCGCCCAACCTATGGCTGGATCGCCGAAGAAGGCGGCGAGATTGCAGGCAAAGACCCGACCCGCCGTTGGATCGTTGATCCGCTGGATGGCACCACCAACTTCTTGCACGGCTTGCCTCACTGGGCGATCTCTATCGCTTTGGAACATAAAGGCGAAATCGTTGCTGGTGTGGTGTTTGACGCTGCCAAAGATGAGATGTTTTACGCGGAAAAAGGCGAGGGTGCCTGGCTGAACGACAGCCTGCGCATGCGCGTGTCCGGCCGTCACCGCATGATCGAGTCGATCTTTGCCACTGGCCTGCCTTTTGCCGGTCGGGCCGACCTGCCAGAAACCCTGCAAGACCTCGCACGGATTTTGCCAGCTACCGCTGGTGTACGCCGCTTTGGCGCAGCATCTTTGGATCTCGCCTATGTGGCCGCAGGCCGCTATGAAGGCTTCTGGGAGCGTAAGCTGCAGCCTTGGGACGTGGCTGCTGGTCTGTTGATTGCCAAAGAAGCGGGCGCTCTAGTGGAGCCGATGCACCGAGAAGGTAACATTTTGGAAGATGGTGAGCTGATCGTGGCCAATGAGCCGATTTTCTCCACCTTCGCAAAAGTCATCCGCAACGGGTAACGTGCGCGGCGCTTATCCGGCTTTTGCAATTCTGTGAAAATGTAGAACCTGGCCCAATTGGGTCAGGTTTTTTTGTCTGACGGATGATTGACACCGTCAACCCAGCCGAAAGGCGCAAAGTCGCTGGGGTTCACACCTTCCAGTGCGCCAATATTGACGCCGTATACTTCCGGACGTGAGCGGCGCTGGTGATGCGTGTAGATGCCACAGTTCCGGCAGAAGTAGTGTTTTGCTGTGCCGGTGCCCCAAGTGTACAGCGTCAGACACTCATGGCCTTTGACCACCTGTAAGTCCGCAAGTTTCACATCCACATTGGGCACGGCCCGTCGGCGGCAAAAGGAACAGTCGCAGAGCATGGCTTCACTTGGGCCTTGTGTGAGTGTGACCCGCAGTTCCACAGAGCCGCAGAAACAGGTAAGTTTTTGACTCATCGACGTTTTCTCCTCACGCGGGGCACGGAACTTTGACTCAACTTATACTTGGCTTCAGGTTGCGGTGGATGGCCATGGGTTTGCAGCCAATAACGCGTGCCGCCGCGTTTCAACCACGCAGGGATCGCCAGAACCGCCCCCACAATAAAACCGCCCGCATGGGCCCAATGCGCAACCCCGCCACCGGCTGTGTCGACCGCCACGCCATTAAACACCTGCAGCGCGAACCAGACTCCCAACATGACCCAAGCGGGAATAGTGAAGATGCGGAAAATGATGATCAATATCAGCAAGATATCGACCTTTGCCTTGGGAAAAAGCAAAAGGTAGCCCCCCATTACCCCGGCCGATGGCGCCGGAGGCACCGACCATCGGAATTTGGCTTTCCGGATCGGCGGCAATCTGGGCAAAATCCGCGCCGAGGCCAGATAGGAGGTAAAAGGCCAAAAAGCCGAAGTGGCCCATTTCGTCCTCAAGGTTGTCGCCAAAGATCCATAGGAACAGCATGTTGCCCAGGAGATGCATCCAGCCGCCGTGCAGGAACATGGAGGTCAAAAGGCCATGCAATTGGCGTCCTTCAGTGACTTCACTAGGCAGCAAGGCCCAGTCCAGAAAGAACTGGGCCAGACGCTGATTGTCCCCCATAATTGGCTGATATGTCAGGAAAACCCCGACGTTCAGAAGAATCAGCGCATAGACGACATAAGGCGTGCGTCCGGAGGGGTTGTGGTCGCGTATTGGAAACATGGCGCCAAGCTGCGGGGATTTGTGCGGAAGGTCAACTGCTCCCGCTCAAAAGCGCCGCGTTGCCGCCCGCTGCTGTGGTGTCCACACAAACATGACGTTCGCCCAGCACACGCGCCGCATCTGGTCGTCCGGTGATCAGTGGCAAGATTGGCCCATCCCGCTGCGCCAGCGCCTGATCGTAGGAGCGCGCTTGAGCTGCATCGCCCCACCAAATGGCGCCAGAAACGTCTCGCAGGGTGGCGAGCGCCGACGCAGGAAGTTCTCCTGTTGCCAAAATGGCTTGGCCACCGAGGCTTTGCACAATTTCGGCCTGCTTCTTAGCGGCCTCAGGGCCTGGCCCCATACACAGCATTGGCTCTCGCGGGTAGCTGGACAAGCGATTGGACTCACCAGTGGGGCCGGGTAAGGAAATGGTCGTGCCGTGCGTTTGGCTTGCTGCTCGGTTTGCTTTGTCCAGCTCTGCCTGTACCACATCTGCGGGCATCACGCCGTCCCAAGAGCCTGCGTCTTCAGATGCCACGGCCGCAAACCGTGCGAGGTAGTGCGGACCGCCCGCTTTCGGCCCGGTGCCGGAAAGCCCTTCGCCACCAAAGGGTTGCGAGCCGACAATCGCGCCGATCTGGTTGCGGTTTACGTAGATGTTGCCGGCTTTCACACGATCTGAGACATGCTGCACGCGGTCATCAATTCGGGTCTGTAGGCCAAACGTCAGCCCATAGCCGGTGGCATTGATCGCATCAATCACTGCGTCCAACTCGTTGGACTTGAAGGTGGCGACATGCAAAACGGGCCCAAATATCTCGCCTTCCAGTTCCGCAATGCCATTCACCTTGATCAGGGTTGGCGCAATGAAAGTACCGGTTTGCGGCGTGGGCAGCTGGAACAGCACACGGCCTTCCGATTGGGCTTGCGCGATATGGTCGGCAATCCCACGACGCGCCGCCTCGTCAATAACTGGTCCGCTGTCTGTGGACAGCAGCCATGGGTCGCCCAGCGAGAGTTCCTTCATTGCGCCGGTCAGCATCTCCAGCAGGTTTGCTGCTATGTCTTCCTGCACATAGAGGCAGCGCAATGCAGAACAGCGCTGGCCGGCGGATTGGAAGGCGCTCTCGACAATGGCCGTTACGGCTTGTTCGGGCAGGGCGGTGCTGTCCACAATCATGACGTTCAAGCCGCCCGTCTCAGCAATCAAGGGCGCGCCAGGGGCCATGTTGTCCGCCATTGTGGACCGAATGCGCAGGGCCGTGGCGGTGGAGCCAGTGAAGGCGACGCCGTTGACTCTCGGATCGGATGTCAGCGCAGCACCAACGGTTGCGCCTGTGCCGGGCAGAAGTTGCAGCGCATCACGGGGAACGCCTGCTTCGTGGAGGAGTTTGACGGCCTCAAAAGCGATCAGCGGTGTTTGATCCGCTGGCTTGGCAAGAACAGCATTGCCTGCGGCCAAAGCAGCCGCGACCTGTCCTGAGAAGATCGCCAGTGGGAAGTTCCACGGGGAGATGCAGGTGAACACACCTGCGGCCGGAGCGCTCGGTGCGTTTGCGCCGTAGTAGCGCAAAAAATCAACGGCTTCGCGCAATTCGGCCACTGCGTCGTTGGGCGTTTTGCCTGCCTCGCGGGTCAGCAGGGCAAAGAGCGCGCCGTAGTTTGCCTCATAGAGATCTGCCGCTCTGGCCAGCACATCGCCGCGTTCCTCTGGGGGGTCGCCCCAAGGCTTGGCCGCGCTCAAGGCGCTTTCCACGTCCGCCGCGCTGGCATGCGCCACGGTGCCTGGGCTGTCGGTTGGCAGGAATGGGTTGTCCACCGGTTGTGCTGATTCTGGCGCTGGGTCCTTCGCCAATAGCGGAGCCGCGTTCCATTGCGTATTTCGGAACAGCTCACGTGCCATGTCCAAAGCGTCCAATGTGGGTTTGTCGGTTAGATCAAAGCCCCTGGAATTCACCCGCTCCGGTGCAAAGAGCTCTGGGCCACGCGGCAGTTGGCCTTCGGTGGATTGCACCTGGTCAAAGGGGTCGCTGGCGACAGTTTCGGCGGGAACCTCCTCGTCCACGATCTGGTTCACGAACGATGAGTTTGCGCCATTTTCCAGCAGGCGACGCACCAAATAGGCAAGCAGATCGCGGTGTGCACCAACAGGGGCGTAAATCCGGCAACGGGTGCTTTGATCCTGCAGTACAATGTCGTGCAGAGCTTCGCCCATGCCGTGTAACCGTTGGAATTCAAAGGCGGTTTTGTCTTTCGCCATATGCAGGATTGCCGCCACTGTATGAGCGTTGTGCGTCGCAAATTGCGGGTAGATGCGGTCCGTCATGCTCAGCAGCTTGCGCGCATTGGCAATGTAGGAGACGTCTGTGGCAGCTTTGTTGGTGAAGACCGGGAAGCCGTCGATTCCTTCGACCTGTGCGCGTTTGACTTCGGTATCCCAATAAGCACCTTTTACAAGCCGCACCATGATCTTGCGGTCCAGTTTTTGCGAGAGCTCGTAGAGGTAGTCCAGCGTTGCGCTTGCACGTTTGCCATAGGCTTGTACGACCACGCCGAAGCCGTCCCAACCGGCCAATGCTGGCTCGCTGAGCACGGTTTCAATGACATCCATGGAAATAGCCAGCCGGTCGGCTTCTTCCGCGTCGATGTTAAGTCCCATGCCAGCCGATTTTGCCAGCAGCGCGAGAGAGCGCAGGCGCGGGACCAGCTCTTCCATGACTCGGTCTTTTTGCGCCACCTCATAGCGTGGGTGCAGAGCCGATAGTTTTACGGAGATGCCGGGGTTGTCGCGGGTGTCCGCATGGGTGCAGGCCGAGGCTATGGCCGTGATCGCGCGGGAGTACGCAAGGTGATAGCGCATCGCGTCGGCGTCGGTTTTGGCCGCTTCCCCCAACATGTCGTAGGAGTAGGTATAGCCCTTTTTCTCCATGCTTTCAGCGCGTTTCATGGCGGAAGTGATGGACTCGCCAAGCACAAATTGCCGGCCCATTTCTTTCATCGCACGCCCAACAGCGGTGCGGATTACTGGTTCGCCAAGGCGTTTTACAGCGCCACGCAGCGTACCTACCAAGCCGGTGTTTTGGTCGTCCATGACCTTACCAGTGAGCAACAAGGCCCATGTAGAGGCGTTCACAAGTGAAGATGTAGATTGACCCAGATGCTTCCCCCAATCGGACGGAGCAATTTTGTCTTCAATCAACGCGTCTATGGTATCCGCATCCGGTACACGTAGGAGCGCTTCAGCCAAGCACATCAGCGCCACGCCTTCGTCTGTAGAGAGGCCGTATTCCGCCAGGAAGACCTCCATCATTCCTGGGCTGGTCTCTTCGCGGATTTCGCGCACTAACGAGGCACCTTTGTCACAGATGGCCTTGCGGTCGGCGCTGCTCAGGCCACTTGCGGCCATAAGCTCCTCCACTAAAGGTGCTTCTTTGCGGTAAGTGCTGGTGTCGATCAGTTCGCGCGCGTTGCTCATGGAGGTCTCCTGTCCTTTACTCCAGTATACCTTTGCATTCGCGGTCCATTTGACTGAAGGTTGCCTCCAGGATTGCCATCGTGGCTGAAAAATGGGGTGTAGGCTTTGCAAAACGACAAGTTTGATCTGGATCGCTATGACCGGTCGATTCTAAATGTTCTGGCGCGGGACGGGCGGATTTCCATTACGGATCTTGCGAAGGAAATCGGATTGTCCAAGAGCCCAACGCAAGCGCGTTTGCGAAGACTTGAGAGCGAAGGTGTGATTACCGGCTACAGAGCGTTACTGGATCCTATCCGGCTCGGATTGGATCATGTTGCCTTTGTAGAAGTTAGGCTATCTGAGACGCGAGAGAAGGCTTTGCAGGCCTTTAATGCGGCGGTAGCGGAAGTTCCGGAAATTGAGCAGGTCCATATGATTGCCAGTCATTTTGACTATTTGCTTAAGGTCAGGACCACGAATATGGCCGCCTATCGGCATGTACTCGGGGAGACGATTTCGGCGTTACCCTATGTTGCCAGCACGTCGACTTACGTTGCCATGCAGGCGGTGAAAGAAGCGGGCCTCGCGGAGATGTGACTTTTGGAGGAAGCTTCGGTCATGCCAACATGAGGCATGAAGCCTGTTTGTGCTTTTCTGTTTTCTGTTGGGACGGCTTTTGCGGGGGAGTGCCCACAGGCACCGGACCATTCCGCAGAGGTTGATGCGTTGATTGCTTTAGTTCAGGTGGCGGATAACCAACTGACCGCGCAGGAGCTGTCCAATGACATGTGGGCGCTCTGGGCAGACGCGCCGGACGAAACCGCGCAGGAAATTCTCGATCGTGGGATGGTAAAACGATCGTCTTGGGACCTACTGGGTGCGCGTGAAGATTTTGATCGTTTGGTGAGTTATTGTCCTAACTACGCCGAGGGCTACAACCAAAGGGCGTTTGTGAATTTTCTGCGACAAGACTTTCAGGCAGCTTTGCCAGATCTAGACCGCGCGATTGAGTTGTCTCCACGCCATGTTGCAGCTTTATCTGGAAAGGCTTTAACGCTAATCGGCTTGGGGCGTGAGGCAGAGGCTCAGGATGCTTTAGCAGCGGCTTTAGAGCTGAACCCGTGGCTACCGGAGCGCAGTTTGTATAAGCCGCCACCGTCTAGAGAAGCGCCTGGTGAAAAGCTCTAGTTTCGGCACTTTACACCAGGCGCAAAGTGGCTATTGTCTCGCCGCTGACCTTAGTTAGCGTATTGGTTGCCCGCGTGGTGGAATGGTAGACACAGGAGACTTAAAATCTCTAGGCCGAATATGGCCGTGCCGGTTCGAGTCCGGCCGCGGGTACCAGTAACTATATGAAAATAATTAGACTTTCGGTCGGTTAGGTTCGAGCTTCCTTGCCGGAGGCGATGCTGGCCACAACGAACCCCAGAATGAGCGCAACAAAGACGCTGATGCCCAGCATCAGGAGGGACGCGGACACAACTGGCGGGAGCGCTTCAATAAGACTCCAGAACACATTCAGAATGGCTTCCATGGATCAATCTCCTTTGAGTGCAAAAGGGAATGCACGACTTCATCATTGACCAAAGCGGTACCGTGAGTCGAGCGTTTCGACCTTGACCTTTGTCACGCGGAGGGCTGAGGAGAGGAGAGTGAAAGAAAAAGCGCGGCCAATTGACCGCGCTTTTGATTGTTCAGCTGTCGCGTTTGCCTGCGAATTTCTCTTGCCACTCTTCGCGTTCATCATCGCTGATCTTGCGGAAGGTGACATCTGGCACGGTGAAGGTGTGGCCGGGTTGCAAAGCCTCGAGAGCCGCCGACACATCATCTGGCCAGCTGGTGTCCTCAGTTTGCATCGCAGCCAACAAGGTTTCCTTGGCATCCGGAATGAAAGGTGCTGAAATCACGGCATAGAGCCGGATCAAGTTCAGGGCGAGGCGGATTTGCATTGCCGCTTTTTCAGGAGATTCCTTGAAAGCTGACCATGGCGCAGCATTTTGTAGATACTCGTTTCCAGCTACCCAAATAGCCCGCAGTTCCTGTGCAGACTTGCGCACTTCCATGTTAGTCATGTGTTGCTCGTAGGAGCGAATTTTGAGGGTTAGTTCCTTAACGAGTTCCTCTTCGTCGTAGCCCCAGTATTCGGTGCCGCCAGCCGGCACTTCTTCGCCAAACTTGGACCGGCAGAATTTGGTAACGCGGCTGACGAAGTTGCCAAGCACGTCTGCGAGGTCTTTGTTCACAGATTGCTGGAAATTCTCCCAAGTGAATTCGCTGTCAGAGCTCTCTGGTGCATGGCTTAGCAGCCACCACCGCCAGTAGTCCGACGGCAGGATTTTAAGCGCTTGATCCATGAATACGCCACGGCCACGCGAGGTGGAGAACTGGCCGCCATCATAGTTCAAGTAATTGAAAGATTTAATGTAATCCACAGCTTTCCAAGGCTCTTCGGAGCCGAGAATTGTCGCTGGGAAAGACAGAGTATGGAACGGGACATTATCCTTGCCCATGAATTGGGTGTAGGTCACATCTTCTGCGCCCTTGTCGGTCCGCCACCAGCGCTCCCAATCCGTGCCTTTTTCGGCTGCGACCCATTCTTGAGCACAGGCGATGTATTCGATTGGGGCGTCGAACCAGACGTAGAAGACTTTGCCTTCCATGCCGGGCCAGTCTTCGCCGCCTTTCTTAACAGGCACGCCCCAGTCGAGATCGCGGGTGATGCCGCGGTCCTGCAAGCCGTCGCCGTCATTGAGCCATTTGTTGGCAATCGAAGTTGTCAGCACTGGCCAGTCGGTTTTGCTGTCGATCCATGCTTGCAGTTTGTCGCGCATTTGCGATTGGCAAAGGAACAGGTGTTTGGTCTCGCGCTCTTCCAGATCTGTGGAGCCGGAGATGGTCGAGTAGGGGTTGATCAGATCGGTGGGATCAAGCTGTTTGGTGCAGTTGTCGCACTGATCCCCACGCGCGCTTTCAAAGCCGCAGTTAGGGCAGGTGCCTTCGATATAGCGGTCCGGCAGGAAGCGGTCGTCAGCGTTGGAATAGACCATCTTTTCAGACACTTCTCGGATCAGACCCATGTCGGCGAGACGGCCTGCGAAGTGTTGGGTTAGTGCGTGGTTCTCCTGGCTGGAAGAGCGGCCAAAGTGATCAAATGACAGGCGGAATCCGTCGGCAATTTTGGTCTGAACAGCGTGCATTTCGGCGCAGTAATCGGCGACATCCTTACCGGCTTTTGCGGCGGCCAATTCGGCGGGAGTGCCGTGTTCATCTGTGGCGCAAAGGAACAGAACTTCATGGCCGCGCGCGCGCATGTAGCGGGCGAAAAGATCGGCGGGCAGCTGGCTGCCAACGAGGTTGCCTAGGTGTTTGATGCCGTTGATATACGGCAAGGCCGAGGTGATCAGATGGCGCGCCATGTGGGTGTCCCTTAACTGTTTCAGACCCCATTAGCCCAAAGATAAGTCCAATTCCACAGGCGAATTTTCACGTCGGTAATGCGTCTGTATCGCGACTGTATTACGGAGGTGCAAATTTGGCGGCTATTTGCCTTCGGATGGCGGTGTGTCTTCGGTGCGATTGGGCTTTTCTCGCTGACGTTTTGTGATGCGGCCCACAGTGAAGGACGTGCGTGGTGCGTAGACGTAACGTGTGCGGTGTGCGGCGGTGGGACGGGCCAACATGCGGGTCAGGCCAAAGACAATGAGCAAGGCGTGACCGGCGGCAATCATGATGAAGAGGGCAGGTGGGCCAAAGCGTTCGATTAAGCCGGAAGCCAACAGCGGAGTGCCGATGGCGCCGACAGCAAAGAAGAACATGAGGGCGGCGGAGAGCTCCACGCGTTCTTCGGAGGTGGCGAAGTCATTGGCGTGGGCGGCGGAAACCGAGTAAATCGGGAAAGACGTAAAGCCAAAGAAAGCCGCGTTGAGCATTATCATGGCTGTACTGCCTGCGCCCATGGCGACGGTTGTTGCGCAAGATACCACGGCGGCGGCAGACAACCAAATCAACACCCAGCGGCGGTCAAATTTGTCGGCCAGCCAGCCAACAGGATATTGCGCTATGGCGCCGCCCAGTACAAAGGCGGCAAGGAACCAAGCAATTTGTCCAATCTGTAAACCCACCTCGGTACCGTAAACCGGTCCCACCATGCGAAAAGAGGCGGAACTGAGCGCGGCAACAATCACGCCAGCAACTGCCAGCGGAGAACGGGCATAGGCCAAGCTTGGGCGTAGGCGTGGGGCGTCCGGTGTTTTGGGTTGTGGGGATGTGGTCAGAGTGATCGGCAACAGTGCCGCGCAGCACAACAGCGCGAGCAGGTTGTAAGACACATAGGAGGCTGGTTCCAACACGCTAATCACCAGTTGAGCCCCGAGGGAGGCGACCATATCAACCACACGGTAGGTGCCCATGGCGCGGCCACGGGTTTCGTTGGTGACCTTGGATTGCAGCCAAGCCTCGACCACGGTGAAACAGCCTGCGACACAGAGGCCGGAGGCCACCCGCATCAACGCCCAAGCGTAAGGGTCCACGATGATGAAGTGGCCCAGCAGGCCAATGGCCCCCATCGCCGTGAATGTGGCAAAGGCGCGCGAGTGACCGACGCTGCCCATCAGGCGTGGCGACCACCAACAGCCAATGAAGAACCCCAGAAAATGCGCCGACCCCAATAGACCAATTTGCTCTGTGGTGAAGTCCAGCGCGATGCCAGAGAGAGCATCCAAAGGCCCCACGCCGCCGGAACTGAGCTGCAGTAGGATGACCGAGAGGAACAGGGCCGAGAAAGTGATGATCATACGCATAGGAGCACCATGGCGTTTTGCTGCGCAATGACTAGAGGGAATTCGACTTGGGCGTGTCGTTTTCTGTGCAGCTATCGCAAAATGCGTGCCGCCAAAGAGGGGCTGACCCGATTGATGCCGCGCAGCAGTCGAGCTTTGCCAATCCATGTTTCTGACTTTTGATCGACGAGCCCGCGCAGGATTTCGGTGGCGACCTTCTCCGGGCTGTCTTTGCCGGTGCCGCGACCGGCGGTCATTGGGGTGTCCACCAGTGCGGGCAGGACTTCGTTCACCAGCAGTTGTGGAATGGCGTCGGCGCATTGATAGCGCAGGGCGCGCAGATAGTGGCGCAGGCCCGCCTTGGTGGCGCAGTAGGTGGGCGCGTCCCGTTTGGGGGCCAGGGCCAGTGAGGAGGTGATTGCGGAGACAAAAGGTTTGGGGTGCTGTGCCAGCTTGGGGAGCAGGGCGCTGGTGAGATGGATGGGGGCTTGCAAGTTGAGGGCCAGCTCCAGCTCGGATTGGCGCGGGTGTTTGGCGAGACCTTCGGGGATATTTTGGGCAAACTGCACGCCCGCCGCGTGGATGATGCCGGAGACGTGGTAGCCTTGGATTTGGGCCAGCAGGGTGTCACGTCCCTCGGCTTGGGAGAGGTCCGCCTGAATTTTCTTCAGCGTGTCAGAGGGCACACCGTTTAATCGATCCAGCGCCTGTACGCTGCGTCCGGTGGCGATGACCAATGCGCCGGCGTCGGTCAGGGCGCGGGTGAGCGCGCGGCCGATACCGCCGGTGGCACCGGTGATAAGAATGCTGTGATGGGAGAAGTGAGGCATTGAAAGACCTTGTGTTGAAGTGTGGTTCCGTCAATATGCGAGTGTTTATTCATATTTTGGACTCGCTTTGCTATGCCCTTGAAGATTTCTGTGCAACCGTCTGCAAGTCCACGTAAAAAACCGCGTCAGGCGCGGGCGCAGGCAACCGTAGATGCGATCTTGCAGGCCTCGGCTCACATTCTGGTTGGGCAGGGCTTTGAAGGGTTCAACACCAATGCGGTGGCTGAGCGGGCGGGCGTGTCCGTGGGGTCGCTTTATCAGTATTTTCCCAACAAAGAGGCGATTATTGCCGAGATGGTGCGCGCCAAGCGGGCGCGGCTTTTGCATGGGTTGCAAGCGGCCGAGTTGGCGTATCGAGATAGCGCGTTGCTTGAGGCTTTGGCGGCGTTGGTGGCGGCCACCATCGCGCATCAGAAGGGCTGGCCGCAGCTGTCGCAAGCTTTGGATCGCGCCGCGGCCTTGGTGCCATTGTCGGAAGAGGGCGCGGTGCTGACCGCAGCGATTGTGGATGTGTTGCAGCGGGTGTTGCGACGCCATGGCGTGACGGATGTGGAGGTGGCGGCGCTGGACTTGTTGTCACTCTGTCGAGGCATGATCGATGGCGCGTTGCTGCGAGGTGAGACGGATGCAGACGCGTTACAGATGCGGGTGATGCGGGCGGCGTCAGGCTATCTCGGCATCGCTGCCCCGTGAGGTCAGTTTGGGGGCATGGGGCAACCCGGTGAGCTGCCAGCTTTGCGGGGGGGCGTTGCGGGCGCGCAGGCGGGTGAGTGACCATGCGTCGCTGTCGGCGCGGTGATCCGGTGCCATGTACCAGCGGCTTTCGATGCCTTGCGCGCCGCCTTCCCCGGGGGTCAGGATCAGTCCCAGAGGCGCTCTGCCGCTGGCCTTGGCGCCGGTTTCGGCTGCCAGATGCAGACGGCGCACAGGTGTAAGTGCGGGCGGGCCGGGCAGGTCGGCCACAACCAATGGCACTGTTCCGGCGCGCAACACTTCTTCCATGCTCCAGAGCACTTCTTCAGGGCGTCGGGGGCTGACAAAGGTCACGCTACCGGGGTTGAGGAAAGGCGCCATGCCGGCGGGGTTGAGCGGTGCTGCGCCCCAATCCGGGGCAATCCAGAAAAGCGGGCCTTTGGCCTGATGTGCCAGCCACAGGGCAAAGCAATAGCGCGCCGGGCCGCAGGCCTCGTGCAGGCGCGCCAGAGACAGGGTCATCTCAGGCAAGGGGGCAAGGGCGTCTGCCGGGCGGGAGGGCGCGCGTTTGAGGAAGTGGGTGGCCATGGCGTGAAGATAGCATGTTCTTTATTTGTTCTCAATATCTGGAATACTTTACGGTGGGGCAAAAATCCGTCACCGTCACATCAAACAAGGAGATGATGATGGCAGGACATGGCTATGAAGATGGACGGCTGGATTTGCCGTTTGTAGGGATTTCGACCTTTGGCAAGCGGGCGTATCAGCCGGATTGGGCGGCCATTGAGGCGGATGTGGCCGTGATGGGCGCGCCGTTTGATTTTGGCACGCAATGGCGCAGCGGCGCGCGGTTTGGGCCGCGGGCGGTGCGGGAGGCGTCAACCTTGTTCAGCTTCGGCCATGCGGGGGCCTATGATCATGAGGATGATGCTACCTATCTGCCGGGCTCGGTGCGGATTGTGGATATTGGTGACGCGGATATCGTGCACACCGACACCCTAAAAAGTCATGCCAATATTGAGGCAGGGGTGCGGGCGATGCTCAAGGCGGGTGCCTTGCCGGTCACCATTGGCGGGGATCATTCGATCAACATCCCTTGCATCAATGCGTTTGACGATCAGGGACCAATACACATTTTGCAGATCGACGCGCATCTGGATTTTGTCGATGAGCGCCACGGGGTGCGCTTTGGTCATGGCAATCCGATGCGGCGCGCAGCGGAGAAAGCCTATGTCACAGGCCTTACGCAGGTGGGCATCCGCAACGTCAGCTCCACTGCAAAGGAAGGCTATGCTGATGCGCGGGCGATGGGCAGCGACATTCTCAGCGTGCGGCAAGCGCGCAAGCTGGGGGCCGAGGCGTTGATCAACCGCATTCCCCAAGGCGCGCGGGTCTATGTGACTGTGGATATTGACGCCTTCTGCCCGTCGATTGCGCCAGGCACAGGCACGCCAAGCCATGGCGGGTTCCTGTATTACGACGTGCTGGAGATGATGCAGGCCTTGGCCAGACGGCATGAGGTGGTCGGTATCGACCTTGTCGAAGTAGCGCCAGATTACGATCCAACAGGCTCCACCGCCATCCTTGCGGCGCAGCTTTTGCTCAACACGTTGGGCTTTATCTTCCACGCTCGCGAGAAATGCTGATCCCGCTCCTCTCGTTCTTAAAATATCTCGGGGGAGACTTTGCACAGCCAAGCGGGGGCTAGCCCCCGTGACCCGCTTGCGATCAACGCCACAGCCTTTAAGTTAAGCGCAAACACTTGCGACAGGATGAGCTTCCATGAAAATGAACCCTTTGGGCCGCACCGGCATTGAGGTGTCAGAGTTTTGCCTCGGCACAATGACTTTTGGCACGCAAACCGATGAGGCGGAGGCGCATCAGCAGATTGATATGTCACTGGACGCGGGCATCAATTTTGTCGATGCAGCTGAGATGTATCCGGTGAACCCGATAAGCCCGGAAACCCAGGGGCGCACCGAAGAAATTATTGGCACCTGGTTTGCCAAGACCGGTCGCCGCAAAGACATGGTTCTGGCAACGAAGCATTCCGGCGCGGGCTTAGCACATGTGCGCGATGGGGCGCTGATCTCCGCGAAGACCATTCCCGAAGCCATCGAAGGGTCTCTCAAGCGACTTCAGACTGATTATATCGACCTCTATCAGTTCCACTGGCCCAATCGCGGATCTTATATGTTCCGCCAAAATTGGGACTTTGACCCATCGGGGCAAAACAAAGCGGACACGTTGGCGCATATGGAAGAGGCGTTGGAAGCCTTGCAGAAAGAGGTCGACAAGGGGCGCATCCGGGCATTTGGTCTGTCCAATGAAAGCACATGGGGCACAGCGCAGTGGTTGCGGATGTCTGAGGACAAAGGTGGGCCACGGGTGGCGTCAATCCAGAATGAATACTCGCTTCTCTGCCGAATGGCGGACACGGATCTGGCGGAACTCTGTGTGAACGAAGATGTTGGCATTCTGGCGTTTTCACCGCTGGCCACCGGCCTGCTAACCGGCAAGTATCAGGAGAACGCAACGCCGACTGGGTCCCGAAAGTCGATCAATGGCGACCTTGGTGGGCGGGTGAGCCCACGGGTGTTTGATGCGGTGCAAGCCTATTTGGAAATTGCCGACAAGCATGAATTGGACCCGGTGCATATGGCAATGGCTTTCACGGTGCAGCGGCCGTTCATGTGTTCGTCTATTTTTGGCGCAACCACGATTGAGCAGCTTGAACACATTTTGGCTGGTGCCGATTTGCGGCTCAGCGCAGAAGTGCTTAAAGACATCAGCGCCGCGCATCGCGCGCATCCGATGCCGTTTTAACTCCGTCAGGACAGACATGACCACGCAAGACACTTCGGACCTCTCAGAGGTTCTGGCCACCATCACCGCTTCCCCCATGCGCCGCCTGTTTGGCATGGTAACGCTGTTTTTGCTGGGGGGCGTACTGATCTACATTGCGCTGACCACTGCGCCGGCGCTGCACTGGCGGCTGTTCTTGCTGGTTCTCGGCGGCTTGACGCTTTGGCTTGCAGAAGCAACGCGGCGGGCCACAGAGCACACCATTGAGTTGACGCGTGGCGGCATGCGCAGCACCTCTGGCGAGGAAATTGCAACGCTGGACGATATTGCAGCCATCAAGCGTGGCATGTTTGATTTGAAGCCTTCCAATGGCTTTACCGTACATCTCAAAAAACCCCGGTCGCGCAAATGGCAACCGGGGCTTTGGTGGGCGTTTGGCCGTCGGGTGGGCATTGGCGGCGTCACGCCCGGGTCTGAGGCCAAATCCATGGCTCAGATAATTGAGGCGCTGCTGGTGGAGCGGGGCCAAACCGAGGGGTAACGGCTCCGCATTTCAACAGCGCCCCGGTCTTAACCGTTGCTCCAAGCAAGTTGTGGCGCAAACCGTGGGCGGGAGAATACGAAGGTATCTATATCCATATTGAGCGGGTTTTCAGTTTCGCTGAGCCTAAGCGAGCCTTCTTGACGTTGGCCGTTCCACTGCGCCAAAATTGGGGGGGCGTAAGACGCGGAGGTTTCAATCACAAGAAGGCTTTCCCCGTCCACAAGTTGCGGGAGCCTGCTCTTCATGGTCTCGAATTCAGCAGCTGAGACACCGGCGCCGCAGGATTGATCACGGGTCCAATAAAGCTCGTAGTCATCGGACACAACGCTCCAATAGACATGTGTGACAGTCATGGAATGACCGCTACGTACAGTGGACATTTCCTCCAGAACGGCGTGCACACCACTGAGATAAGCACAATTCACGCTAGTAGTTTCCCGAGACAGCATATCCGAAACTGCAAAGGCGGCCTTTTCAGTGGTGGACTTTGCGCGGTAGGCGTCGAAAATGTTCATCATAGCAAACAGTACGAACAACAAGGCTGGGAAGATGATGGCAGTTTCCACAGCGACGGTGCCACAATGATCCTTGCGGAACGAATTTAAGACGGAATGAAACTTTGACATCTGCATCGGTTAACGTGGCTCCTGAACAAAGACGTTTTCCACCACGAGAGCGTACTCTCCTTCTGCGTTGAGCAATGTTATGGGGCGGAAAATTGCGCCGGGAAAGACGGCATTCACTGTGGCGCAAGCACGCAAGAACATCAGTTCGTTGGCGTCTCCATTATCAAAGCGCAGAACAGGATCAATATCTGGGTTAGCCGCCCCCAATGTGCCGCAGGTGCTGGCAGCTGGCAAATCCTGCCAGTTTCGCGGATCGCGTTCGATCATTTGTAGAGATAGGTTGTCGGTGCAATTTGGTATGACGGCAGCCTGATTGCAGATTTGTGCTACAAGTTGGTCATGCGTCGGCGTGAACCCGGTCGACAGCCGGATATCACGCACTGCCAAGTCCAGAGAACGCTCTAGAAACGCATAGCGCATGGACATAATTCCAAGCTCTGCCGATGCAAGAAAGACGCCGATATAGATTGGTACCATGTACACAAATTGGACTGTGACGGTACCGTCTTCCTTACTGCAGAACGAGCGGAGCTTTTGGCGAAACTCTTTCATCATTGGACAAGCCTCAATTGACGGATTGACGTCGCAATCGCGGCAAATGCGTCGCGGATTTCCAATCCATCGACATCAAAGAAATGGCTGTCGGAACTTGCACAGTCCTTGAGCACGACGCGCGCGGAGCTGGGGGCTTCAAAACCGATGGTGTAGACGATAATGCCATTTTGTTTCGCTGCGTTGCAGACGTTTCGCGTGCGAGTGTCCTTGGTGCCATATCCGACATCATCAATTACAGGGTAGTACCACGCGTTGCGTGCGTCCGTGTAACCCATCAAAGGTGCGTAGAGCTCATCTGCAACAAAAAGGGGCGTCGTATAAGCCCAAAGGTTGGCGTACGATAAAACATTCGCTTCTCCGGGCTCACTTACTGTGACGGTTTTTTTGATTTTTTTATAGCGCTTACAAGTTCCATTCCTGCGATAGGATTTGCAGATGTCGGAATTGACCTTTTCTGTCACCTCGTACGTGCCTTCGCCGTACGCGTGGTTGCGGAACACGTTGTCGTCGGGCCAGTAATAGATAGGCTCATCGGTGATGCCGTCACCATCATCGTCTCCGTCGTCTTCACCAAGGTACAGGGAGTAAAAATCTTCCTGTGCGTTGTACCAAACGTTCGAATTGCCCAGACGGTAGTTGTCTGTCACGAAGTGTTGGCGCGTGTTTTGGCCATCTGACATCAAAACAACAATCTTTAGAGATTCATTTGAGCCGTAGTCGTAAGGGCGCCCTTCAAACACATTAGAAACGGTTCCGCTATTGGAGGATGTGCCGTCAATCATGCTCGACACCACTGGCTGAAAGGCGGGGTCAAGCAGGGCAGTGCCCCATTTCATGCCGGTGTCGATTGAAGTGTTGCCGCTGCCAAACAGATCGTCGATGTAATCTTTCAACGCTTGAGTATCGTTTTGTATGAGGGTCAGCTCTCGTGATGACTCCGCGCGGCAGTCTGTATGGTAGTTGATGGTCACAACTTGATTGTCGGCTCGATTGTCGTAGTTGCTGCCGCTCCACGTGGCATGCAGCGTTTGATCATACTCGCGGTTGGGGTTGATCGAGGACTCTTGGTAGTCTGCTGAGTCGAAGTTCAGGCAATTGGCAACCGGGTTTGATCCGTTGGTCGTAAGTTGGTTCATTACGGCGTCGGGTGTAGATACCTGGGCAGCGTAGGGCACGATCGAAATTGACAAAGTGTCATCTTCAGTCGTGTCATCCATGGTCTGGACAAATTCTTTCGCCGCTACTTTTAGGTTGCTGAGACGGCTATTGTTGTTCATCGAACCTGAAACATCGAGCACCATGGAGATTTCGATGTTGCCGATGCGCTCTTCGGCGGTGCCGGCTGCGGCCAGATTAAAAGTGGGACCGTGGTCAATGGTCTCCTGGAGTGCGTCGATTTCTGCTTGGGTGTATTTCCCGTTCGCGGGTTTATTTGGCCAAAGACTCTTCATGTTTCGACCAACGGTACTGTACACCATGTTAGATTCCACTGCAGCGTTCGCTGTCACGGTGCGATGATTGATGGACTGGTCCACGACCACATTGTTCAACGTGTGACGGACACCCGATTTTGTGAAGTAATCTTCGACCACTTCCGTGGCGGGGCGTGTTTGATCGAGGTCTGCGGCGGCCAAAATGGCCCTGTCTAAGGTGTGTTGCAGCTGGGTTCGGCGCATTTCCGCCAGCATGATATCAGCGCCGATGCCGCCGATTGTGATCATCATGATCACTAGAATAATACTAAACCCCACCATCACGCCGTCGTCTTCATTTTTGAAGCGGCGTGCACACCATAGCAGAGATGCTTTTTGCCGAGCCATTGAGTGGCGCGAAGCTGATGCCTGATACTGTTTCATTTTACATACCTCTTTACGACGCGCCCGACCGGGGACTCACCGCCCCAAAACGGTTTTCGTCGTAAATCTTATCCCCGTTGATTGGGGCGCAAATGAGGCGCAATTGGGTGAAAGCTTAGGCGTTCGTTAATGGATTTTTTTGAAAACTCAGGTGTTTGTCGACAATCCGGCTCGACTCTAGGGGGCCGTTTCCATTCGGGTTACAGTTGGTTTGTGAACTGCTGAAATTTTAGGCTGTTATATTCTCTGCTGTTATGACCTTACTCATACTTAAGTCGGTAAATGTGGCAGTGAGTCGCATCGTGTTGCTTGTCTGGAGGATAATTGATGAGCGTAATAAAGGAACCGAGTTTCCGGGAAAGTGTTGACCTGATGTTCAATCGCGCTGTGGCGCTGATGGATCTGCCGCCAGGATTAGAGGAGAAGATCCGGGTCTGTAACGCTACCTATACGGTGCGTTTTGGTGTTCGGTTGCGCGGTCAAATTCAGACCTTTACCGGATATCGGTCCGTACACTCTGAGCACATGGAGCCCGTCAAAGGCGGTATTCGCTTTGCACCGAGTGTGAATCAGAACGAGGTCGAAGCGCTGGCGGCGCTGATGACGTATAAATGCGCATTGGTGGAAGCGCCATTTGGCGGGTCCAAAGGTGGGCTTTGCATCGATCCGCGGAAGTATGATGAACACGAGTTGGAACGCATCACTCGCCGCTTTGCTTACGAGCTGGCTAAGCGCGATCTGATCCACCCATCGCAAAACGTACCTGCGCCAGATATGGGCACCGGGGAGCGTGAGATGGCTTGGATCGCGGACCAATACGCCCGAATGAACACCACTGATATCAACGCGCGAGCCTGTGTAACCGGTAAGCCGCTCAACGCGGGTGGTATATCGGGTCGTGTCGAAGCCACGGGTCGCGGCGTACAATACGCATTGCAGGAGTTCTTCCGCGACGCGCGCGATATTGAGAAAGCGGGTCTAGACGGCAGCTTGGACGGCAAGCGTGTGATTGTGCAGGGGCTAGGTAACGTGGGCTATCATGCCGCCAAGTTCCTGTCAGACGAAGACGGCTGTAAAGTTGTGGGCATCATTGAGCGCGACGGTGCATTGTATAACGATGACGGTATCGACGTGGATGCGGTACAGCAGTGGCTGGCCAAACACGGTGGTGTGTCCGGCTATCCCGATGCGACCTACACCCGCGAAGGTGGTGCCGTGCTGGAGGAGTCCTGTGACATCCTTATTCCGGCTGCGCTGGAAGGGGTGATCAACATGGAGAATGCTGCACGCATTAAGGCGCCGTTGATCATTGAGGCCGCGAACGGTCCGGTCACTGCTGGGGCGGATGAGATCCTGCGCAAAAAAGGTACTGTGATCATTCCAGACATGTATGCCAACGCCGGTGGTGTGACCGTGTCCTACTTTGAGTGGGTCAAAAACCTCAGTCACATTCGCTTTGGTCGGATGCAGCGACGTCAGGAAGAGTCGCGGCACCAACTGGTGGTGGATGAGCTGGAGAAGATCAGCGAAGCGCTGGGCACCCAGTACAGTCTGACCGACAGCTTCAAGCAGAAGTACTTGCGCGGTGCCGGAGAGCTGGAGCTTGTGCGCTCCGGTCTTGATGATACGATGCGCATTGCTTATCAATCTATGCGAGATGTGTGGCACGACCGTGCCGATGTAGAGGATTTGCGCACAGCGGCCTACCTCGTGTCGATTGACAAGGTGGCGGCCAGCTACCGTGCAAAAGGGCTTTAATGGTTGATATCGCAATCAGCTGCCGTTGTGGACAGTTTGGTGCAAAGCTAAAGAATGTGAGCCCGAAAACGGGCTCACATGTGCAGTGTTACTGTAAAGATTGTCAGGCGGGCGCAATGGCGCTGGGCGCGGAAGACAGGCTGATGCCGCGCAACGGCTCTGACATCTATCAGACCATTCCATCCAATCTGGAACTGACCAAAGGCCAGCAGCATCTGGCCTGTCTACGGCTGTCACCCAAAGGTTTGATGCGCTGGTATGCGAGTTGCTGTGACACACCGGTGTTCAACACGCTGGGCGGCACCAAGCTGGCCTTTATCGGTGTGTCGGTGCCCGCGATGCAGGGCGATGCGATTGATAGGGCCATCGGCAAGGTGATTGCCGTGGTGCATACCAAAGATGCGCCGTTTGGCACTGAGCCGCTTAAGGACTACGGCTTCAACAAGGCGGGCTTTGGAGTTCTGGCGCGCCATTTCAGCGCGCTGATGCGTGGGCAAGTGAAGGAAAATCCCCTTTTTGAGGATGGCGCACCTGTGGTTGAACCGCGTGTGTTGAGCAAAGTGGAGCGCAAAGCCGCTACTCCATAAAGCCTTGTTTGCCGATGAAAATGGCATGCGGATACAAAAAACCAGTTTGAAGGTTGAATTACTTAACAGTGATGTATATTTTTTGATAACCCTATAAGTCGCTGATACATATGCTGAATTTCGCGTATGTCAGCCCCTTTTCAGTCAAAGGACCTCACTGATGAAATATCTCATGTCGCTTGCAGCAATCGGTGCAGGGCTTGGCACTCAAGCGATGGCGCAATCTCCGGAAGGCTGGGTGTATCAGCTTGAGAGTGCCTACCTCAATCAGAGTGACTCGGATCTTTCAGCCTCCAATTCCTTCTCTGCAAACCGGGCATACCTGCGATTAAGCGGTTTCAATCGGAGGCCAAGCGGGTTGTCATATGGGATCACTGCGACCGTTGGGCAGATTGATTATGATTTTAGCGGCGCCGCGCCTTGGGGGCGCGTCAGAGAAGACTCTCTCTCTTTCCTAATTGCCGGGGGAAACGCCTCTGGAATGAAATGGTTTGTAGCGCCGTCGATCGACCGACGCGCAGAATCCGGCGCGTCCAGCGATGATGGGCTTACCGCAGGCGTTTTTGCGGGCGTGAGTTGGCAATTGAGCGAGCGCCTGAACATTGGGCCAGCCATTGGCGCGTTCAGCGGGATTGGTAGCGAAAGCACAAGCATCTTTCCCTTTTTCCTCTTGGACTGGGAAATGACAGATCGGTTGAGCTTGACCACGGGTCCATCCCTTGGGGCGAGCCAAGGTCCGGGTCTCTCTTTGAAGTACAAGTTAGATGACAGTTGGGGCTTGGCTCTCTCTGCAAGGAAAGAGTTCAACCGTTTCGCGCTCTCCGATTCTGGACCGACACCCGGCGGTGTTGGGCAAGACACCAGCGTGCCGGTCATTGTGAGTTTGAATTACGATCCCAACCCGGGACTAAGCTTTGCGCTTTTTGCCGGGGCGGAGTTTGATGGGCAGCTTGAGGTGGAAAACGCTGGCGGTTCAACGGTTAGTTCTCAGCGCTATGACTCGGCGCCGTTGGTTGGTGTCGCGTTTTCAATGTCGTTTTAAGATCTGTACATAGCCTGATTGCAATTGAACGTTTAGCGACGCATTCTGTCGCTAAGCGGCCATCCTTGTGCATGATTTTTGCGCCTGATGTCGGGAGGTCGTGTCGGATTTGGTGGCACGCCTTTGGTAGGCATTCAGAGGGCAAAAAAGATGCGTTTTTCCGGCCTCAAGGTTTTGGCAGAGGGACTGACCGGCAACAAAGGATGGACCGCGCATTGGCGGGACGCGCAGCCAAAGCCTGAATATGACATGGTTATTATTGGTGGCGGCGGACATGGACTGTCCACGGCCTATTACCTCGCCAAGAACCATGGAATGACCAACATCGCAGTACTTGAAAAGGGTTACTTGGGGGGCGGCAATGTGGGGCGCAATACCACGATTGTGCGCGCCAATTACTTTCTGCAAGGCAATAGTGAGTTTTATTCCCATTCGATGAGGCTCTGGGAAGGGCTGGAGAAAGAGCTCAACTACAATGTGATGTTCTCGCAGCGCGGGCTTATCAATTTGTTCCACAGCGATGGTCAGCGAGATGCCTTTGCGCGGCGGGGCAACATGATGATCAATCAAGGTGATGATGCGGAGTTTCTAGATCGCGAAGGGGTGCGCAAAAAGCTGCCTTATCTCGATTTTGAGCAGGGGCGTTTTCCGATTTATGGCGGGCTGTATCATCCGCGCGGCGGTACGGCGCGGCATGATGCGGTGGCATGGGGCTATGCGCGTGGGGCTTCAGATCGAGGCGTGGATTTGGTGCAGAACTGCGAAGTGACTGGCATCGACATTGAGGGCGGTTTTGTGAAGGGCGTGCAGACCACACGCGGTGCCATTCGGGCCAAGAAGGTTGGCATCATCGTGGCCGGGCGTTCAGGTCTGGTGGCAGGTATGGCGGGGCAGCGGTTGCCAATAGAAAGCCACGTCTTGCAGGCATTTGTGACCGAGGGTCTTAAGCCAGTTATGGATCACGTGATCAGTTTTGGCATGGGGCACTTCTACATCAGCCAGTCAGACAAGGGCGGTTTTGTCTTTGGCGGGGATCTGGATTTCTACAGCTCCTATGCGCAACGTGGGAACCTGCCGATGAAAGAGCATGTCATGGAGGCGGGCATGACTCTGATGCCGATGATCGGCAAAGCCAAGGTGCTTCGCTCTTGGGGCGGGATCATGGATATGACACCGGATGGCAGCCCGATCATCGATAAGATGGACGGAATTGACGGACTGTATATTGATTGTGGCTGGAACTACGGTGGATTCAAGGCTGTACCAGCCTCAGGGTGGTGTATGGCGCATTTGATGGCGACGGATCAACACCATGGCTATGCCGAGAAGTTTCGGATTGACCGGTTCCGCAACGGTGTGGGGATCATGGACGAAGAGGGCACCGGCTCTCAGCACAATTTGCACTAAGGAGGCGGCGATGAAGCGGGTGATCAAAATCTTTGCGATGAGCAGCGCATTGCTGGCAGGGCCGGTTTCGGCCGAAGGGCCTACAGAAGGCTGTTACGTGCGGGATTATTCTACTGCGCACCTCGCTAGCCAGCCTGCGCAGGTGGTCGACTGGATGCAGATGTGGGTCTACAGCGACCAGAATCAGAACAAATTGGCCAACATGCGGGTTGGGTTCACCGATCAAGGTCATGTCGCGAACTCCAAACATGCGGGAAAGGTGTTGGACCAGTTTTTGTTGTGCTTTGACTATGAGGGGCGGAAGGGCTGCACAGTCGAGTGCGACGGAGGCAATTTCTTCATAACGCGGGACACCGGCGACGCCATCATAATAGAGACCAGCTACTTGACGGTTGGCGAAACTGACGGCTGCGGTGGCGCGGTGGATTTGGCGGAGGTGCCGGGCAAAGCGGTGAAGTACAAGCTGTACCGTGCAGACGCGCGTCAGTGTGAGGGCGCGCGTACGGTTTATGACTTTGTTGATAGCGATGAGGTCGTTGACGAAAGTCCCAGCAGCGACGGGGAGAGCAAATGAGGCTGTCCTGTCCGCATTGTGGCGAACGTGATCGGCGTGAGTTTTACTATATGGGCGATGCGGTGGCGTTGAACCGGCCCGACCCAGAGGCGAGCGACGTTGAATGGGATGATTACCTGCACAATCGTGACAACCCGGCAGGGGTGACACGCGATCTTTGGTATCATGAAGGTGGATGCGGTGCGTGGATCGTCGTGACGCGTAATACGCTGACCCATGAGGTGATTGCGACAGAGCTGGCGGCTAACGTGAAGGAGGCCAGCGAATGAGAGTTGCAGGCAAAGGACAGGTTGACCGTAGAAAACCGGTCCGCTTCACCTTTGATGGGCGCACTGTGCACGGGTTCGCAGGTGACACCGTGGCCTCGGCCTTGTTGGCCAATGACGTCAAGTTGGTGGCGCGCTCGTTTAAGTATCACCGCCCACGGGGCGTGATGGGAGTAGGCTCGGAAGAGGCCAATGCGCTGGTCACCGTTGGACGCGGCGCGCATCAGGAGCCCAATGTGCGGGCGACGATGCAGGAGATTTATGACGGGCTGGAGGTGCGCAGCCAGAACCGTTGGCCCAGTCTGGATGTGGACCTGTTGGCGATCAATGACCTGGCGGCGCCGTTTCTGGGGGCAGGATTCTACTACAAGACCTTCATGTGGCCCAAGGCGTTTTGGGAGCGGGTGTATGAGCCGATCATTCGCCGGTCCGCTGGTCTGGGCGCGCTGTCAGGGGAGCACAACGAAGACCTCTATGAAAAGGCCTTTGCGTTTTGCGATGTTTTGGTGATTGGTGCTGGGCCCGCCGGCCTGATGGCGACGCTCACAGTCGCGCGGGCTGGGGCGGATGTGTTGTTAGCCGATGAGGACAGTGTGCTGGGTGGGCGTCTGAATGGCGAGCGCGAAGAGATTGATGGCATTCCGGCTGTGGAATGGGCGGCGGATGTGGTGGACGAACTGGCATCCATGCCCAACGTGCGGCTGATGCCGCGCACAACGGTCACAGGTGCCTATGATCAGGGCACGTTTGGCGCGCTGGAGCGGGTGACTCACCACTTGAGTGGCGCTACTGGGCGACCACTTGAGTGCTTCTGGCGGATTGTCGCAAAGCGCACGATCCTCTGTGCCGGTGCCATTGAGCGACCGATTGCGTTTAAGAACAATGACCGGCCTGGGATCATGGGCGCGGCGGCGGTGCGGACCTACCTACAGCGTTATTGCGTGGCGCCGGGCAAGGCGGTGACGGTGTTCACCAATAATGATGATGGGCACCGCACAGCGCGAGATCTCAAAGCCGCCGGTGTGCATGTGACGGCCGTGTTGGACAGTCGAAAGGATGGTCCTGACGGAGAGGGTTATCCGGTGATCCGGGGTGCAGAGGTGTGCGACACTGGCGGTCGCAAGGCGCTGGAAAGTGTTTCCTACCGAACGGTCAGTGGCGAAGAAAATCTCGGTACAGATTGTCTGGCTGTTTCTGGTGGCTGGAATCCGACAGTGCACCTGACGTGCCATATGAACGGGCGTCCTGCGTGGCGCGAGGACATCCAGAGTTTTGGACCGGTTGACGGCATGGTACCGGGTATGTCCACGGCGGGGGCGTGCAACGGGACGTTCTCCACTTTGGGAGCGCTGAACGAAGGGGCCGCAAAAGCCAAGGAGGCGGTGGAAGCGCTTGGCTTTATGACCAATGCCGTAGATCTGCCTTCTGCCGACGATGCGCCTTACAACTTGGCGTCGCTCTGGGCGGTGGCAGGGCGTGGCCGCGCGTGGCTGGATTTCCAGAACGACGTGACCGTGAAGGATGTGAAGCAGGCGGTGAAAGAGAACTTCCGCTCTGTGGAGCATATGAAACGCTACACTACACAGGGTATGGCTCCCGATCAGGGTAAGAATTCCAACATGGGGGCCTTGGCTGTGCTGGCCGATGCAACAGGGCGGGGCATACCGGAGACTGGAACCACTACCTTCCGCCCTCCATTCGTGCCGGTGAGCATTGCGGCCATGGGGGCCGGTGCGCAAGGGATTGGTTTCGCGCCGGAGCGGTTGACCACCAGTCATGACGCCTGCGTCACGGCTGGGGCGCCGATGATTGAGGCGGGACTATGGTATCGGCCGAGTTTTTACCCAAAGGCGGGCGAAACCAAATGGCGGCAGAGCTGTGACCGTGAAGTGCTGATGGTGCGCAATGCGGTTGGGGTCTGTGATGTGTCGACTTTGGGCAAAATCGATATTCAAGGGCCAGATGCAGCCGCGTTGTTGGACTTGGTCTACACCAACACTTTCAGCACGCTGAAGATGGGTAAGGTGCGTTATGGCCTGATGCTGCGCGAAGATGGCACCGTCATGGATGACGGCACCACCGCACGATTGGACAAGGACCATTTTGTTATGACCACCACCACGGCAGCGGCCGGGCCGGTGCTGCGGCATCTGGAGTATGTGCATCAATGTCTACGGCCGGAGCTGGATGTTTCGATGGTGTCTGTGACCGAGCAATGGGCGCAGTTTGCAGTCGCGGGGCCGAAGTCGCGCGAACTGCTGACTGGTATTGTGGGCGAGGACGTTGACAACGAGAATTTCCCGTTCATGGGCTGTGGCGAGATCACGGTTGGCGGCGTCCGAGGGCGGTTATTCCGCATCTCCTTCAGCGGTGAACACGCCTATGAGATCGCAGTGCCGGCGCGCTATGGCGAGAGCCTGTATAAGCTGCTGGTCCAGAAGGCGGAGGCGCTGGGCGGCGGGGCTTATGGGATGGAGGCCCTTAATGTGCTGCGCATTGAGAAGGGCTTTATCACGCATTCCGAAATTCACGGGCGTACGACGGCCTTTGATATTGGTATGGAGCGCATGGTGAGCGCCAAGAAAGACTGCATCGGCAAGACCATGAGCGAACGGCCTGGTCTTTACGGCGATGACCGGGAGCAGTTGGTCGGCTTAAAGCCAGTTGGGGCCGTGAAACAGCTGACTGCTGGTGCACATTTGTTTGAGGTGGATGCAGAGCCGGTGCGGGAGAACGAACAGGGGTACACCACTTCGGTTGGTTTCTCGCCGACCTTTGAGAGCTTCTTGGGATTGGCGTTTCTGCGCAATGGTCGTGCGCGGCATGGAGAACAAGTGATGATGGTGGATCACTTGCGCGGAGTGACTACGCGCTGTGAGGTCTGTGATCCTGTGTTCTTTGACCCAGAGGGAGGGCGGATGCGTGGTTGAGTTGCTTGCAAATACGCCGTGTGAGGGGCTGTTGCCAATCACCGTGGGCGATGTGTCATTGGCCGAAGACCTGCCAATGTGCCTGACGATTTTGACGGCGCGCAAGGGGCGGCTTGAGTCTTGTTCCGATTTGTTGAAATCCGCGCATGGGATAGTGATGCCAAAGCCAAATCGCGCAACTGGCACAGCCGCGGCGCGAGCGATTTGGTTTGGGCCGGATCAAGCCATGTTATCGGGGCCAGCGCCCAACTGGAGCCTCCAAAACGAGGCCACTGTGGTGGATCAAAGTGATGCATGGGCGGTTGTGACGCTGGAAGGCGTTAGCGCGGAAGATGTGTTGGCGCGACTTGTAGCTGTTGATCTGCGTGCGACGACTTTCAAGCGAGGACATTCGGCGCGCACCGTTCTGGGGCATATGGCCATATCCATAACGAGGGTTGGAGAGCAGGCGTTTCAGATCATGACGCTCCGCTCCATGGCAAAGACACTTGTTCACGATTTGCAAAGGGCCATGGAAAGCGTCGCCGCACGAGGGTACTCTCGCCGAGTATAAAGTGATTCAGGAGGCCTTGATGGTCCGTTATACTCTCGTGGCGCTGATGCTGAGCAGCGCAACAGCCTATGCCGCCGACGGCAAAGAAGACACATGCAAGTACCAGGGGCAGGTTATTAAAGCCATCCAGGACGCGCGTTTGGACAGGGTGAAGGCCAAGGATTTGGAAGAGTATCTGCTGGCGAATGAACCAACTTGGCCGGAGAACTATAACGCCGCAATCACGCATTTTGCGCCTGTTGTCTACGGTGCCAAAAAGCGCGACCTGAAAAAGATCGATTTGGGCGCACAAGTTGAACAGCAGTGTCTGGACAATTGGGATCAAATTCAGGAAATGCAGAAGTCCGCTTCCAACTGACCTGATCGGATTGCCATGTCCTTACCGCCTGGATTTCTAGATGAGCTTCGCAGCCGCACCTCCATTGTTGACGTGGTGGGGAGAAAAGTCATGTGGGATCCGCGCAAGTCCAATCAGGGCAAAGGCGACATGTGGTCTCCATGTCCGTTTCACCATGAAAAAACAGCTTCATTCCATGTCGATGACCGCAAAGGGTATTACTATTGCTTTGGCTGCCAGGCCAAAGGGGACGCCATAAAGTTTGTGACCGAAACTGAAAATGTCGGTTTCATGGAGGCGGTGGAGATTCTGGCTGAAGAGGCCGGGTTGACCATGCCCAAACGTGATCCTCAAGCACAACAAAAGGCGGACCGGCGGACGCAGCTGGCTGAGGTCATGGAAATGGCCGTGCAACATTTTCGCTTGATGCTAAATGCTGGGGCTGGCGTGGAAGCGCGGGCTTATCTGGATAGGCGCGGCATGGCTCAGGAAGCGCGGGATCGGTTTGACATAGGCTTTGCGCCAGATGGATGGCAGGGTCTATGGGATGCGCTGACAGGTAAAGGTGTGGCCCCTGAGTTGATCATGGGCGCTGGGCTGGCCAAACCATCTAATAAGGGGGGCAAACCCTATGACACGTTTCGCAATCGGATCATGTTCCCGATCCGTGATGCGCGCGGCAAGTGTATTGCTTTTGGCGGGCGAGCGATGGATCCCAATGACAACGCCAAATACCTCAACAGTCCTGAGACCGAGCTGTTTGATAAGGGGCGGAGCCTTTACAACCACGCACCTGCCCGGGAGGCAGCGGGCAAAGGCCAGCCGTTGATTGTGGCCGAAGGCTACATGGATGTGATTGCGCTCTGTGAAGCAGGCTTTGGCGCGTCTGTCGCGCCATTGGGGACGGCAGTTACAGAAAACCAGCTACAATTGCTGTGGCGCATCTCAGACGAGCCGATCATAGCGCTGGATGGCGACAAAGCGGGTCTGCGCGCGGCGATGCGGGTGGTGGACTTGGCTTTACCTTTGCTTGAGGCCGGAAAATCGCTGCGCTTTGCAATTATGCCAGAGGGGCAGGATCCAGACGACCTGATAAAGGCCAGAGGCGCAGGGGCGGTGCAGAAAGTTTTAGATGCGGCGATGCCTATGGTGAATTTGCTGTGGAAGCGCGAGATTGAGGGTAAGGTATTTGACAGCCCTGAACGCCGCGCCGCGCTCGACAAACTGCTCAAACAGAAGATCAAGCTTATTCAGGATCCTTCGATCCGCAGCCACTATGGCGAGGCCATCAAGGAGTTGCGCTTTCAGTTGTTCCGTCCGCAGAGAGGGGGGGGCAAAGGAAGCTTTAAGCGTGGCAAGTGGAATGCAGAACCAACAGTGCAGGTTCATACCAAGACTTCGATGTTGGCTGCGAGCGAAGGCCCGGTGGAAATGCGTGTGCGCGAGGCGGTGGTTTTGGCTGTGGCCTTGGTTAACCCAGAACTGCTTGATGATTTCGAGTATGAGATTGAGAGCATGGAGTGCCTGGATCAGGATAACGCGTATCTGCGCGATGTGCTGTTGCGATATGCCAACACACCGGACCCGCGTAGCAATGTGGAAATGGCATTGGGGCTGGAGATGGTTGAAAACCTGCTGCGCCAACCCCATGTCGCCATCACCCCCGCCGTACGAAAACCCGGCGACATTGCGCTTGCGCGCATGACGCTGACCGAAGAGCTCGCAAAGCTCAAAACCGTGCGGGGATTGAGCGAAGAAATCGCCGAAGCGGAAGAAGACCTTATGAGCGTGGCTGATGAGGCGATGACTTGGCGATTGGGCCAGGCCGCAGAGGCGCGAAACAAGGCTATGCAAACCGGACTCGATGAAGAAGGCGGGGGCGAATTTGCTGTTGGCGACAATGGAGCGCCAATTGACAAAGATGAACGTGCGGCGCTGGATGCGCTGCGAGATATGATCGATTTTACAAGGGGTGGGAAGCCGCCACGCCGGGGATAAGGCCTCAAGGCGCAGCCTTGTGAGCAACACATGAAGAAAACGGGCGCGGTGGGGTTGCGAATCACCCTGTTGCGAGGTTGATTCGGAGCCAGCGAATCACCTTCAGCCCGAACTTGCAGGAGCATTTAATGGCCGCCAAGGACAACGACGACCAGAAGCCCGCCGATCAGGACGCCGAAATCTCGCTCGATATGAGCCAAACCGCCGTCAAAAAAATGATCGCCGAGGCTCGCGAGAAGGGCTACATCACCTATGATCAGCTGAACCAAGTTCTGCCGCCTGATCAGGTGAGTTCCGAGCAAATCGAGGACGTGATGTCGATGCTGTCCGAAATGGGCATCAACATCATTGAGGACGAGGAAGCCGAAGAAGAAGAGGCGAAGTCCACTGCCGTGGTAGATACCTCTTCTGCGGCACGCGGTGTGGCAGTAGCCAGCGGCAACAATGAAAAACTCGACCGGACCGATGATCCGGTGCGCATGTACTTGCGCGAGATGGGTTCTGTTGAGCTTCTGAGCCGCGAAGGCGAGATCGCAATTGCCAAGCGCATTGAGGCCGGCCGCAACACGATGATCGCTGGTCTGTGCGAAAGCCCGCTGACCTTCCAAGCGATTACCATCTGGCGCGACGAACTTCTCTCTGAGGATATTTTGCTTCGTGATGTGATCGATCTGGAAACCACCTTTGGTAATCAGATGGGAGACGATGAAGAAGAAGAGGGCAGCGCCACGCCTGTTGCCGCCGAAGCAGCCAATGTGACCTCGGCGCCTAAATCAGATGACGGCCAACAAGAGCTAGACGCCGATGGCAATCCAATTGCCAAAGACGACGATGATGATGATGAAGATGAGCAGGCCAACATGTCGCTCGCTGCGATGGAAGCTGCGCTGAAACCGCGGGTTCTGGAAACGCTCGACATCATCGCGCGCGACTTTGCGATGCTCTCAGATATGCAGGATGCGCGTATCTCGGCGACCTTGAATGAAGACGGTTCCTTCTCTGAATCTGATGAGGCAACTTATCAGAAGCTGCGGTCCGAGATTGTGGAGTTGGTGAACGAGCTTCACCTTCACAACAATCGTATCGAAGCGCTGATTGACCAGCTCTACGGCATCAACCGCCGCGTGATGCAAATTGACAGCTCCATGGTTAAGTTGGCCGACCAAGCTCGGATCAACCGCCGAGAATTCATTGAAGCCTACCGTGGCCGCGAGCTTGACCCGAACTGGCTGGACGATATGTCTGCGAAATCCGGTCGTGGCTGGCAGATGTTTATGGAACGCTCTGTCGACAAGGTGACGGAACTGCGCAACGACATGGCGCAAGTGGGCCAGTATGTTGGCTTGGATATCCCCGAATTCCGCCGCATCGTGCAGCAGGTTCAGAAGGGTGAGAAAGAGGCCCGTCAAGCCAAGAAAGAAATGGTTGAGGCCAACTTGCGCTTGGTAATTTCGATTGCCAAGAAATACACCAACCGTGGTTTGCAATTCCTTGATCTTATTCAGGAAGGTAACATCGGCCTGATGAAGGCGGTGGACAAGTTTGAATACCGCCGTGGTTACAAATTCTCCACCTATGCCACATGGTGGATTCGTCAGGCGATCACACGCTCGATTGCCGACCAAGCCCGCACCATCCGTATTCCGGTGCATATGATCGAAACGATCAACAAGCTTGTTCGGACCTCGCGTCAGATGCTTCATGAGATTGGCCGCGAGCCAACACCGGAAGAACTGGCCGAGAAGTTGCAGATGCCGCTGGAGAAGGTGCGCAAGGTGATGAAAATCGCCAAGGAGCCGATCTCTCTGGAAACACCGATTGGGGACGAAGAAGATAGCCAGTTGGGTGATTTCATCGAGGACAAGAATGCCGTGCTGCCGCTTGACAGCGCCATTCAGGAAAACCTCAAAGAGACCACTACGCGGGTTCTGGCCTCTCTCACGCCGCGTGAAGAGCGAGTGCTTCGGATGCGGTTTGGTATTGGCATGAACACTGACCACACCCTTGAGGAAGTGGGCCAGCAGTTCAGCGTGACACGCGAACGCATTCGTCAGATTGAAGCGAAGGCGCTGCGCAAGCTGAAGCACCCAAGCCGCTCGCGCAAACTGCGCAGCTTCCTGGATCAGTAAGCCATGTCGTTTCTGAAGAAACTTTTTGGTGGCGGCGTTTCAAAAGACGTCGCTGCCGAGAAAACGGCGCAGCCAGTGGAGTACAAGGGGTACCAGATCACTCCGTGCCCAATTCCAGAAGGCGGGCAGTTTCGTATTTCCGCGCGCATTGATGGTTTGGTGAACGGCGAGCCCAAGAGCCATACGTTGATCCGGGCTGATGTACTTCGCGATCCGGAGGAGGCGGCTGAGGCTTCTGTTGGCAAAGCAAAGCAGATGATTGACCAGATGGGTGACCAAATTTTTTGAGATTGCAAAGTTCTGATATTGCTAGGTCGTCTTGTTTCAGAGAGCGTCTTTCGGACGCTCTTTTTTTATTCGGCCCTAGCGAGTACTCTGCAAGCAAGTGTTCGATTGTGCGACTTGAGTTAGAGAGATTGATGCGACGTTTTTCTTTAATATGCTTCTTAGGCTTGGCGGCTTGTTCCGAATCCAGTGGAAAAGGGAACAATGGGTTTGTAACAACCGGTGGTATCCGCGTGAATTCTGTCTCAGAGGATGTGTTCGAAGTTGCCGCTCGTCCGAACCTAAATATGGTCAATGCTTTCTGGTGTGGCGCAGGGGACTATGCGGGCCAAGCTTTAGGTGCACCGCCGACTGCGCGAGTGTATGCTGTCGGAGGGGCTGGGCCTGCCTACACCAGCGATAGCCGGGATGCAGCGCAGTTCTCACTTAAGCCTCCAGGGCGAGCCATAGGAGCGTCGGGACGAAAGGGATCCTGGGGACCACGTCTCGGTGAAGATAAGTTTGTTGGAGATGCGCGTCGCTTATGTTGGCGTTTAGGGTCTGATTTCGCGTTTTGATAGAGTTGGTTTCCGAGATGGCTGATCGGACTTGTTTCCAAGTCGTACGAACAGAATACCAAATGGTAAGGATACTGTGATGAAGGTCGTTTCAAGATTTTTTCTTCTAGCTGGCTTGGTGATCTCGGGATGTGCGGACAGCAGTACCGGTGGTTTTGTTTCACTCGGAGGCATTCGAGTAGAACCTGTGAATGCGGATGTTTTTGAGGTCGGAGTTCGGCCAGGTGCTATTGAAGCAAACTTTTGGTGCGGGGCCGGTGACTATGCGCGGCGTCAAATGGGCGCCCCCGACAACGCACGCGTCTACGTGGTTGGAGGCACCGGGCCGGGAACAGTCTCTGAAAATCCAGAGACTGCGCAGTTTTCCCTGAAGCCGCCGCAAGCTGTTCAAGGGGCAACAGGAAGATCTGGCGGTTGGGGCCCGCGACTTGGTCGCAGCAATTCTGTTGGGATTGCTCGAAGCCAGTGTGGGCGCCACAACAACGATTTCTGGTCCTAAGTGGAGGTAACGTCAGCCAATGAAGTGTATTCCTATCATTGTGAGCATAGTTTTCGTTGCAGGCTGTGAGGGCAGCACAGCCTTTACTGCACAAAATGGTGTTCGCGTTAACCCGGTAAACGCAGATGTATTTGAAGTGTTTGCGCGGCCCAGCGGTAGAAAATCAGATTTTTGGTGTGGGGCGGGTAGTTATGCGTTTCGCGTGTTGGGGGCATCTGATGGAGCTCCTGTCTACGCCGTGGGTGGTGCAGGCCGCGGTGTTAGCCTTGATAGCCCGGATGCGGCTCAATTTTCTTTGAAGCCTCCTGGCCAAGTCTCTGGGGCGACTGGGAGGCCCGCATCACGTGGGTGGGGACCCGAAGTCGGGCAATCTGTAAGTGTTGGTAGAGCACGCAACAGCTGTCAGCCTTTACTGTCCCACGATGACTAGTAGGCAAGATTTTCTGACGTTATGAGACAGAAAACTTTTCAAGTTTCAACCAATGGTGCAGGTCTCTACGAGTTTACCCGTGATGTGGTGGGGTGGGTGAAGTCTGATCAGGAAACAGGCCTCTTAACGCTGTTCGTGCGCCACACGTCTTGCAGTCTACTCATCCAAGAAAATGCAGATCCGGAAGTGCAAACCGATTTGCAGAATTTCTTTCACCGTCTTGTGCCGCCGACAACTGATCCGTCGATGAGCTATATGACACATACCTACGAAGGACCGGACGATATGCCTGCGCATATCAAAGCGGCGATGATGCCTGTGTCTTTATCCATTCCGGTCACAAACGGACAGCTGGCACTGGGAATGTGGCAGGGAATTTACCTGTTTGAACACAGGAATGCGCCGCACACGAGAAGTGTGACAGCGCATTTAGGTGCATGATTGGAAGACCGTTGAGCCTACGCAATTGATATAGCGCCGTGGCGAAAAAACTTCAGGGGGAAAGCAGCCTGTGTTTTCCCGGTACCGCCTATCTTGGGGTGGGTTTTTGCCTCTACCCAAAGGTTTGTAGCTCTCCTATAGTGCCTGTGGATAACTTGGGAAAATACCCAACCCACGCCGTAACCCGTTGCGGCACAGGCAAAGAGCAGTTGGAACAAGGGGAAGTCTATGCGCTGTCCGTTTTGCGGAAACATCGACACTCAGGTGAAAGATTCGCGGCCAGCGGAGGATCATGTATCGATCCGACGTCGGCGGTTTTGTCCAGCATGCGGCGGGCGATTTACCACATACGAACGCGTGCAGCTACGCGACTTGGTAGTAGTTAAATCCAACGGCCGTCGCGAAGACTTTGATCGTGACAAGCTGGAGCGTTCAATCCGCATTTCCATGCAGAAACGCCCGGTTGAACCAGAGCGGATTGATCAGATGATCAGCGGCATTGTGCGAAGATTGGAAAGCATGGGCGAAACGGATATCCCGTCTAAGACCATTGGTGAGATTGTCATGGAGGCTTTGGCGCGGATTGATACCGTGGCATATGTCCGCTTTGCCAGCGTCTACAAGAACTTCCAAGCCGCCGATGACTTTGATAAATTTGTAAGCGAACTGCGTCCAGACCAATCTCCCGAGGAGTAAGCGTGACTGATCGTCGTTACATGGCGCTGGCCCTGTCATTGGGCCGGCGCGGTCAGGGTGCCTGCTGGCCAAATCCGGCAGTAGGCTGTGTCATCGTGAAGGACGGGCGCGTTGTTGGGCGGGGCTGGACACAGCCCAGCGGGCGGCCACATGCGGAGCCGGTTGCGCTGGCGCAGGCAGGGGGGGCTGCGCAAGGGGCTACAGCTTATGTTACTCTTGAACCTTGCTCGCATCATGGACAAACGCCGCCCTGCGCAGAAGCCTTGATTGCCGCAAAGGTGGCGCGGGTGGTGGTGGCTGTGGAAGACAGTGACGCCCGTGTGTCCGGCCGTGGGCTGGCTATGCTGCGCGATGCGGGCATTGAAGTGGTCACTGGTGTGCTGGCCGATGAAGCGGCACGGGATCTGCAAGGGTTCTTTCTGAAGACAGACCTTGGCCGGCCATTCTTAACTTTAAAACTGGCGACCACTTTGGACGGGCGGATTGCCACGGCGACCGGTGAAAGCCGTTGGATCACCGGACCGGAATCTCGCCGTGCTGTACATGGCATGCGCCTGCGCCATGACGCTGTGATGGTGGGCGGTGGCACTGCACGAGTAGACGACCCGTCACTAACCGTGCGGGGTTTTGGTGACGTCGCGCAGCCGGTGCGTGTGGTGGTCTCGCGTCGGCTGGATCTGCCGTTGATGAGCGTCTTGGCGCAGACGGCAAAAGACGTGCCTGTTTGGATTTTTCATGGCACCGACGCGGATGCGTCGTTACAGCAGACCTGGCGTGATCTTGGGGCTGTTCTGTTGCCGTGTCGGTTGGATGGGGTCCATCTGTCCGCGAAGGGCGTGCTTGAAGCGCTTGGTAAACAAGGGCTAACGCGGGTGTTTTGTGAAGGGGGAGGGGCGTTGGCGGCGTCGCTATTGGCCGCAGACATGGTGGATGAGTTGATCACCTTTTCCGCTGGTGTAGTGATCGGGGCCGAAGGCCATCCGGCAATTGGCGCCATGGGTTTGGCGCGGTTGGGGGAAGCACCGCGGTTTGACTTGGTTTCCCACCAGCGCATAGGCCAAGACGTCATGAGTGTCTGGCATCGCATAGAGGCGCAGCGCCCCCCTCTTTAGGACTTACCGCCAAAGCGACTGGTAACTGGCGAAGCGGCCTTGCAGTTTCGACAAAAGCCGGTTGCCCCAACCAGGGTGGGGGACCTCGCCTGAGGCAAGTCGTTCCAAGACCACTTCAACGGGACAGGATAGGCCGGAAATCGGGTCTCGGTAGCGCGGGTAGTCGATCAGTGCAGCATGTGCGAGGCCTTCAAGGCTTGGTTGGGCTGTGCGGCGTGCAGGGATGTCTCCGCGATCATCAGTGAGGCCCCAGCCTGCATAAAACGGGGTGCCCAATGTGGTGACTTTGCAGCCGTGCAGCAGCGCTTCGAAACCCGTTAGCGAAGTCATGGTCCAGACTTCGTCGACCTTTTCCAAAAGCACAGCCATATCAGCGTGATCCAGCACCATGTCCGCCAGTGCTTCGGACTCCTCGTGTGCGATGAGACCCTTGCGCAGTCCTGCTTCGACGTCGGGGTGTGGCTTATAAAGAATACGCGCGGATGGGTTGGCGGCGCGGGTGGCTTTTAGCAGGTCGAGATTGGTTCTGACCTTAGTGGTGCCTGTGAGGATTGAGGCGTCGTCCTCGACCTGACCTGGTACCAGAATGCAGTGGCCTTGGGGTAGGTCAAAAGAGGTGCCGCCGAGGTTGTACTTGGTAACTCTGTGCTTTTTCAGAGCTTTGATGAGCCGCTCTGTGCGGAGTAGTTGATCCGGGCGCAATGTGGCGCGTTTCGAAATCAGGCGTTCTAAACGGCTTTCCTGTGCAGGATCGTAGTAGATTCCGAGGTCATCGCAAACCAGTGATAACGGCGGTACCAGTTCGGCGCCAAGGCCGCGTGACCGTAGGAAGCCGTCTTCGATCCGGGTCGCACCTTCTGGTCCGGGCTTTCTGGCCCAGACCATGGCGGGGCGAGGGGAATGCTGTTTGTCAAAGGTGAGCGCTTTGTGTCGGCCAAAGAAGCTTTGCAGCGGTTTGCGCTTCCACAAACGCATGCCAAAGGCGTTCCAGCCGCGGCGATCCTCGCGCCAAGCGCGCGATTGGGAGGCGAGTTGTTCAAGGCTATCTTCGAGGTTGCAGAGTTTGTCGCGGCAAGGATCGTACCAGGTGGGGTAGAGGATCATGGCAGCCGCAAAGAGTTGCGCGCGTGTCAGGCGGCGTTGGCGCCGGTACAGAGGGAATTCGTCGTGGGTGAGGTCCCAGCCAGCGTAGAACGGCTGCCCAAAGACGCGGGGTTTATGTCCTGCTAGAATTGCTTCGAAGCCGAGCTGCGAGGAGACTGTATAGACAGCGATCGCACCATCGAGAAGTGCCCACGGGCTGATCGGGTCGGTGTAAAGTTCGACGTTACCTCGGGTGTCTTTTTCTCCGTAGTAGCCAGCGCGGACGCCGCTTTGGGTTTCTGGATGTGTCTTGATCAGGACGCGCGCGCCAGGGTTTTCTTCTTGCGCCATGACTAGCATCTCTTGGAACCGGAGGTCATTGGCACCAGAGGCTTTCACAGCTGCGTCGTCGCGGGTTTGATCAATTACGAGTACGTAGCCTGGATCGGGGGCCGGCAGGGCCGGATCGACAGCGGCGTATTTGGTGAGGTGGGTTTCTTTGAGCTGTTCAATAGCCCCGCGTGCGCGGTTTAAAAGAACAGTGTTATCTAGGGGATCGTGCTTGAGAATGCGTTCAAGGTCAGAAGGTTTGCGGGGATCGAAATGCGGACAGGTGTTGTCAATCAACAATCCAATGGGCGGCTCTTTGCCAGCACGGCCGGGAAAGAGAGACCGTAGCAACGCGTCCTCAACATATAGCGGTGATGCGCCAGTTTTTTCTGCCATTGCGTGGCCGCGGTGGGCCGTTGGGCTGTTGCCCCATATGGCAATCAAGTCGTCTGCCGTTGGGTGTCCAAAACGCAATTCGTAGCCGGCAAGCGACAGGATACGGCGCAGGCGTTTTTGGAAGAAAAAGCCTCCGTTGAATGCAAAAAGCCGCCGGGGGTCGTCGCCCCCGGCGGCTTGATTTTCATAATCACTCTGCACGTTTAGAGGCCGCCGAGGCTGCTCAATGTGTCAGCAGAGGTCAAAGTACCCGTAACCGCCGAGATGGTTTTGTCCCATGTGGTGATTGGAGCCTCGGTCACGTAAAGCGTGTCGCCGTCACGGATGATAAAGTCGCGTGCCATGAACATGCCGTTAGGCTTGGTAAGATCAAGCACGTAGACCATGCGCTGTGCGCCGATAAGGTCCTTGCGACCAAGAACGTTATTGGCGACTTTGTCTGCTTCGTTGCGGAAGACAAATACGCCTGTTGGGTCGGAGTTGGTTGGGGTTAGACCACCAACCTGTGCCAATGCTTCGATGGCGGACAGGTCCTTAGTGAAAAAGTTCACACGGCTTTGTGTGCCCGTGGCGCCCAGCGCGGTGAAGGCACGTGTGTCTTCTTCGACCAGAATGCGGTCGCCGCCGCGCAGTGCGATATCGAGTTCAGGGCTGTCGTAAAGATCTTGGAACCAAATTTCACCGGTCTCTTGACCGCGCAAAACGGTAATCTGAGCGATTTCTGGAACAATGGTCACACCGCCAGCTTGTGCCAGCATGGTGGACAATGTTCGGGTCGGTCGCTCGATCGGGTAAACACCTTGTGCGCCAACGGCCCCCACTAGGGAGACAGTCGCACCGTCGCCGGCGGCGCGGCGAACTTCGACCTGCGGATCGGGGGTTTGTTCTTCGAGCTTGGACGAAATGATCCGGCGAATGCCTTCGGGTGTGTTGCCTGCGGCGCGGATGCGACCTGCGTAGGGCACAAAGATAAAGCCAGCGCCGTCGACCTGAACTTCTTCAAGTACGGCCGCGACTTGGCCCTCAGGGCCCAGAAGCGGTTTGTCGACGTTTTCCCAGATGGTTAGCGCCAGGATGTCGCCTGGCCGAATCGTGTCTGAGCCAAGTTGACCGGCGTTTTGGAAGCCGTCAGAAAAGCCAAGGGCGGGTACAACAGCGGTGGCCCGGGAGACCCGGTCGTTCACGGCCACGATGAAGGCGTCGCCTTCACGTTGCACAGAACCTGCGTAAATTTCGCGTTTGTTGGGGCCGGAGCGCGGCACAAGGGTGCACGATGCAACGGCGGTCGCCAGTGTCAAAACAACGGCGCACTTCCCCAGTCGGGATGCAAAGGATTTCACTGCTCGGTCTCCTCGACCTGATTATTCTGCCTCAGTTTTTTGAGACAACTTACAGAAATCCTAACCAAAAATCCAGCGCTAGACCTTGTGGTGGTCACTTCACTAAGCGCAACTGTTGCCGTGGTGCCGCTGTTCCTGCTGCAAGTGCCTGATATGGGTCAAGGTCAGAGAGCATCATATCGACCACTTGGCGCATCAGGCGGCGACGGCCGCGAGCAGAGTAAAATCCGCCGGGAACCTGGCTGGTTTCAAGCAGGTAGCGGCGGTAAGTCTTGTAGGCGCGGTTGTCCGGCCGCACGGCGGCTGCAAAGAACTCCGGCAGAGATTGGGTGCTAACAAACTCCGGCTGGTTATAAACCGCGTTGCCAAAAGCCTTTATCGGAATGCCACGCCAAAGCACCTGTTGTGCAGCGGTGGAGTTCACAGTTACGGCGGTGCGCGTGTCGTTTAAGAGCTGTGCGAGTTTGCCGCCGCGGACGTAGTGGACGCGTTTGGATACGCCAAACCGCTCTGACAACTGCCGAATTTCTTTGCGTAAAGGGATGCGACCGTCCTCAAGCGGGTGGGCCTTAAACACCAAGTGATGGTGTTGCGGCGCGCTTTGCGCAAAGTTCTCAATCACCAGAGACAGAAAGTCGGTCATTGTGTCGAAGGGTGAGTGCTTCTGAAAACTGCTGTCATGTTCCAGTTGCAGCAACGCCAGATGATACGGAAAGCCGCCAAAGCGGACGCGCAGCGTGGCGATACGGCGTTCGATGGCGTGGAATGGCATCAACAGGAGTCGTTGCAAATAAAGCCGAAATTCGCGCGTAACCGACAATGACCGGTGTGGCTTGAAATTGCGGAACTTGCGGTTGGTGAACATCACAAACCAGTGGTAGAGCGCACCGTAGAAGACGTGATGACGCATGTCGCCCCAATGACCCGGAGGCATAGGAGTTTCCATGTCTGAGCCTTCCAGAGCCTTTTCCATCTGCGCGATGTCCATGTTCATCAGGTGCGAGTTGCCGTTGGAGCCGCCGCGCTCATAGGTCACCCAATAGGGGCGCAGATAGCCTTCTTCAAAAACGTGCACGCGGATGCCGGAAGCTTTTGCGATTTCCACCGCTTGTGCATGGATCGGGCGGACGTCTCCATAGAGCACGATGTCGGTAACGCCCTTGTTCGTCAGGATATTTTTGTAGGTTTCAGGCCAAGCCTCTGGGGTGTCCAGATAGGGTATGAAGCTCTTTTGATGGGGCCAGAAGGCGCGGTCGCCAGCATTAAATCCAACCCGCCAGACCGTGGCGCCTGAGCGGCGTAACATACGTGCCAGCGCTGCAAAAAACGGCCCATGGGGGCCTTGCAGGAACAGGAACACTTTGTTGTCACCGGACGGAATTGTCATAACGGTCAAACCTATACGCCTTCTCTTAAGGGAATGTTAGTCCAGCGGCGTGGCAAAAATATGGTCATCGATTGCCGCAGTCTGGGCGGCTTGTCTTGAGGCGGTTCGGCCTGTAGGTCTTAGGCCGATCACAGCTATGGAGCGCGGCCCGTGTTTACCGGAATTATCACTGATGTTGGCGAAATTGTTGCGTTGGAGCAGCGTGGCGACCTGAAGGCACGCATCAAGACAGCCTATGATACCAAAGGCATTGAGCTGGGGGCCTCGATCGCCAGTGAGGGTGTCTGCTTGACGGTGATAGCATTGGGCGATGATTGGTATGATGTTGAAATATCAGCGGAAACTGTCTCCAAAACCAACCTGGGTGATTGGGTTGAGGGACGGCCTGTGAACCTTGAGCGCGCGCTTAAAGTGGGAGACGAGTTGGGCGGGCACATCGTGTCCGGGCACGTGGATGGCGTTGCGGAAATTGTGGCGATGAAAGACGAAGGTGACAGCACAAGATTCACCTTTAAGGCGCCGGAAAACCTGGCAAAATTCATCGCGCCCAAAGGCTCTGTGGCGCTGAATGGCACGTCTTTGACGGTGAATGAGGTTGATGGGTGTGAGTTTGGCGTGAATATCATTCCGCACACCAAGGAAGTCACCACATGGGGGGGCTCCAAAGTAGGGGATAAGATCAACCTCGAAATCGACACTTTGGCGCGGTATGTGGCGCGGCTGGCGGAGATGTCATCTTAAGCCATCGAACGGTGGCGGCAACACGTCGGTATTACGTCTGTTTCACAGCTGTATTGCGGAGGTGCGTTTTTTGCACCTGTTGCATCGGCTGTGTGCGTTAAGAATTGCAAGGCTGGGGGCCAGCCCCCAGACCCCCGGGATACTTTTGGCCAAATGAAGCTTGAGGCGTAAAACTGACGCCTCTTGCAGTTCGGCCTCCAGCGTCCCAGTTTTGGGCAATGGCACGCGTGGGGCAGGTGGGATGCAGCTGGATCAGATTTGGCAGGAGTATAGCGGGGCGCTTCGGGGCTTTCTGCGCAAGCGGGTGGCCAATGAGGCGGATGTGGAGGATCTGTTGCAGGATATCCTGATCAAGACCCATGCCCATTTGTCCGAGGT
>JAAENN010000338.1 GCA_024224295.1 Shimia sp. | reverse complement strand
ACCAAATCCTTCGGCTGCGGCCACCATCACATCTACTCGACCTTGGCGCGAGGCATGCCGGCACCGCCGAAGATACCGGCCAATTTCACTGAAATACTCCAGTACGTCTGGTGGCATATCGACAAACGCCTCGATTTGGAGATGATCGAGGCCAGTGCCCTGGCTTCGGCCATCTACTGCGCCAAAAACGGCGTGACCCTTGTCATCGACCACCACGCCTCGCCCATGGCGATTAAAGACTCTTTGTCTGTTATCGCCCAGGCCTTCGACCGCGTCGGCATCGCTCATCTGTTGTGTTACGAGATCTCCGACCGGGACGGCGAAGCCCCCCGCGAAGAGGGACTGGCCGAGACCGACAGCTTTTTAGCCGCCGGCCATCAGGGTCATGTGGGACTGCACGCTTCTTTTACCGTAGGGGACGAACTCTTGAAGAAGGCGGTGGCGCTGGCCGAAAAACACGACAGCGGTCTGCACGTGCACGTGGCTGAGGATAGGGCCGATCAGGAGGACGCCCTGACCAAATACGGGCTGCGGGTGGTGGAGCGCTTTGAGAAGGCCGGCGCCCTGGAACTGAAAAAGTCCATCTTCGCCCACTGCATCCACCTCACGGATCGAGAAAAGGCGTTGTTGCAGGAATCAGGCGTCTGGGTCGTCCAGAACGTGGAGAGCAACCAAAACAACAATGTCGGCGTGGCCGGTTATACCCTTATCACCGATAACGTGATGCTGGGTACCGACGGCATGCACTGCGACATGCTGCGTAGCGCCAAGGCCGCTTTCCTGGTGGGCCAATCCACCGAGGGCATCGGATTCGACGGGATTTATCGGCGCTTTCGAAACCTGCACCGCTATGCGCAGGCATTTGATTTTCGCGGCGATGGAGATAACAATTTAGTAATTCTT
>JAAENN010000337.1 GCA_024224295.1 Shimia sp. | reverse complement strand
GCGCGGCGGTGATTGACCGGCATCATGAGGTGGGCGATGCAGGCCTCGAAGTCGTCCAGGAAACAGGCCACGGCGCTGGGCAGCTGGCTTTCGTAGTCACTGACCAGGCCATTGGCCAGATCGCGGGCAATGGCCCGGGATGGGGCCTGATAGGCCGCCGTGGCCCGGGCCTTGAACTCGGGCCAGAGATCCTCGGGAACCTTGGCCGCCAGGTTTCGCATGCGGTGCGCCAGGCAGCGCTGCCGGCCCGAGCGCGGAAAGCAGAGCTCGACCGCCTTGATGATCCCGGGCGCACCGTCGGAGGTCACCAGCAGGGGATCGCCCAGGCCGCGCCCGCGCATGTCCTGGAAAAAGGCTGAGACCGTCTCGCTGTCCTCCTTGGAGCCCGCCATCATGGCCAGCAGGATCTTGGCCCCGCTATGGGAAAAGCCCCAGGCGGCCATGACCGGCTCGCGCCTTTGGCCCGGCCGGATGCGCTCGGCGATGCCATCGACAAAGAGGTAGGCGATCTCGTATTCACCCAGATCACGCTTCGAAAACTCCTGATAGTCCACCCACAGCCGCTCGCCAATCTCGGAGACCGCCGTGCGCGAGAGCAAAAGTCGGCCCGCCTCGTCCTTGAAGGCATCTTCGATGTCACGCACCGAAAGACCGCGCGCCAGCATCTCGACCGCCAGATCCTCAAGTCCTTCGCTGTGGCCCTTCAGATGGCGCTTGAGCTCGGAGCGAAACGGTTCGGCCGTCCCGGCCACCTGCGGTGCCGAATAATCGATCCGACCCTCCGCCGTCTTCAGCCGACCCGTGCGCGACCCGTTGCGGTGACCCCCGCCCGGCGACGCGCCATGCTCGTAGTAATCCCGCCCCAAGGCGTCGCGAACCTCCCCCTCAAGGCCTTCCTCGATGATCAGCCGGGTTGCCAGCCGGACAAGCTCACTCTTTGCGTTATCCACACGCAAACGCCCTTCCATCAGATCATTCAAGGCTTCACGGGTCCGCTCACTTCCTGGTAGTCTCTGCGTCATGGAGGTGCCTCCTGTGCTGGGCTGGCTCACCGCCATGCCCGGTTGGGATTCGACACCTCAAAGGATGCACCTCCTACTCAATTCCCAGCAAGTTTAGGACTTCACCGTTCTACTCAAAGGTAGGTCAATCCCAAATATGTACGAAGCTAATATGGCTGAGTTACTCACGAACCTTAAGGATGTAGGGTCACGCTATTACTTCATGGGTCAAAATGGTTGTGGAGAGTGAATAGACTATTTTGAGGCTAGGAGGGGCCTATAAGACGACCACCGGCGACCCAGCGCAGCATTCAATTCTCGATATGACTAGTAGCACCTACGGCGAGTGATCCCAATTACAGCACGACAACCCGCATCGTCAAAAACCAACGATGCAAGCTGGGCGTTCTTGATGCTGTGG
>JAAENN010000336.1 GCA_024224295.1 Shimia sp. | reverse complement strand
GGGGGGCGGCGTGGTGGGGATTGTGTTGTAAGGTCGCCCCCGGAGATTGACGCGCTACCGATCCTCGGCGATGTGGTGGTGTTTGCCGACATCAGCCGCATGGCGCGCTCGACCTTACAAGAGATCCACTCCCGGAGAACAGTTTTGAAAACTGGCGAAAAATTGTATACCGTAATTTCGTTGGACTTTGGACAAACTTTAGCTGCGCCATGAAAAAGTCATTCAGTTTCCTATACTTATAAATAGGATAGAAACAAAAAAGGAGACTGAACGTGTCAAAATTGGCGACGCTTTCATAGGTGTTCGGCAACGTCTCTATGAAAGTTTCCGCAAACGTGCCGATGCGCTGTTCAATCTGCTAGACGGCCTGTGTGGGAATCGGAACGCCCAATCGCCGGTAGAGGTAAGCCTTGAGTCAGCGTTTGAAAGAGAATATAGCAGCCTGCACGATGCGGTGGACAACTTCTTTGTGGGTTCGAGTCCGGAGCAGGCGTCAGCGGAGCGGCGCCGGCAGGCAGCGGAGCGATTGGCGATTGTGGCGGAGCATCTGCCGAAGCCACGCAAGCGTCCGTTCTGGTTGTTTGGGATCGATACGACGCCGGGTTTGCGGCCGTTTGCCACCAAATTAGCGGACCGGGGCATCGTGTATTACCCCAATCCGGCGCCAGGGAACAAGCCCATTGGCGTAGGTCACAGCTATTCGATCCTAGCTTTTCTGCCGGAACGAGAGGCCGGGGATGCTCCTTGGGTAGTGCCGCTCGGTTGTGAGCGGGTGCCGACGGACAAGACGGCACGGGAGGTGGCAGTGGAGCAGGTGGCTGGCTTGCTGAACAACGAGCAGCTGCCGTTTGCCGGAGAGTTGACGGTAGAGGCGGTAGATTCC
>JAAENN010000335.1 GCA_024224295.1 Shimia sp. | reverse complement strand
CCACAGCCCCCGGACGCAGCAGTTCGTGAGCGTGTATGCCCTGGATGAATCACAGCCGGAGGCAACATGGATGTCATCGCGAGAGCTGAAGCTGCCACACGCGCTGTAAAGTGGACCCCAGATCCGAGACAGCAGGTTAAGCTGTGCTTGGAGAGCTGAGGTCTCGAGGATGAGTGAGAAGAAGAAAAGGCGAACGCACAGCCCGGAGTTCAAGGCGAAGGTCGGGCTTGAGGCGGTGAAGGGCGTGAAGACGGTCAATGAGATCGGCCAGGAATTTGGGGTCCATCCCGTCCTGGTGGGCCAATGGAAGAAGGCGATCCTGGAGAAGGCGGCGGCCGTGTTCGAAGGCAAGCGCGGGCCCAAGCCGGTCGCCGAACACCGTGAGCCCGAGAAGCTGTTCAGCGAGATCGGCAAGCTGAAGATGGAACTGGACTGGCTCAAAAAAAAGTCCGGGCTGAACTCGTAGTGACGCGACGCCAATGGGTCGGGCCGCACCCGAACGTGAGCATCACCCGCCAGTGCGAGCTGGCGGGCGTGGCGCGCTCAACAGTGTACGCTGCGTCGACGAGGCGTGCGGGCGAAGACTCGTTTGAGCTGCTGTTGTGCAAGCTGCTCGACGAGGAATACACACGCCACCCGTTCTATGGGAGCCGTCGAATGGTGGTCTTCCTGCGACGCAAGGGGCACCACGTCAACCGCAAGCGTGTGCAGCGGCTGATGCGCAAGATGGGATTGGCAGGAATGGCACCGGGTCCCAACACGAGTCGGCGTCATCCCGAGCACAAGGTCTACCCCTATCTGCTCAGAGGGCTTGATGTGGTGCGCCCCAACCAAGTCTGGAGCACTGACATTACCTACGTCCGACTCCTACACGGATTCGCGTATTTGGTTGCAATTATCGACTGGTACAGCCGCATGGTGCTCAGTTGGAGGGTCAGCAACAGCATGGACGCGAGCTTCGCGATCGACTGCCTGGAGGACGCACTCACGTTGTATGGGCGCCCCGAAATCTTCAACAGTGACCAAGGCTCTCAGTTCACCAGCGCGGGATTCGTCAAGGTCCTCAAACGCGAAGGCTGCAGGATCAGCATGGATGGGCGCGGACGAGCCTTGGACAACATCTTCGTCGAGCGCCTGTGGCGCAGCGTCAAGTATGAGGACATCTACATCAAGGGCTACAGCGGCATGAAAGAACTGACCGAAGGAATGGCATCATACTTCACGTTCTACAACGGCGAACGCCCACACCAGGCTCTCTGCAACCGAACCCCGCTCGAAGTCTACGAAAGTGGCCATGGAGGAGGAGCCAAAGTCGTGGATCGATTCACCGCAGCGGCCGCCCAGCCGGCGATGGGCACCAATTCAGCTGGCGCAGTGTCAACATGAACCGGAGCGGAGCGCTCAAACGAGCCGTTGACATGTACGAGCTTGGCGAGAAATGGAGGCCGCCACTCCCTCTTCCTCAAGCTCAAAGCTGGGGGGTGACCGGTCCCCCCTGCTCGACACCATCCTCCTCGGCCACGGCTGACGCCTTTGGGTGCGACCGACGACGATGGCGACGAGCAGGGGGGACAACCACGGCCAAGCAGCGTAAGCCCGCGTTGGAGTGGCGGAGAAGTTCCGCGGGCCGGCGGTTCGTCGGCCCGGACAACAACCTAAACTAAGGCACAATCTGTCTTGACGATGGGGTCCACTTCACATGCGCGGTTCGTTTCTCGTTCTTGGTCTCATCTGTGCAACGTCCGCTTCCGCTGAACAGCCGGGGCCTGCGTTTGCGCCGCTCGACATAGTCGGCCGCTCGCCTGACCAGGGCCTGCGCTTCATGGCGCCACGCACTGCCAGATTTCGTCACCTTGAGCCAGGGCGGGCGAT
>JAAENN010000334.1 GCA_024224295.1 Shimia sp. | reverse complement strand
GCACAGCGGCATCGAAAGAACTCTCTGTTCTTTAAAACACAGGCGGGAGCCGAGGTGGGCGACGTATTGCTGAGTATCACACGTACCTCGGTGAAAAACGGTATCGATCCCGTCGACTACCTGAGCGCCGTCGCCACCCACCCCGATGACGTACGGCGCTCGCCCGAGTCGTGGCTTCCCTGGAACTACCAGAAGAGTCTCGAAACTCTCAACTGACCCGCCGCCACGGCTCTACCATCCTCGCCTGGAGCGGCAGACCGTTGTAGATGAGCACCGCCAGTTGCTCGGCGGGTAGCGATTTGACGCCCGTGGCGCAGCGCGGCCACCATTGAAGGCGTCCTTTTGAAAAACGCTTTTGGCACAACCAAAATCCGCTTCCATCGTACGCCAACAGTTTAATGGCCGTGCCGGAACGGTTGCGGAACACGAACAGCGTTCCAACAAACGGGTCTATCTGGAATTGCTGGCGGCACACGCAGGCCAAAGAGTCAATGCCTTTACGAAAATCAACGGGCTCGCAGGCAACCAGCACTTTCAGCTGGGGAACGATCTGGATCACCTTCGGGAGCCGCCCGCGAACGCGCCGAGTACAAGCCGACACACCGCTTCGACCAACCTACGCTCTTGACCGACCGTGGCGAAAGTGAGTTGACCAGAGGCACTCTCCAGACTGAGCCGACATCCTGCCGGTCCACCTTCAAACTCCCGCAGCATCGCAGCCGACATGCCGCTTCCAATGTCAACGCCCAGCGCTGGGAGTTCAACGAAGCCGTTGCTCCTAGGCGCCAATGCCATTACTGGTTTGGTCGTGACGTTCCGCCGCTTCCTGGGCGAACCCGATCGTCCTCTGCCCACGGTTCGGCTTCCCTTCACACCGCCGTGTGCTTCTCGGATTTGTTTAAATCGTCCCGCATCCAGTCGAAGATGGCGGCAGATAGTACTTGGGGCATAACGGTCCAGCAAGCTCAGCGCTGCCTTCCACAACTCATCCGGAATGAGCCGACCGTGGCGCTTCGCCCGCCAGGTTTCGAACTGCCTCACTACCTCTTCAAGCTCAGGCTTCTTTGAGCGCATCGATGACCTCCACATGAAATCTCCGCGCTCAGTTTACGAACCGGACGCCCTCCTCGTCACGCACTATTGCCGCAAGGACACGCTCGGCCAAGTCCTCTAGCTTCCAACGTGCCTAGAATGCCAACTTAACACCTGTTTCGCCCTTTCATTCGAACGTCGGATCCGCTTGTCGGCTGCACTGATTGTTATACCGCAGTATTTTCTCCGTGTCACTCATTCGGTCGAACCGTCACCGACGAACCGACAATGCCAAAGATGTATGATAGATCAGAGGCACTCTTATGCTCGCCGGACTTTACGTTCTACTGTTCGTCGGAGGCATTCCAGCTGCAGTTGGACTCATCGTGCGTAAGCGCTGGCCGAAGCTCGGAACAGCATGTCTTATCATCGCCGGAATACTTACGCTCGTCTACGGCGCGGTTTGGCTCGACGAGCACAGCGGAACGAACAGCCGCAGATACTTT
>JAAENN010000333.1 GCA_024224295.1 Shimia sp. | reverse complement strand
TGCGCTTCGGATTTGCGGCAGCGCCGATCACGCAAACCAGCCAGAGCGTGAGGGTCGCGCTCGCCGTCCATAATGGCGCGGATAATGGCCATGCCGGTAACACCGGTGATGTCCGAAACTGCCTGATGTACGCAGATGTTCATTTGATCCAGATACTTTTGCATTCGTCGAACCCAGTCTGAACGTTGTTCTACCATTGTATTGCGTTCGCGGATCAGGGCGCGCAGTTGGCAAATGTCATCGGAAGGCCGAAATGAACCCCGCAGCAAGCCGCAGGCGTGCAGAAGTTGAACCCACTGGCAGTCTATTATGTCGGTCTTGCGGCCGGGAACATTGCGGATCTGACGGGCATTGGCCAGCACGACTTCAAATCCGCGGCTGTCGAGGATCTCAAACAACGGTATCCAGTATACGCCGGTGCTCTCCATGGCGACTGTCTCCACGCCCTGTTGCTTGAGCCAGTCGGCAAGCCGAAGCAGTTCGGGGGTCGTTGTGCCGAAACATTCCGCGTTTGGCGTTTCGTCCTCTAGTGGCGGGCCAGCGACCCAGTGCTCGCGTGAACCCAGATCGATTCCGGCGGCGTTCGGTTGGATAGCTTTCAATGATCGAGGCATTCGTTTTCGCTCCTTGCTCTTGACGTTCTTGCGCTGGTAGGCCATTGTTAACTGTCTCCTTTTCGGGGGATGTCGGAGCGGCAGCCCGGGATGGCATTTGTACGATTCTCGTATGGGAGAGTGCATAAGCCTCATCAGTGATTTGGGGCCGCCCGGGGCCATGCTGAACAGGGGGCACAATCGCTCCAGTGATGTAAGGGCCTTAACTGCTGCC
>JAAENN010000332.1 GCA_024224295.1 Shimia sp. | reverse complement strand
GGATAAACCAGATCGTGGTGGATTTCGTCGCTCACCAGAATGAGGTCGTGACGCTTACAGAAGTCAGCCACGCCTTGCAGCTCTTCACGGGACCATACGCGCCCACCCGGATTGTGCGGGGAGCAGAGAATGAACATGGTCTCATGCCCTTTCATCTGCGCATCCCAAGTGTCAAAGTCCATTTCATAGCAGCCAGTGTTGTTGACCAGCTCGCACTCCACGACTTCACGACCCGCCGCTTTAATGACCCGAGCAAACGCGTGGTACACAGGTGTGGTCAGTACAATGCCGTCGCCCGGGGAGCTGAAGGCGTCTACACAAAGGCCTGTGCCGTTCACCAGTCCATGGGTGGTGAAAATCTCGTCACGCTCTACAGACCAGTTGTGGCGCTCTTTCATCCACCAACGGATCGCGTCGCGATAGGCAACATCATCGCCATAGTAGCCAAACACCCCGGTGTCGATCATGCCTTTGACCGCTTTGGTCACACAGGCGGGTGGACGGAAATCCATATCGGCCACCCACATCGCGATCCCGTCGTCCGCTGGCACACCATAGATTTTCTCCATCATGTCCCATTTCACGGAATGGGAGCCAAAGCGGTCGATAATCTCGTCAAAATTCATGGTGAGTGTCCTTTGCTTAACAACGCAACCGCACGCTACCGATTTGCGGCTCACGTGCAACCCCGCAAGCTACCCCGTTGCGCAGAAGACGCGACTGTCCTAGATGGGGGCCATGATCAAACCAATTCTCATCCACCCCGATCCGCGCCTGAAAAAGGTCTGTGCGCCCGTTGCCGATCTCTCTGATGATCTGCGAGCATTGGCCAAGGATATGCTTGAAACTATGTATGACGCGCCGGGCATCGGCCTAGCAGCGCCGCAGGTCGGTGTATTGGACCGTTTGATCGTGATGGATTGCGTCAAGGACGGTGAGCCGGAGCCGGTTGTGATGTTCAACCCTCAAGTGCTGTCTAGCTCCGAGGACCTCAATGTTTATGAGGAGGGCTGCTTGTCTATCCCAGAGCAGTTTGCCGAGGTCACCCGGCCTGAATCCGTCCGTGTCGGGTGGATCGATATGGATGGAAATCCGCAGGAGAAAGACTTCGACGGTCTCTGGGCAACATGTGTGCAGCACGAGATTGATCACCTCAACGGCAAGCTGTTCATCGACTACCTAGGCCCTATGAAGCGCCAGATGATGACGCGTAAGTCGCAGAAAATGAAGCGCGAGTTGGCTCGCGGATGAGTGTGTTGCCTCTGGTTTTCTATCCGGATGCCCGGTTGGCACAGCCCTGTGAGGCCGTTGGTGACGAAGACCTGACGGCCCTGATTGCCGACATGTTTGACACCATGTACGCCGCGCCCGGGCGAGGGTTGGCAGGGCCTCAGATTGGTGTGATGAAGCGCGTTTTTGTGATGGATTGCATGTGGAAAGAAGGCGACAAAACGCCGATGGCTTTCCTCAATCCTGAAATCATCGCCTCCGGTGCTCAGACAGAAATAGTGGATGAGGGCTGTCTCTCCATTCCCGGCTTGATGGTGCCGGTTGTGCGCCCGACTGAGATCACAGTGCGCTGGAAGGATGTTGGCGGCGCAACGAAAAATCACAACTTTGACGGGTTCGAAGCCCGTTGTATCCAGCATGAAATGGACCATCTGGAGGGCCGCGTCACTCTGGACCACCTGTCAGATGTTGATCGCGCCGACATTTTAAAAGGATATAACACTCTATGACCGTTCGCACGTGCCTGCCGTGGCCTGACAAAAGCTTGCGCACCGTATCCGAACCTGTGGAAGAAATCACAGATGAGGTGCGTCAGGTCTGGGATGACCTAATCGACACGATGTATGCCATGCCCGGCGTTGGCATGGGGGCCAATCAGATTGGCGTGCTCAAGCGTCTGATCGTCGTGGATGCGACCGAAGAGGGCAAATCCGCTGTACGCATGGCTAACCCGGAAATCCTGCACGCTTCCGTGCAGCTCCGTGAGCACGAAGAAGCCAGCCCTAATCTGGTTGGCGTATCTGCCAAAATCTCCCGCCCTCGGGCGGTGACCGTGCGCTACATGGATGAAAACGGCGCCATAGTAGAGAAGGACTTTGTTGGTCTCTGGGCCACCTCCGTGCAGCATCAGATCGATCACGTCAACGGCAAGATGTATTTTGACCACCTCAGCAAAACCAAACGCGCGATGCTGATCAAAAAGGCGCAAAAGCGCCGCTAAATCCGAGAGCAGGAGACATCACCATGCGTATTCTTTTCATGGGCACCCCAGAGTTTTCCGTCTCCGTCCTTGATGCGCTCATCAACGCAGGGCATGAAATCGTTGCTGTCTTCTGCCAACCGCCGCGTCCGGCTGGACGCGGAAAGAAAGACCGTCCAACACCAGTACATGCACGTGCCTTGGAACTGGGACTGACGGTGCATCACCCAAAATCTCTGCGCACCGATGAGTCCAAAGCGCTGATCGCCAGTATTGACGCCGACGTTGGCGTGGTTGTCGCCTATGGTCTGATCCTGCCGCAATATGTCCTCGATACGCCCACCAAGGGTTGCCTCAACATCCACGCCAGCCTCCTTCCGCGTTGGCGAGGTGCTGCACCGATCCATCGTGCGATCATGGCGGGTGACACGGAAACCGGCGTCTGTATCATGCAAATGGATGCCGGTCTGGACACCGGCCCTGTGCTGATGGAACGGGTGCTCGAGATTGGCGCGGAAGAAACCACTGCGCAATTGCACGATCGCCTTGCCGCGCTGGGCTCCACGGCGATCGTCGACACGCTCACAGACCTCACCACCCTGACCGCTACCCCCCAGCCCGAAGAGGGCGTGACCTACGCTGAAAAAGTCGACAAGGCGGAATCCCGCATCGATTGGTCCGCCTCCGCAGCGGAAGTGGATCGCAAAATCCGGGGCCTCTCCCCATTCCCCGGTGCTTGGACGGAGATTGAAGGTCAGCGGGTAAAGCTGCTAGCATCCCGCCTCGTCGAAGGAGCAGGGCCGGCGGGTGAACTGTTGGACGATGCTCTCACCGTGGCTTGTGGTGAGGGCGCTGTGCAACTCTTGCGCTTGCAACGCGCGGGAAAAGGCGCGCAAGATGCTGGCATATTCTTGCGGGGTTTCCCGCTCACCTCAGGTCAGCAACTCTAAGAGGCGCGTGTGTTTTTCACCTTTTTTGGCACCATGGTCATCGCTGGTATCATTGGGTACGGGTCTGAGCGTACTGGCTTCACCCGCAATGGGTATATCCCTTCGATCATCATATGTATCGGTGGAGCTTTTCTGTTTTTCATGATCAGCCGCATGTTTCATATCGGCTTCGGCAGTCCCGGCATGAACGCGATTTTTTCTGCCATTGGCGCGCTTATCATCGTTCCAACGCACTATCGACGCAAATGACACGCCGACTTTTTGAAGCGCGTTGATCAATGTCAGAGGTAATTTGTCGAAAAGTGTAGACGACATACAAGCAGCCAAGTTAGACTCACTGCAATAACAAGCGGAGCCTGAAAACAGGCCCGCGAGCAGTAAAAGGCAAGAGCAGTGGCTTTTTTTGGTTTCGGTAATGACGCAGCCGCCCCAAAGGTGACGGTTGTGACGACAATGAAGGACGAAGGTCCCTACATTCTGGATTGGGTGGCCCACTATCGTGCGCTCGGGGCAACGGACATCGTTGTTTTCACCAATGACTGTAACGATCAAACGGACATGATCCTCCGTAATCTCAATCGGCTGGGATATGTCCATCACCGTTTCAACCGAGTGATGCGACGTGGCCCTCACAAAAGCGCCTTGATGTGGGCGCTACATGAACCCGTGGTGAATGACGCTGAATGGATCTTGGTCGCAGACGTGGACGAATACCTCGATATCAAAGTGGGCGATGGCACCTTCAAGGCGCTGATCGACCATCATGGCAACGATGTCGATGCGATTTCCCTCGTATGGCGAATTTTTGGTAACGCGGGCATCGAACATATTTCGGATACGCCTGTGCCGGAAGAGTTCACGCTATGTGAGCCAGAAGAGGCGTTGCCAGAGCGCCCAAACAGGTTTTTCAAAACGCTGTATCGCAACAACGAAAAATTCAACAGAATGGGGGTCCACCGTCCGTTTCTGGAGCCCGGCGCGACGGATATCAACTGGGTGACCTCAGATGGCACACCAATTGCGCAAGAAGAACTGCCAGGCGTGTTGCATGTCAAAGCCGGATTTGGCTTTGATGTCGCTCAGCTTAATCATTACGCTCTGCGGTCGGTTGACTCCTTTCTCAACAAACAGCGACGGGGTCGCGCCAACCACGTCGATGGCAATTTGAAAATTGGCTATTGGCAAAAACATGACCGCAATCACGTGGAAGATCGTGGACTGGCTGACAAGTTTCATAAGGCGATGCCGCACAAAGAGGCCATGCTCGCAGACCCTTTGGTGCGAGAGCACCATGATGCTGCACTGACCTGGGCGCAGACTATGGCCGCCAAACTGCGTGAAAAACGCGCCGGAAAAGTCCTGTTGACACAGCTCAAAGAAGCCACCGAAACTGAGGCTGCAGCTTAATGTTTCTGGTTGCCCCTGTTTATGAGTAGGATCCCCTATGGCTATCCCTGATACGCTTGCAGTCCGTTTGATCAATGTTGTGAAAGACAATAGCTTAGGCGGCGACTTTCTTATGCTTGGGCGTCAGCGTTGGATTGGCAGTCGGCGTAAGCGGTCTGCAGCCCTGCTGGAAGCCACCATAAAGGAACGATTTCCGGACCTGACAGAAGGTGACTTTGTGCATCCGGCTAACCCGTATTCAGAGCGTTTTTTTGAGCGTTTGGGCTTTGATCACGTCGACAGCATGGACATCTCTGATTTTGAAGATGCTACCATTGTCCATGACCTTGGCGATATGGTGCCGAAATCGCTGCATAAGCGCTTTGACGTGATCTACGATGGCGGGACCTGCGAGCATGTTTTTGACCTGCCGACGGCGTACCGCAACATTGACAGGATGCTGAAGCCGGGTGGTGTCTTGATTGGGCACAGCCCGTGTAACAACTGGATCAACCACGGATTCTATCAGATTACGCCTGAAATGGTGTACGGCTTTTGGGAAAAAACGCTGGGCTACGAGGTGCTTGAGTGTGTCTTGCAGCCACTCTTGCCAGTTTATGCAAACAGATCAGTGACCACCACGAACCCAAATGAAACCGGTGTGCGTCCGCGCCTGAAAGGGACCTTGCCGGATGGGCCGATCATTTTGTCATATACAGTGCGAAAGCCTCTGAAGGCTGTCCGTGGCGGGTCTCAGAAGGTGTATCAGACCGACTATCAGCAACGCTGGTCTGACAGTGCCGATCCGGACGTCGCAGCGCAGTAAGAGCTCGGTAGCATCACTTGCCGGGTTTAAACGGCGCCATTCCTGCGCGGGCCAATTCGTCTGCGCGTTCGTTTTCTGGGTGTCCGGCGTGGCCTTTGACCCATTCCCAGGTCACTTGATGCCGTACTTGCGCCGCATCCAACCGCTGCCACAGCTCCACATTTTTGACCGGCTTCTTTGCGGCGGTCTTCCAGCCGTTTTTCTTCCAGCCAAAAATCCAACCAGTCACCCCGTTTTTCACATAGGTGCTGTCGGTCACAACCGTGATGGTGCTGGGCCGTTCCAACGTTTCAAGCGCCATGATAGCGGCCATCAACTCCATTTTGTTGTTGGTGGTGTTCTCCGCGCCGCCTTGCAGCTCGCGTTCTTTCACAACGGTGTCGCCTTCCTTGGCCTGCATCAACGTACCCCAGCCTCCTGGACCAGGGTTTCCGGAACATGCGCCATCGGTATATGCAATCAAATTAGCCATATGAGGTGAGTATGACAAAAGTGTCGTCACTGCCAGCCAATCCCACCGCAGATCCGGTTCTTTTTCGCACAACCGAAAAGCCTGCTTCTTCAAGCAATCCGGTCAACTCATCTTCGGTGTAGTAGCTATAAAACCGACCAAGATGGTCGCGCTGCTCACCTTCGCCCAGTTTGGTGCCAATGTGAAAGGCGCCACGAGGAATTAGGGCGCGGTGAATACGCTTGAGGTGCTCGGGCATCTCCGCTTTGGGCGCGTGCAGCAGGCTAAAGTTGGCCCAGATGCCATCGTAGGCCTCAACCGCTTCCAGCTGATCAAACGTCCCCACGGTCACATTTAGGTCAAACCGTTCTTTAGCCAGCGCTGCCATCTCAGAGGATGCATCCATGCCCTCAACACGATAGCCTGCATCGCGAATTTTGGCCGCCCATTGCCCGGGGCCACAGCCCAAATCCAGTACCAGGCCATTGTCCGGTAATAGCTTAAAAAAGGCCGTCAGGTCACTGAATTGATCTACATCGGCATCTTCGATCCGCGCAAATCGTTCGGCATAGTCGCCGGCGGCCTTGGCATAGACCGCCAATGTTTCGTTGTCGCTCATGCGCGTTCCATTGCCAGCCGTCCCGCCAGTGCAACAAAGATTGCTGCAAAACTGCGGTTGAGCCATGTCATTACACGTTCACTGCCCAAAAGCAGGTCGCGGGCTTTGGCGGCAAATAGCCCGTAGAGCACAAACACGCCAAACGTCAGCGCCATGAACACGCCGCCCATCAGTGTCATTTCTATAGTGGCAGTTGCCGCATTGCCGCTCAGGAACGGCGGCAGCAAAGCGAGGAAGAACACCGATAGTTTCGGGTTTAAAATGTTGATCAAAGCGCCCCGCCGCGCGATCGCAAATCCGGCTTGCGCTTGCCGCTCTGCTGTCACTGCCAATGCTCCGCCGCTGCGCACGGCCTGCCAGGCGAGGTGGAGCAGGTAAGCCACACCGGCAAACTTCACGACGTTAAAAAGGACCGCTGAGGTATGCAGCACGGCAGCGAGCCCCAATGTGGCCGCCAGCAAGTGTGGTATGATCCCGAAGGTGCAGCCCAATGCAGCCCAGAGCGCGGCGCGTGGTCCTTGTCCCAACCCCATAGCTAGCGTGTAAATAACCCCGGTTCCAGGTGCGATAACCACCACAAAGGCGGTTATAAGAAATTGAAAAGACAGCACGGAATGTCCCCTACATTTTGGTCACTAAAATAAAACGCCAATGCCAAGGCAAGCCACCACGATGGCGGTCAAAAGCAGTCGCAGCTGCATCCACCAAGGTGGCGTTAGCACCCACTTGAAAAAGGTGTAATCCAGAAGCAGAAGCCCGGCAAAGCCAAAGATCAAATTGGTGCCCGCGCCCACTGGTCCTCCGCCGGTCATAAAAAACGCCCAAAGGGCGGGAATTGTTGACAACGCATAGCCAATAGCTGCTTGTGCGCCTTCTGTTTTAGTCGCAAACCCCCAAAGCACGCCGGACATGAAACTTAAAATAACCGATCCATAAAAGAGCTGTATGTAAGGCCCGACAAACCGTGGCCCCATCGCTTTGGTGCCCCATAAAGCGAGATCCGCATTCAAGTAGGTCAGCGCGCCCCATAAAAATGGCAACAACCCTGCAAGCCCTAGTATCAGGGGGGCGGCAGGCACGTTCAGTCCTCGTTTGCTCATATTGTCTTCTCTCCAAACGGCGCAGCTGGGCTCGGCTTCTCGTGTCGGATTTATGAGGCGGCTTCGACATCCCGCAAAACGCGGGGAACTTTGAAGTTTACACGCTCGACTGCTGTTTCGACCAACTCCACAGTCACATCATACCGATCGCGGAATGCATCAATCACTTCATTGACCAAAACTTCCGGTGCGCTCGCGCCGGCAGTTATGCCTAATGACGAAATCCCCTGCAGCGCACGCCAATCGATATCTCCGCTGCGCTGCACCAATTGTGAATAGCTACACCCATTTTTTGCACCAACTTCGACCAACCGCTTGGAATTTGAAGAGTTTGGTGCTCCCACAACGAGGATTGCATCCACCTTAGGGGCCACTTCCTTGACGGCCTCCTGTCGGTTGGTGGTGGCGTAACAAATGTCTTCTTTGTGTGGGCCAACAATTTGCGGAAAGCGGGCATTGAGGGCCGCAACAATGCCCTTTGTGTCATCCACGGACAGTGTCGTCTGCGTGACAAAGGCCAGCTTTTCGGGGTCACGTACTTCCACCGTTGCCACATCTGCTTCGGTCTCCACCAAAAGCACCTCGCCAAAAGGCAGTTGCCCCATGGTGCCAATGGTCTCTGGGTGGCCCGCATGGCCAATCATGATGATCTGGAGCCCATTGTCATTGTGCCGCTCGGCCTCAATGTGCACTTTGCTCACGAGGGGACAGGTGGCATCCACATAAATCATCTCACGCCGCTCCGCTTCCGCGGGCACAACTTTGGCCACGCCATGTGCGGAGAAAATAACCGGGCGATCATCTGGACACTCATCTAACTCTTCCACAAACACCGCGCCTTTTTCGCGCAGACCGTCGACAACGTATTTGTTGTGCACGATCTCATGCCGCACATAAACCGGCGCCCCCCATTTGGTTAGGGCCATTTCCACTATTTTGATTGCGCGGTCTACGCCGGCACAGAACCCGCGGGGGGCGGCCAAGTGAATGGTCAGAGGCGGCTTGGTCATTCGCGTGTCTCCAAGGTGAACTTGTCTCAACAGGTAGTGTTTTCACACGCCAACGTCCAGTGCTTGACCTTCCAGTTGGGGAGGCTGGTAGCCGGGCGGAAAGTGAGGAATGGGGAAAGATATGACGCGCTACAAATTGGGTGTGATGGCTGCGTGTTTGCTCCTGTTAAGCGGTGCAATTTGGAAACTCGCCGACACTGCGTCTCATGCGCTTCAACTGCCGTATGGCGATGCGCAAAACGTGGCACGCGGGGAGATTTTGTATGCCGACTATTGCGCAAGCTGTCACGGAGCTAACCTTCAGGGCGCTGACAATTGGCGGCAGCGTGACGTGGATGGGCGTATGCCTGCGCCGCCACATGACGCCACTGGCCACACATGGCACCATCCCGATGCGGTTCTGTTCCGTCTGACCAAGCTTGGTTCTGCGGCTGTTGTAGGGCAGGGCTATGAAAGCAACATGCCTGGCTTTGAAGACATTCTTAGTGATCAGGAAATCTTTGATGTGTTGGGCTACATCAAGAGCACCTGGCCGGAGGAGATCATCGAGATGCATAACGGCATGAATGCCAACGCCAACTAAAACGCAAAAAGCCGAGGCCCTGACCCCGGCTTTTGACTATTCAATGTGGCGACTTTTTAGTCGTCTGCCATCTCCGACTCGCGGTTATGTTCCGGCATTGGATCGCGCGGCGGGCGGCCAATCACTTCTCGCAGCCCGTCCAACTCAATGAAGTTGTCAGCCTGACGACGCAGTTCATCAGAAATCATCGGAGGTTGACTGCGGATCGTAGATACCACGGACACCCGCACGCCTTGGCGTTGCAAGCTTTCAACCAGCGGACGGAAATCCCCATCTCCCGAGAACAGAACGATGTGGTCCACATGTGGTGCCAATTCCATCGCGTTCACCGCTAGCTCAATGTCCATGTTCCCCTTGACCTTACGGCGCCCCTGGGAGTCTGTGTACTCCTTCGCCGTTTTGGTCACCATGGTGAAGCCATTGTAATGTAGCCAATCTACAAGCGGCCGGATCGGAGAATATTCGTCATTCTCCAGCAACGCTGTGTAGTAAAAGGCGCGGAGCAGCTTGCCGCGGCGCATGAATTCTTGCCGCAGAAGCTTGTAGTCGATGTCGAACCCAAGCGACTTTGCAGCCGCATATAGATTCGAACCGTCTATGAACAGCGCAAGCCGTTCGTCTTTGTAAAACATCAAAATGTCCTTTCTAACTCTGCCGCGCCTGGAATGTCCCGTGAGTGAAAATTTGGAGTGAGCGTGACAGCACTCCTAAAATAGTCATATTTACGAGGGTCGCAAGCATCTGCGGTAAGTTCTGTCCTGCATAGAAATTAGATAGGGATTAAAGTGAGTAGTTTGTGTCTATTAGCGCTTGGTGGTAATTTGCCTTCTCAATTTGGCTCACCAATTCAAACTCTGCAAGAATCTTTAATTCATTTGAATCGGAATGATGTTCATATTCGCGCAGTTAGCCGCTTTTTTCAAACCCCTTGTTTCCCGGTTGGTGCCGGACCAGATTTTGTCAACGCAGCTGTTTCAATTGAAACAACGCTTTCTGCTCCTGCTCTTCTCACGGAATTGCACAAGATAGAGAGCACCTTCGGACGCAAGCGCGTGACCCGTTGGGGGACACGTCCGTTGGACATTGATCTCATAGGGTTTGAGTCGCAGGTACGACCAAATGGCTTAATTTGGGCACGCTGGCATGACCTGTCGCAGGAGCAGCAAGCGCAGGACGCACCGGAAGAACTGATTCTTCCTCACCCGCGTTTGCAGGACCGCAGTTTTGTTTTAGCGCCCCTTATGGACATCGCGCCGGACTGGAAACATCCGGTCTTAGGCCGAACCGTGGCCCAAATGTTTGCGGATTTGCCTGAATTCGCCCAGAAAGAGCCGCAGCCTCTGTGAAACCTGCTTGTCAAGGGGTGCAATCCCCCTTACACACACGATTTCTGACTCGATCCATAACAAATGGAGTGCCTGATGGCCCGCGTGACCGTTGAAGACTGCGTAGACAAAGTACCCAATCGCTTTGAGCTGGTGATGCTTGCGTCCCACCGTGCCCGCGAAGTCTCCGCTGGTGCCGCTATTACTCTTGATCGTGACAACGACAAAAACCCTGTGGTCGCGCTGCGTGAAATCGCAGAGGAAACCCAGACCGCGGACGAGCTTCGTGAGCGTCTTATCGAAGCCAACCAGAGCCAGATCGAAGTTGACGAGCCAGAAGAAGACCGCATGGCGCTTCTGATGGGCTCCGAGCCGGACACCCCGCAAGAAGACGACATGTCCGAAGAAAAACTGCTGCGCGCCCTCATGGAAGCGCAAGGCCAGGGCTAAGGCCCCAACTGTATGGGTGGGCGCACATGATCCCTGCGGACGATCTCGTAAATCTCATTCGCGCCTACAATCCCAAGACCAACGAAGACTTGATTCGCGCGGCTTATGACTATGGCCGCGAGATGCACGATGGTCAGTTCCGCCACTCTGGCGAACCTTACTACACTCACCCGATCGAAGTGGCTTGGATTCTGGCCGAACAGCACCTGGATGATGCGTCTATCATCACGGCGCTTCTGCACGACACCATCGAGGACACCAAAGCCTCTTATGAGACCGTCGAAAAGCTGTTTGGTGGGGAGATTGCCGGTCTTGTGGATGGCGTCACTAAGCTGACCAACCTGCAATTGTCGTCGTCTGAAACCAAACAGGCGGAAAACTTCCGCAAACTGTTTATGGCCATGTCCAAAGACCTGCGGGTTATCTTGGTGAAGCTGGCTGACCGGCTGCACAATATGCGCACCATCAAAGCGATGCGTCCCGACAAACAGGGGCAAAAGGCGCGCGAGACCATGGACATCTATGCGCCGCTGGCTGGCCGCATGGGTATGCAGTGGATGCGCGATGAACTCGAAGACCTCGCCTTCAAAGTGCTCAACCCTGATGGCCGCGCGTCGATTATGCGCCGTTTCATCACGCTGCAAAAAGAAACCGGTGATGTGATCGAGAGTACCACGGCAGATATGCGTTTGGTGCTTGGAGATCACGGCATTCCCGGTGAGGTCATTGGACGTGCCAAAAAGCCCTACTCAATCTGGCGTAAGATGCAGGAAAAGGATCAGGGTTTCTCCCGCTTGTCTGACATCTACGGTTTCCGCATCATCACCGACACCGAAGACAGCTGTTACCGCGCATTGGGTGTGATCCATCAACGCTGGCGTGCGGTGCCAGGGCGCTTCAAAGACTACATCAGTCAACCGAAATCCAATGGCTACCGCTCAATCCACACCACTGTTTCCGGCCGCAACGGACGTCGGGTTGAGGTGCAAATCCGCACTCGTCAAATGCATGACGTTGCTGAATCTGGTGTGGCTGCGCACTGGTCCTACAAGGATGGTGTGCGCGGTGAGAACCCCTTTGCGGTTGATCCAGTAAAATGGATCTCCGGCCTGTCTGAACAGTTTGACGCCGAAGAAGATCACGAAGACTTCCTCGAGGCGGTGAAGCTGGAAATGTACTCGGATCAGGTGTTCTGTTTCACTCCTAAAGGCGAAGTGGTGAAACTTCCCCGTGGCGCGACACCAATTGATTTTGCCTATGCGATCCACACCCGCATAGGCCACGCTTGTGTTGGCGCCAAAATCGATCACCGTCGCGTGCCGCTATGGACACGAATCAAAAACGGGCAGTCGGTGGAAGTCATCACCGCCGAAGGTCAGATGCCGCAAGCCACGTGGCTCGACATCGCCAAAACCGGTAAGGCCCGGACCGCAATCCGCCGAGCGCTTCGTGAAATGGACCGCGACCGTTACGTTAGGCTCGGTGCTGAATTGGCGCGATCCGCTTTTGAGCATGTGGGGAAGAAAGCCACTGACAAAGTGTTGGAGCTTGCAGCCAAACATCTGCGTCTGAAAGACAAAGACGAGGTGCTGGCGCGGCTTGGTTCTGCCGAACTGACGGCACATGAAGTGCTGCAAACGGTCTATCCTGATTTGGCTCCGGCGAAGACGGACGAAGTGGCTTCAGAGCGTGCTGTGATTGGTCTCTCGGCTGATCAGAGTTTTCAGCGCGCACCGTGTTGCCAACCTCTTCCCGGTGAGCGCATTGTGGGCATTACATACCGCGGCCAAGGCGTGGTGGTGCATGCCATCGATTGCGATTCTCTGTCCAATTACGAAGATCAGCCAGACCGCTGGCTCGACCTGCATTGGCATGCCGGGAAGCACAAACCCATATATACAGTGCAACTGCTGATCACGATCGGAAATGACGCTGGGGTACTGGGACGACTTTGCACATTGATCGGCGAGAACAAGGCCAATATCTCTGACATGGTGTTTGTGGACCGGAAACCGGATTTTTACAGACTTCTGATTAGTGTGGATCTTGGCGACGCTGAACATTTGCACAAGCTGATGCTGGCATTAGAAGCGGAAACCGACGTGGCCGAAATCGAACGCTATCGAAACCCAGATTTGGTCCGCAGCCCGCTCGCGACCTGACGAACTCGAGGAACCTCCGTGGTATTTAAGCGCCGCGATAGAAGACCCTTTCTCCGCATAATTGGAGAGTTTTTCTATCCCCGCGGTGGCTGGGGACGGGCAGCGCGATACGTGCAACACCGTCTGCATCGGCTGCCGGGATCTGCAGAAACCATCGGGCGTGGTATCTGGGCCGGTGTGTTCACCACATTCACCCCGTTTTATACCATGCACTTCGTGGTCGCTGCGCTTCTGGCGCGCATTTTGGGCGGCAATCTTTTGGCGGCACTGCTGGCGACGTTCTTTGGCAACCCGCTGACCTATCTGCCAATTGGTGTTGTGTCGCTTAAAACCGGCCATTTCATCTTGGGGACAGAGTTTGAAGAGGGGGACAAAGGCACACTTGCGGGTAAGTTTGCTAATGCGGGAGCCGACCTTTGGCACAATTTTTGGGCCATGTTCAATGACGACGTGGCCGATTGGCACGGCCTGCGCATATTCTTTGACGAAGTGTTCTACCCCTACATGATTGGCGGCATCATACCCGGGGTCATTACGGCGACCGTGATGTACTACCTTTCTGTTCCGGTGATCCGAGCTTACCAAAAGCGCCGATCCGCCAAATTTGCCAAACGTATTGCCAAAGCTCGCGCGCTGGCGGAAGAGCAAGCTGCAAATGTGCAGCAAGACAGCTGACCCCACGGTGTGGCTGAAATTGTATCCACACAAAAAACCGGTTTTCCTTGCGCCGCGCTGCCCGTAGTCTCGCCGCAAATTTGATCAAACTTGTTCCGGAGGAAATGCGATGCTGCGTTTGGGAGTGAATATTGACCACGTGGCCACCGTGCGCAACGCGCGGGGGTCGGCCTACCCTGATCCTGTGCGCGCGGCCAAACAGGCCGAAGAAGCGGGGGCAGATGGCATCACCGCCCATTTGCGTGAAGACCGTCGCCACATTGCCGATGCGGACATTGACGCACTGATGGATGCCCTCACTGTGCCGCTCAACTTCGAAATGGCCGCAACCGAAGAGATGCAAGCCATCGCCCTGCGTCATAAACCACACGCGGTCTGTATCGTGCCGGAGAAGCGCGAAGAGCGTACCACCGAAGGCGGTCTAGAAGTGGCGCGTGAGGAAAACAAGCTGGCCCATTTTATCGCCCCTTTGCGCGACGCGGGATGCCGCGTGTCGATCTTCATCGCCGCTGACGAGCCACAGATTGAGGCTGCGAACCGCATTGGCGCGCAAGTCATCGAGTTGCACACCGGCGCCTATTGCGACCTCCACTACGAAGGCCGATTTGAGGAGCGCGACACGGAACTAGCCCGCCTGACCGAAATGGCTACCTTTGCCCATTCCCTCGGCCTCGAAGTCCACGCCGGCCACGGCCTGACGTACGAAACGGTACAGCCCATTGCGGCACTGCCAGAAGTTATGGAACTCAACATCGGCCACTTTCTGATTGGCGAATCCATCTTCCGCGGCCTTGATCCTGCGATCCAGGAGATGCGTCGCCTGATGGAAGAAGCGCGCGTTTAAGCAGGTTGAGGGATAGATGATGCAGCTGAACTTACGTCGCTACGCGCTTTTCTACAGTGCCATCATGTTAGCCGTGATTGCAGTGGATATGGCGCTGGCACAATGGACAAGCACCGACCTGCCCGCTGGTATGAGCGTTTGGCTGCCCGCAATTACCGCCGCGCAGGATCTGGGTATGCGTCACGGCCGTGATACCGAGGCCGCGTTGCCAAAAGGCGCCGCTTGGCGTCTAGCTTGGCCGCTCACCACTGTTGCGACGGTCATTCAACTGGTCTTTGCTGGGCTGTCGATTGGCGTCATGACCGCCTTGGGGTTTGATGTGTTTTCGGTGCTATCGGTGGTCACCCCTCCAATCTGGATGATGATCTTTGCCGGCATGGTTGTGCTGGTCTACCTCACGAACCGCATCTTTCTTGGCTTGGGCGTGCGCAATGGCATCAAAGTCTCTGCCAAACTTCGCGCAAACAAATGATCACACCGGAGTTCATTGCCATCTGGGTTGCTTGGCTTATGGCAGGCGGCTCGCCTGGGCCTGCCACCATGGGCATAGCGGGCACGGCCATGTCTGAAGGTCGCCGCCCAGCGCTGGCCTTTGCTCTGGGTATACTTGCGGGGTCCGCTTCCTGGGGTATCGCTGCCGCGCTTGGCCTCTCTGCGGTGATGTTAGCCAACATATGGGTCTTTGAGGTTTTAAGGTACGCAGGTGCAGCCTACCTCGGGTGGTTGGCTCTAAAAGCTGTCAAACGGGCTATGACCTCAGACACAAACATTGCTGCCCAAACATCGTTTAAAGGCAGCTTCCGCAGTTTGTTTGTCAAAGGTGCAGCGGTACACATCACAAACCCCAAGGCGATCCTCAGCTGGGCGTCGATTTACGCCATCGTTGCGCCAACGGATGCCACCCCCGCCACGTTGTTTGGCTACTTCACAGCGCTGTTTGCAGGCTCAATTCTGATTTTCATCGGCTATGCCTTCTTGTTCTCGTCGCCCGCCATTGTGCGGGGGTACAGCCGCGCTGCGCGTGTATTTGACCTCGCTTTTGCAGGCTTTTTCGGCTTTGCTGCTTACAAAGTGTTGACCGCGAGACTGCAATGATCCGCCACTGTGTGATGCTTAACCTAAAAGACGGTGCTCAAGAGCAACTGTACCCACTCCTTGACGGGCTGGCGGAGCTTGTGGACACCTTGGTGGGGTGCGGCGCATTTGTTGCGGGCGCAAATCGTGACTTTGAAGGGAAATCCCCTCACCATCCCTTTGGTTTCATGTTCGATGCCGAAAACGAGGACGCACTGAATTCCTACGCAGAACATCCTCGCCACAGGCAGCTGGGCGCCAAGTTGGTAAGCCTCTGCGAAGGCGGCGCGGGCGGTATAATCGTCTTCGACATAGAGGTCTCAATATGATCCTCGGCATCGGCTCCGATCTTGCAAACATTGACCGTATTGCAGGCACCATTGAACGCTTTGGGGACCGGTTCAAAAACCGTGTTTTTACGGAAGTAGAACAAGCCAAGGCCGAACGTCGTCGCGATACCGTGGGCACCTACGCCAAACGCTGGGCCGCCAAAGAAGCTTGCTCCAAGGCACTTGGCACGGGCCTCGCCATGGGCATCAGCTGGAAAGACATGGCGGTCAACAATCTACGTACCGGTCAACCTGTCATGGAGGTTACGGGCTGGGCCAAGGAGCGCCTGGAAAAAATGACACCACCCGGTCACCAGGCGATCATCCATGTGACGCTGACGGATGATCACCCATGGGCGCAGGCCTTTGTGGTGATCGAAGCCCGTCCAATCACAGAAGAGTCCGGCCAGTCGGGTTGACAGTACGCGCGCACGCCCGCATGTAATCTCAGACCAAAAACGGCTGTAAATCGAGCGGAGACAGACCCTATGGCGGAAAAAGCCAAAAGCGACAACGGCATCGTCGAAACCATCAAAACGATCTTCTGGGCGCTCCTCATTGCCGGTGTGTTTCGTACCTTGTTCTTTCAGCCATTCTGGATCCCGTCCGGTTCGATGAAAGACACGCTGCTCATTGGTGACTTCCTCTTCGTGAACAAGATGACATATGGCTATTCTTATGCGTCTTGTCCGTCGGTGCGTATTCCGGCCATTGGCGTGAATGTGGATGCCAAGGACCTTTGTCGTTGGATGGGCAAAGGCAGCAACGAGCGCTTCATCGGTGGCGAACCAGAGCGCGGAGATGTGGTGGTGTTTCGCCACCCGGTGACGGGCTATGACTTCATCAAACGCCTGATCGGTCTGCCAGGTGACAAAATTCAAGTCATCAATAGTGTTATTCAGATCAACGGCGTGCCGGTGAAACGCGAAGACGGCGGCGTATTCCGCGAGGAATACGGCCCACAAGGTCCACAAGGCCATCGCCCCCGCTGTGAGAACGGGCCTGTTGGCAACGGAGGGATCTGCGCCAAATCCCGCATCGTAGAAACCCTGCCAAATGGCGTGAGCTACAGCACCCTGAACATCACTGATCAGCAGTCGGACCACACTGGCGTTTACACCGTTCCAGAAGGCCACTTCTTCTTTATGGGCGACAACCGCGACAACTCCACTGACAGCCGCGTGCCACAGGCCGCGCGTGGGGTAGGCTTCGTGCCTTACGAAAACCTGATTGGGCGCGCCGACCGCATCATGTTCTCCTCTGCCGGCCGTTCTATGTTTGCCTTCTGGACCTGGCGTGGTGATCGTTTCTTCAAGGGTGTGGAGTGAGGTTGAGGTGAAGCTATCTGCGGAACTCAAAGCACTGGAATTGCGGTTGGGGCACAAATTTGCCCGGCCAGAGCTTTTGGTGCGCGCAGTCACGCACTCGTCCGTGTCCTCGCCCACTCGGCAGGACAATCAGCGCCTTGAGTTTCTTGGGGACCGCGTGCTTGGTCTGGTGATGTCCGAGGCCCTTCTGGAGCACGACAAATCCGCCGCCGAAGGCACGCTGGCCCCTCGCTTCAACGCCTTGGTACGTAAAGAAACCTGTGCCGACGTGGCCCGCGAAATTGACCTCGGCGCCGCGTTGAAGCTTGGCCGCTCTGAGATGATGTCCGGCGGTCGTCGCAAACAGGCACTGTTGGGCGATGCGATGGAGGCCGTCCTGGCCGCTGTCTACCGGGATGCGGGGTTTGATGTTGCCAAAGGTTTGATTCTACGACTTTGGGGCAACCGCGTGAAAACTGTCGATGCGGACGCCCGCGACCCTAAGACCTCGCTGCAGGAATGGGCTCAGGCGCGCAAACTGCCGCCGCCCAAATACGAGCTGGTGAAGCGCTCCGGCCCTGACCACGCTCCAGTCTTTATCATTGCCGCAAAGTTGGAAAACGGCGCGACGGCAGAAGCCACCGACAATTCCAAACGCAAAGCCGAGCAAGCGGCGGCAAAAGCTCTGTTGGAGCAGATTTCCAAGAGGTGATGGGGCGCGGCCATTCGAAGTTTCGCATTGATGTTCTTCGCGAAATTGGTTGGCGGTTGTGGGACCCAATTGGTCTTTTTGACAAAGATGATCCAGAGACCATGGCGCGCATTGCCGATGAGTATGACACGTATCTAAAGTGTGCGGCAGGAATGCTGAGAAATGGCAAAACGGTGGGCGACGTTGCGAAGTATCTCTACTCCGCTGAGCGGAGCATGATGGGATTAGGCCCAGCTGACTTGGGTTCTGCATCTTGTTGGGGGGTGGCGCGCGCCATAGCTGACGCAGATGACCTTTGGCGTGAGTAGTGCTGCTCCGCTCTTGTGAAGACACACTTGTGCATATCTCCGTTGCAAACCTCCCTCTAGCACCTGCGCATATTTTCCGCTACAGACGCCCTTTAACCAGCCCAAGCTGACTCACAAAGGCATTCACATGACCACACGCGCCGGATTCGTTGCCCTGATCGGAGAGCCCAACGCGGGCAAATCCACGCTCACCAACCAGATGGTGGGGGCCAAGGTTTCGATTGTGACCCACAAGGTGCAAACCACCCGCGCCCGTATTCGCGGCGTGGCAATCGAAGGTGACAGTCAGCTGGTGTTTGTTGATACTCCGGGCCTGTTTGCCCCGCGCCGTCGTCTGGACCGCGCGATGGTGGCAGCAGCTTGGGGTGGTGCAGCAGATGCCGACGTGATTGTGATGATGGTCGAGGCCCACCGTGGTGTGACCAAAGGGGTGGAAAGCATTCTTGAGCGGCTCCAGGAGTTTGGTGAGGGTCGTAGAGTTGCTCTGGCAATCAACAAAATCGATCGCGTGAAATCTGATGTTCTCCTGGCTTTGACCAAAGACTTGAACGAACGCTTCTCATTTGTAGAAACCTTCATGATTTCAGCGGAGAAAGGCTTTGGTTGCGCTGACTTGCGCAAGTGGTTGGCACAAGAGTTGCCCGAAGGCCCATGGCTCTATCCCGAAGATCAGATTGCAGATCTGCCGATGCGTATGATTGCCGCCGAGATCACGCGCGAAAAGCTGACCCTGCGCCTACACCAGGAACTGCCTTATCAGATGACCGTGGAGACCGAGAGCTGGGACGAACGAAAAGACGGTTCCGCCCGTGTGGATCAGATGATCTACGTGATGCGCGATGGTCACAAAGGCATTGTTCTGGGCAACAAAGGTGAGACGATCAAGGCTGTATCAAAAGCTGCACGCGAAGAGCTCGAAGAGTTTATGGGTCGTCGTATCCATTTGTTTTTACAGGTGAAAGTCCGGCCAAATTGGCTCGAGGAGAAAGAGCGCTATTCCGAAATGGGGCTGGATTTCAGCGACGGAAACGCATGACAGTGATTATGCCCCAGATCACAGCAGCTACAGCAAATAGTGCGATAGCAATGTGGGCGGCGGGCATTTTGTCTGAGGGAACCAAGCCAGCGGCTTCAAGCCCGATCAGAACCAATGCGGCAACAAAACACAGCCGAACTGCCCACGGAATACGTAATTCCGGTCGCATATCTCAAATTCCTTTCGCGTCAAATACCCGCAATGCGGGTGGTTTGATCTACCATAGGTATAAAACCTTGTCATGCGATTAACGGCTGAGTTTTGGGTGCAAGCCTATTTGGCGAGATTGAGGCTGGCAGATATTCCCGCATTTGTTGTGGCCCATGGTGATGACACCGCTGGTGCTGTGCTGGTCAAGCTCAACACCTTAGATGGGTTGGCAGTTGTTTATCAACGCAGTTTTGATCTCATGTTGGGAGTTCGTAAATGGGTTGTACTGGCTGAAGGTGAGGAAACTGATGTAGACGCAACTCTGGCCCGTCAGCGCAGCTTTGACACAGATGTCTGGGTGATCGAAGTCGAAGATCGACAGGGCCGCCATCTTTTGGATGAACCCGGCCTGTCTGATTGATCCCAAACACTCTTTTCTTTCTTCTGCTTAGGGGGTCTTCTAGACTCAAGGGAGAGATCATGGATTGGCGCGATCAGGGCTTTGTGCTCAACACTCGAAAACACGGCGAAACCTCTGTTATCCTTGAGGCGTTCACGGCAGTTCATGGCCGGCACGCCGGTGTCGTGCGCGGTGGTGTCAGTCGTAAGATGACACCGATTTTGCAGCCGGGCGGGCAACTGGATCTAGCTTGGCGCGCACGGTTGGCCGATCACATCGGCAGTTTCAATGTTGAACCGCTCCGATCTCGTGCGGCAGTGTTGTCAGATCGCTTCGCGCTTGCGGGACTAAACGCTGTTACCGCTTTACTTTTGTTCTGCTTGCCGGATCGAGAGCCACACCCGGCGCTGTACCAACAAAGCACGCAACTGCTTGATCTCTTGGGGCAAAACGACCTCTGGCCTTTGGCTTATTTGCGTTGGGAGATGGCGTTGTTGACCGAGCTTGGCTACGGCCTCGACCTCACGGAATGTGCAGTCACAGGCAGTATGGAAAACCTCATCTATGTGTCCCCGAAATCTGGCCGCGCGGTTTCAGCAAAAGGGGCAGGAGACTGGGCGGACCGCCTGTTGCCGCTGCCGCCGATCCTGCGCGGAGAAGGTGATGCCCCGGACGAAGAGGTTCTCAAGGCCCTGCAGACCACTGGCTATTTTTTGTCAGGCAAACTGGCCCCGGATCTCGGGTCCAAACCCCTGCCGGAGGCGCGTGCGCGGTTTATAGACCTCTTTGCCCGTCGGGTCAGATCCCACTAAACACCATTTGGCGTCCGGCATCATTGCTCATGACCATATTGGGAGCAGACACTTCAATCAGTGTCATTTCGGTCAGGGCCGTGAGAAAGACCTCTTCGTTGTCGATGCCCGAGCAATACAGCTCTTCGACAAAATCAATCTGAATCTCGACCCATGGGTATGGTTTGCTTTGTTGGCCAGAAAAACCGTTGCACGGGCCTTCGCCATGCACTGTGCCGTCAGTTTCAAAGGCAAGCTGCGCGTCGTAATTAACCGCAGAGCCATCGATTTCGGCGAGTTTCCAGTCATAAGCGGAGCCGCCGTATTGTGTAACCGTTTCGGTCGGTGCGCAGGCACTCAGCCCCAAGGCCACGATCACACTCAAAAGTCCAAGTTTCATCCGTTCGCCTCGTGTAATGCCAAAATCAAATCCACAAGCGTTCCCAGTGCTGGACCATTTGCGGCCCCATCATGTGAGGAAAGCTCTTCCATTCCCACAAAGGCGGCATAGAGCACCCGCGTCAACTCCGGATTGGTCAAACCGATGTCTTTAAACAATTCTTGTACATAGGCCATGCGTTTGGTGTCGATTTGCGCAACCGCTAAGGCAACTTCGGTGCTTTCCCTTGCCCAGGCACGAATGGACGGCTCAAATGCTATGCCACCAAAATCCTCTGGTGCCCCTGCTGCAGCAATTTGTGCCAACTCACGCAGTTTTCGTACCGCAGTGCCCTGCTGCTCCACGAGGGTCACAATCTCAGCGTAGGCTCGGGTTTCCCAGGTCTCCATCATGGCGGCCTGAAAAGCTTGGACGTCGTGAAAATGCCAGTAGAAAGAGCCCTTTGTCGTGCCAAGGCGGCGTGCCAATGGTTCTGCTTTAAGGGCCTTGGGACCAGCTTCTGTCAATGCGAGAAACCCAGCCTTGATCCAGTCGTCTTTTGAAAGTCGTTTTGCCATGCTGAAACATACGCTACCGTATTGACACTCGCAAGTGTTGAGGGCATCCCCTTCCATACGATGGCGTATGGATTCGGGAGAATGCGATGAACAAGTGGATGATTACGGCAGCTGGGCTGCTGTTCTTGACAACCAGCGTACATGTGTTTCTGGGAGGGCCGGAGATTCACCTACCCATTCAGGAAAGCGAGTTGGCGCCACCAGTGCGGGCGGTTGGCGCGGTGATCTGGCACGCCGTGACGGTGATCTTGCTGGTCTTCGGCGGTGCGTGCGCTTGGTTGGCTCGCAATCCAAATCCACCTTTGGCGTGGACAATGGTTGCTGTGCAACTTGGCTTCGTCGCCTTGTTTATCGGCTACGGGATGACACTCCTTGGTAATCTTACCGTCATGCCACAATGGATCATCTTCACGTTGATCTCTGCCGTGATTGCGATGGGAAACCGAGCAGACAGAGCGACCGCGTTGGGGGTGGTGACCGCCTGACGCTTACCAATTGCTCGTGTGGTCGCGCGGTGTCGCGACCACCGCATCCGGCGCGCCATCGGCAAACTCTTTCACCTTGGCTGCAAAGGTTGCGAAATACTCTTGGCTTTGCACATGCTTCAATGTGGCCTCACTGTCCCAGCGTCCCCAGTGAATGCGGGTCACACTATTGTCGGCCACGGCCACTTGATAAGAAAACCCCTGCGCCTTTGGATCATTTCCGACCGCATTGATGAAGGCTTCGCAGGTGGCGACCCAGACCATGTCGTCGCCATCGTAGTCATAGGTGATTGTGATACAGCGCATTTCGGTCTCCCTTTCGATCATTTTTGTTGCACAAATGACCGCATCAGCGCCCGGTGCATAAATGTCTTCCAGTTCACACTGCTCCGAAAAACGCACCTCCGCAAAGCAGACGTGATACCGACGTGATACCGACGTGGTTTTGAGCGGATTTTGGCCGCCGATTCTTTGTTAAACACGGGGCAAAGAAAAACGCGGTCCCCAAAGGAGCCGCGCAATGTCTGCTGTCTAACTGAGAGCGGGTGTCAGCTCAGCAAACGTTTCGCAATTACCTGTGCCTGAATTTCCGCTGCGCCCTCAAAGATGTTGAGAATGCGGGCGTCGCATAGGATACGGCTCACGCTGTATTCCAATGCAAAGCCGTTTCCGCCATGAATTTGCAGGGCATTATCCGCCGCCGCCCAAGCAACACGCGCGCCCAACAATTTGGCCATGCCAGCCTCAAGATCGCAGCGATGCCCGTGGTCCTTCTCCCAAGCGGAGAAGTAGGTCAATTGGCGGGCAATCATGATTTCCACTGCCATCATTGCCAATTTGCCTGCCACACGCGGGAAGTCGATTAAGGATTTGCCAAACTGCTTGCGGTCGATGCCATATTGCATCCCCACGTCCAGTGCCGACTGCGCCACACCAATCGCACGGGCCGCGGTCTGGATGCGAGCCGACTCGAAGGTCTCCATCAACTGTTTGAAACCCTTGCCTTCTTCGCCGCCAAGCAGGTTTCCACCTTTGATCTTGAAGCCGTCAAAGCCCAGTTCGTATTCCTTCATGCCGCGATAGCCGAGCACCTCGATCTCGCCGCCCGTCATGCCTTCGGTCGGGAAAGGGTTCTCGTCTGTACCGGGTTTCTTTTCCGCTAGGAACATGGAAAGGCCCCGGTGGTCAGTTGTGTCCGGGTTGGTGCGGGCCAGCAGCGTCATAACCTGCGTCCGCGCCGCATGGGTGATCCAAGTCTTGTTGCCGGTCACTTCCCAATCGCCATCCTCGGTCTTTACAGCGCGTGTGCGCAGGGAACCAAGGTCGGATCCGGTGTTTGGTTCTGTAAAGACTGCAGTTGGCAAAATCTCCGCACTGGAGAGTTTCGGTAGCCACTGCTGTTTTTGCTCTTCTGTGCCGCCGCAGAGGATCAACTCCGCCGCGATCTCAGAGCGAGTGCCCAGCGAGCCAACGCCAATGTAGCCGCGTGACAGCTCTTCTGACACCACAACCATGGACGCTTTGGAAAGACCAAAACCGCCATACTCTTCAGGAATGGTCAGCCCAAACACGCCCATTTCCGCAAGCTCTTCAATGATTTCCATTGGAATGAGCTCATCTTTGAGGTGCCACTCATGTGCGTTTGGTTCCACGCGATCCACTGCAAAACGGCGGAACTGCTCGCGGATCATTTCCAGTTCTTCATCCAGGCCGGATTGCCCCACTGTGATGTTAGCGGACTGCTCCTGCATCAGCTCCACAAGACGCATGCGCGCGGCTTGAGAGTTGCCTTTGTCGCAAAGCGTCATGACTTCGGGCGCCATCAAACCGCGGGTTTCGTCTTGTGACAGACCAAGATCCTGCAAACGCACAATCTCACCCTGGCTCATTGGAATGCCGCCATAGACCTGCCAGAGATACTCACCAAAAGCGATCTGATGAATGATCTGTTCGATCTCGCCAAATTTGCCTTCGCCGTCGAGTTTCTCCGCCCAGGCCTGCATTTGCTTCAGAGATTGCGCATAGGTCGCCAGCCAACTTAGGCCATGCGCCGCTGTTTGATGTTGTTCCATCAGCTTGCCGGAGACACGGCCATTCTCGGATACTGTTTCCTTCACGCGCGCAATTGCGGTTTCAAGAATGCTCTCAACCGGCGCAACGGCTGCTGCGGTCAGTTTCAGAAGATCAGGAAGAATCACTGATTTTGTCATCGCCAAGTCCTGTCCATCATGCGCCATACGTCTAAAACCCTCTTATGCTGCACTGTGACATAATCCTTTTGCAGTCGCAGCGCAACAAAAATACCAAACGGGAGATTGATTTGGTTGTTTATTTCGCGTGAAGTCTTTGCTGCTCTGTGGTTTGGAGCCTATAGCAAGGTATGGATTCTCTACTTTTGAACTACACACCTCAAGCATTGGTTTTCTGTGCGGGCGTTGCGCTCCTTGCGGGAATCATCAAAGGCATGGTGGGATTTGGCATGCCAATGGTGTTGATTTCGGGGCTAAGTACCTTTTTGGCGCCGGAGGTGGCCTTGGCGGGGCTCATCTTTCCTACAGTGTTCAGCAACGGCTTTCAGGCTTTCCGTCATGGCGCTGGCGCGGCATGGTTGTCTCTAAAACGCTTTCGCCGCTTCTTGATCGCAGGTGGTTTCGCCATGGTGATCAGCGCGCAGTTTTTGCGCTGGGTCCCGTCGGGCGCCTTGTTACTAATGATTGGCGTACCGGTGGCCTTTTTTGCACTGACCCAGTTGCTCGGCCGCCCTATTCGTCTCGCAAGGCCAAGCGCAAAGGGAGAAATGGCCGTGGGCACAGTTGCCGGTGCCATTGGCGGCGTGTCCGGGGTTTGGGGGCCGCCCACGGTGACGTACCTCACGGCAATTGGAACTGAAAAGGCGGCTCAAATCCGCATTCAGGGCGTGATTTACGGCCTTGGTGCTGTACTTCTGGCGTTCGCACATATTGGATCAGGCGTGCTGAACCGCGAAACAGCTGCGCTTTCGGCGTTTGTAGTTGTTCCAGCGCTTTTGGGCATGTGGATCGGCACGGCCATTTCAGACCGCATTGATCAAAAAATGTTCCAGCGGCTAACGCTGGTCGTTCTACTGTTGGCCTCTCTCAACCTTATCCGCCGAGCTTTGTTTTAACCGCTTTCTCGGCTTGTCCCTGCGCGCCGGGCCGCTAGGGTACCTTTGACTCGTAAGGAGGAAATACAGGTGTCTCAGATCAATGCATCCCTACGCGTAGCCTCCGTTAGCCTTGCGATTTTGGCTGCCATTGCCTCGGGCTGGTTTTTAAATGCGGCACAGGCGATTTTGGTTCCCATAGTGCTTGGAGCGCTGCTGGCCTTCCTGATGGACGGTATTTCCCGCTCGATGGGTCGCATTCCGCTATATGCCAAATATGTTCCAGACTGGCTTCGCATGATGCTGACCACGGTTGTTCTATTTGTGGTGCTGGCCGGTTTGATTAGCTTCTTTGCCCGCAACCTCGACCCGGTTGTTCGGTCCATGCCAGATTATTTGCAACGACTCTCTCAAACCACATCCGATGTGGCTGCCCGCTTTGACGTGGAGTTTGAGCTTACGTGGCAATCTGTCGACCGACTGTTGTTTGACAACATCGACATCCAAAGCCTCATTCGCATGACCGTGAATTCGGTAAGCTACTCCGCAGGGTATCTCGCGTTGGTGTTCCTCTATGCCATTCTGTTTCTGATAGAGCGCGATAGCATCCCAAAGAAAGTGGCGGCGATTGTTCCAGATAATCGCTCCCAGTCCAATGTTTGGCAGACCATCGATTTGATCACCGCCCAGATTGGCACCTACTTCACCACAAAGACCCTGATTAACGTGGCTTTAGGGGCGGTATGCTGGGTGATATTCCTGTTCTTCGGTTTGGAATTTGCCGCCTTCTTTGCCGTCACCACGGCGATTTTTAACTACATCCCTTATGTTGGGTCATGGATCGCCATGGCGTTGCCGATGTTGTTTGCGGTGGGCGACTGGGGCTTGAACGCGGATGTTGCCCTGTTGTTTACCGCCCTTTGCGGCGCGCAATTTGGTGTCGGCTACTTCTGGGAACCACGTCTGATGGGCCGTTCTATGAATCTCAGTCCGGTGATCGTGATGGTGTCTCTTGCCTCCTGGGCCGCTGTCTGGGGGCTCATAGGAGCAATCCTGTCGGTGATCCTGACATCTGGGATCATGACCATCATGTCTTTTTTTCAGGTAACCCGTCCCTTGGCGATCTTGCTTACCAATGACGGAGAGATCCCCTGGCTGGACGACGTAAAAAGCGAAGGCGAAGGCTAACTCAGACCCCGTTGTTCACCTGATCGTACCACGCCAAGATCGCGTCGATGTCTGCTGGCACATTGGTTGCCATACCGCCTGCGAATTCTTCAAACACTTCGGCGTTCAAAGGATTGGTACCTGCAATTACAGTGGCGCCTTTTTCAAGCGCTTCCGCTAGCAGGTCGCGAAATCCGCGTCCTTCAGCTTCTTGTTTGCCAAACTTGTTCAGCAGAAAGACATCAAAGTCGGCCCGCATGGACCGCCCCACGGCGGCCACAGCTGACGCCATCGCGTCTGGGTCTAGCCGACAGCCCTTGGCTTCTTTCCCAAGGTTTTGAGAAATCCGAATGATCGGTCCATCGGGCAACACACGCACATCCATATCACAACCGTGATACGACCCGCATTCAGTGTTGGTTTGTACAATTCCGCGCGCCATGAGGCCACGCGCTTCCAGTCGCGCAGCGAGATCTGACAGCAACAAATCCAGTTCGCCTCGTTCGTGGGCCATTGTATAAGCAATTTTCATCATGAATCAGAAGATAGGCCTGTTGTTTGTGAAGGCAATTGCGATCCTAGAGTGCGTGTCACTCAAGGGATTTGGGCAACAGCTTGTTGATCAGGGACACTAAAAACGCGGTCGAAATCCCAAAGCACAGAATACCGGTGACGCCCCCAAAGGCGCCAAACACGCGGAACTCAACGGGCAAGACTACGTCGCCATATCCAACTGTGGTGTAGGTCACTAGTGAGAAGTAGAGCGCGTCGTAGAGGTATTCAAAGGCATCCATATAAAGAAGCACGGCTGCCCATAGCCACACTTGGATTGTGTGCGAACTCACGATCATTACAAAGGCCGCACCAACCACAGCAGTGGTTCGCAGCATGCGGGACCGGTTACGTACCCAGCGGCCCATGTAGGACAACGCTTCTATCATACATGCAAGTAGACCGACATGGATAAGCGCGCAGGCACTCAGCACCACCGACCCCCATAACAATTGATCATGTTGGCTCATAGCAAGGTAGTCAGGGGACATGGCATCGCTTTCGGTTGTCGAGGCAAACTGGCATAGCTGACCTCATGGTACAAGCCGGTCACATAGTCACAGCGTTTCCACGCAATGACGCCGAAACGCACGCTTGAGCATATCCAGTTCCGCCCGCAGTAGGTCGATCTCTGCTCGAAGATCCCCGGCAAGGGCCTCTCCAGCGATAAAACTCACGGTATCGAGCCGCTCGTCCGTGGACTGGTCGGTGATGACGACAGTTTGCACCCCGTCTGAAATGCTCTCTTTTGGGATTGGGAAGCTAAGGCGCCACAGTCCAGCCTCATCAGTTGGGTCAATCAACGCATCTGCAATCGTTTCGCCAAGATAGGTCACGTTCACCTTTGGTTTGGCTCCAGTCGCTTCTTGCGATTTCAAGGCACCCTCCCAAACACCTTCGAACAGGCGGGTCTTTGTCAACGTAAGTTCACTCAATTGACCATCCTCATTATCAATTTAAAATTCGGCCCTAGGGCGGCGGGAAAATGTAACGTCCCTGAGGACAACTTGGTTCATTTCGGGACCTTCAAAAATTAGGTCGATCCACATTTTTTCGACGCGTTTTTCGTTGAGGTTTGAATAAGCGAGATCAAACTCAACCCGGATGTCCTCGGCCTGCAGAGGCAGTTCCCGCACGATTTGTTCAGTGTTTGGCCCATGGCGAATGTTTAACCGCGCAAAAATCTCCAGCGGTTTTTCCATTTCGACAATCGTGTCCATACGTACCACATGTTCACGTTTCAAACCCGATACTGCCTCCTTGGGTAAGTCGACTACAAGCGACAAGAACGAACCATCAAACCGGAAAACATCCATACGCAAGCCAAAGGGCGCAAGGTCTTTTTCGCGGTGGTTTCGGAGTTGGCGCAACGTGAGTTCTGAAATCCGGCAATCATGAAAAAGCGTGACTTCTTCACCCAGCATTTCTTTATTTTGCACTGCCGCACGTCCTTTGGCCGGAATGGGCTCTCGCCACAGCGCTGGTCGCCACGACCAATCAGTGCCGTGGGGCTTTGGGAAGGCATTTGAACCGATAATCGGAAGGGCTAGCCGGCTTTCGGAGATTGCGATGACGGTGTCCAAGTGCTGACGCAAAGTGCGCGCCCGGCGACGTTGAGTGCGGAGCTTGGCCAAATCGGTCTCAGAAGCCTTGCGGGCGTTGCGTGCCCAATAGCGCGAAAGACCGAGTTGAAGTGCATGTTGGAAGAAAAGTCTGCTGTTTGCCATTTGCCTTGAAACCATGATCCATTGTTGCTGGCGGCGAAACGATCTGCGGCCTTCTTTCTGATTATTTAGCGAAATGCTTACGATAGGACAAATGTCCTTTCGCTCCTATCCTCATGAAATTTCAGGGTGTTGCATGTGTCATAAGGCCAGTTAACCGAAAGTCGGTAGCGATTTTGACCAACTTAAGCCCAGAAGCACCATCAAGAAATAGGATTTGGCCCTGGTTTCGAGGTACGACTTCGATTGCAATTTCTGACGTAGCGTCTTATTTCATCCCGAATTGGAACCAGAGGACTCCGATCACATGAACTGGATCACAAACTACGTCCGCCCGCGGATCAACTCGATCTTTTCTCGCAGAGAAGTTCCAGACAATCTCTGGACCAAATGTGATGAATGCGGAACCATGTTGTTTCACCGCGAATTGAAAGCCAACCAAAACGTTTGCACGCAGTGTGACCATCATATGGCCATTTCACCGCGTGACCGTTTTGAAGCGCTGTTTGATGGTGGCGTGTTTGTTGGGGTTGACGTTCCTGAGCCGGTTTCCGATCCACTGCAGTTTCGCGACCAAAAAAAATATCCGGATCGCATGAAAGCCGCGCAGAAGAAAACTGGCGAGAAAGAAGCCATGTTGGTAGCCGAAGGTGAGATTGGTCGGACCCCGATCGTGGCGGCATGCCAGGACTTCTCCTTCATGGGCGGTTCTATGGGCATGTACGTTGGCAATGCAATCATTGCCGCTGCTGAACGTGCCATTGCGCTGAAACGCCCGTTAGTACTGTTTTCTGCGGCAGGTGGCGCACGGATGCAGGAAGGCATCCTGTCCTTAATGCAGATGCCGCGTACGACTGTTGCAGTTCAGATGCTTAAAGAGGCTGGATTACCTTACATTGTTGTGCTCACACACCCCACCACAGGCGGTGTGACCGCGTCCTACGCTATGCTAGGTGACGTTCAAATTTCTGAACCAAACGCCTTGATCTGCTTTGCAGGACCTCGTGTTATCCAGCAAACCATTGGTGAAAAGCTGCCTGAGGGCTTCCAACGTGCAGAATACTTGCTGGACCACGGAATGCTGGATCGCGTAACCAAACGGACCGAGTTGAAGGTTGAGTTGGTGACGATCATTCGGATGCTGATGGATATGCCGCCCGCAGTGGCTGGTGATTTACCTGCTCCTCCGAAAGTTGAAGAGGAGGCTGAGCCGTCCGAGGAAAAAACCGAAGAGGCGGAAACGGAATAATTCGGTCGCGAATGCGTCGTTGGAATTGGGCTTTCGGCAGGTAAACCGGAGGCCCGTTTTGTTTAGAACCCCCAGACTTTCGGAGCAGACTATGGGCATCCCTACAAACACATCCGACGCGATACTCGCGCGCATGATGGCGCTTCATCCCAAAATCATCGATCTGACGTTGGATCGAATGTGGCGCTTGTTGGAGGCCTTGGGCAACCCGCAAGAAAACTTGCCTCCGGTTGTGCATTTTGCAGGAACTAACGGCAAAGGCAGCACGCAGGCGATGGTCCGGGCTGGCCTGGAAGGGCGTGGTGACAAGGTGCATGCCTACACAAGCCCACACCTTGCACGTTTTCATGAGCGCATCCGCCTGGCCGGAGAGCTGATTGATGAGGCGCATCTTGCCACGGTACTAGATGAGTGTTGGGAGTCCAACGACAAGCAGAACATAACCTACTTCGAGATCACGACCTGCGCAGCCATTCTGGCGTTTTCTCGTACGGCGGCAGAGTTTACCTTATTAGAAGTGGGCTTGGGCGGGCGCTTGGACGCAACCAATGTGATAGGTGCGCCTGAGCTCACGGTGATCACACCTGTTTCCAAGGATCACGAACAGTTTCTTGGTGAAACTGTCGCGGAGATTGCAGCTGAAAAAGCCGGGATCCTCAAGCGTGGTGTGCCATGCATTGTGGGGCCGCAATCTGATGAAGCGATGGAAGTTATCGAGCAGACTGCCGCACGGGTAGGGGCGCCTCTCATTGCTTGTGGGCAACACTGGCACGTGTGTGAGGAGCGAGGTCGTTTGGTTTTTCAGGACGAATGCGGGTTATTGGATCTTCCGTTACCAGCCTTAGCCGGAGATCATCAGATCCAGAATGCCGGAGTTGCACTAGCGGCTTTGCGTCATTTAGGAGCGGATGAGGTGGCTTGTGAAGCTGCCATGCGAAATGTTAGTTGGCCCGCCCGCATGCAGCGTTTGAAAGAGGGACCAATGGTCGACGCTGCTGGCGATGCCGAGCTGTGGTTGGATGGAGGACACAATGCAGCTGCAGGCGAGGCTTTGTCAAATGTGATCGCTAAGCTGCCGAGCCGTCCTACGCACCTGGTTTGTGGAATGCTAAACACTAAAGATATCTCTGGATATTTGACCCCGCTCGAAAGGGTCGCAGATACGTTGACTGCTGTATCCATACCGGATGAACCGAATACCCTTCCTGCTGAAGAAACTTCGCGGGCAGCGCAGAAAGCAGGCTTTGAAACATATGAAGGTACAGATGTGCTGGACGCCATCAACGCTATTGTAGCGCGTTCGCCGGGTAGTAGGATCTTGATTTGTGGGTCACTTTACCTGGCCGGAGCCGTTCTGCGAGAAAACGCATAAAGAGTGTTCAGAGTTGTCTCTGTAACCGGTTTGCCTTGTCGTGGCGTGGAGCCTTCTGTTGACGGGCTCGAAATGATGCTTTTATAGTCATCTCAACGTTTCCTTCGCCAAACACAATTCAAGCTAGCGGAGAAACACTGGGACAGGCAGGCAGAAATGGGGGGCGTTCAGCCCCCCAAATAATGTCCAAATCAAAGCTATTGAGTGAGTTCGCAATCTCGTGATTTCTAAGAAAAGTGTCGATATCTGATCTGGATTTTAGAGATCGGCATGAGTTCTGAATACGGAGGCAAATTTGGCCGCCAAAATTGTTTTTCACCTGCCAAAGCAGTTTCATGATAACTATCTTGAACTTACGCACCTGGCGTTGTTCCACAAGATACATGAACTCATAACGTCGCGCGGTGGCGAGATTGAGGTCCGGCGACGCCATGAGGCGTTGCGTTCTCCATTTCAAACTGATTTGGCGGAACACTTAGAGGCCGAGAATCTCCACATCATAGAAAATGGAATGGTTCGTCAACCAAACGCCCTGAACACCGCGCTGGCATATTTGCAGCCCTATTTTCATCTGGACGCACAAGGGGTTTTGGCCCTGAGCAGCGCGGGAAATGCGGTCTATGATGAAAATGTAGTCAACCCGGTGTTGGCAACGTCCAAGTTTAGAGGGCTACAGGACCGATTGGTAAAAAAGCGGCGGTCTCGCTATGGTCCAAAAGAGGAGTTTACGAAAATCCCCGAAGGATGCATCGCAGTCTTTCTTCAGGGAGACAACCCTCACCTTCAAGGCACCGCCTATTGCAATAATGAAACATTGCTTCGTACCGTGGCAGAAAACTCGGGCGGGCGGACAATTGTTGTGAAGGCTCATCCAATTAGCAAGCAGTTGGATGATGCACAGTTGATCTTGAAGCTGCTGCAAGAGGGACTTCCATTAGAAGCAACAGATGCCAACGTTCACGACATAATTCGTCAAAGTGCAGTGACGGTGAGCTATAATTCGGCGGTCTCTCTTGAGGGTTTTTTACATAAAAAGCCGGCAATCCTTTTCGGAAAGTCTGACTTTCACCATATCGTGGAAGTCGTGCGACGGCCGGAGGATTTTGCGCCAGCTTTGGAAGCCGCTTTGTCTAAATCAGTTAACTATGCAAAATACTTACACTGGTATTTCTCGAAGCACACACTTTCGGTGGATGATTGGCAAGTCGATAAAAAGATATTGCAGGTGTTTAAAACTACCGGCTTCTCAGCAGACAAGTTGGGGCTCCGGACGTTGGAAGAAGCTTGCAGCGCTCAGTCAGCAGTTTCGGCGAGAAAAGAAGCCATGGCGAGCACGCAAAGGTTGCTGCGGGGGCTTTTAGGTTTGGAGGCGGTCAAGCTCCGTCGCGCTACAATTATCGATGACACCTATCACGAGTTTATTGGTGTGCGCGGCAAACAAAAGCTACGGATCTGTCGACATCTCTCTGCAGAGGGCGCCCAGGAAGTGAGTGAGCGTGTTGAGGAGATTGAAAAACTAGAAATAGCTTTGGTGTCAGAGCGGTTTTCATCGGAGCAGTGTTACTTGGCGAACCCTGAGTTCGGCCTAATGGCGCTAACTCATGAGCCAGGTGTGATTTTGGCTGATAGAATTTCTAGCGCATCTGGCGCACGAAGATCCAAATTGGTTCGAATGGCCGCAGAATGGTTGCAAGAGGCGACGCAGGTGCGGATAAAACACACCGAGTTTGCCTCTATGTTTCGGCTAAAGGTACTCAAAGAATGGTCTTTAGATAATGTGGAGGCAGAAGATGACTGTGCTCTGTTAGAAAGGCTATTGTCGGACATGACAAGGCGTGCGCGTCAGGTCAAAGGGATGGAAATTCAGCAAATCGAGGGACAATATTGGTTTTCGGCTGAGAACTTTGTATTTAAAGATGACGTTTTGTGTGGGGTCAATTTACGGAAGGCGCAATGGACTTCAGTGGCACGATCCACAGCCCAATTTCTTGTAGACTTACAAATACGCTCTCCTATGGAGAGTGACCGACATCGTTTTGGGATCGCGAAAGATGATTGGCGGGCGTACTTGTCCACAGATGTCGTCCCTGAGAGCGAACGTCGCACGGCTTTGCCCTTTTTTGTGGGGGAGCAGCTGTTTCGGAGGTTTGTGTCTGACTACAGAAAGCTGGAACTGCGAAACAACGCTCGGAAAGCCATACACTCTTTTCTCGGTTGAAGATTATTTGAACAAAAGCGGCACTTCGTAAAACTTCAAAAGAGGCCACGGGAGGTGAACATGCAGATTATCCAAGATTTTCCATACGAGGTGCGCGAAGAGGAGAATGTATGGATTGAGTTGCCAGATGGCATTAAGCTGGCTGCCCGAATTTGGCATCCGCGAACTTTAGAGAAGGTTCCAGCTATTCTCGAGTACTTACCGTACCGAAAACGCGACGGAACTGCAGGCCGCGATGCACTAACCCACCCTTACCTAGCAGGGCACGGCTACACCTGCGTACGAGTAGACATGCGGGGATGTGGCGACAGTGAGGGCTTGTTTGAGGATGAATACTCTTCCCAAGAATTGAGTGATGGGGTCGCGGTTGTAAAATGGCTTGCTAAACAGGACTGGTGCAACGGCAATGTCGGGATGATGGGGATCAGTTGGGGAGGCTTCAATGGGCTGCAAATTGCGGCGATGGCCCCCAGCGAGCTTAAGGCTGTCGCAAGCCTTTGCTCGACAGTGGATCGCTACGCAGATGATATTCACTACAAAGGTGGTATCATGCTGGGTGAGAACCCCGCGTGGGCGGCAACGGTGTTGGGATGGTTTGCCCTACCACCTGATCCCGAAGTTGTGGGAGATCGCTGGCGCGATATGTGGCTCCAACGTTTGGAGAACACACCCTTTTTGGCAGAGATTTGGACGAAACATCAAAGCCGCAATGCTTACTGGGCGCACGGTTCAATTTGCGAAAATTATGGCGCGATACAGGCCGCGGTGTTGGGTGTCGGCGGTTGGCATGATGGTTATCGCAACACGGTATCACACCTTGTTGAGAATTTGGCTGCGCCAGTGAAAGGGTTGATTGGCCCATGGAACCACAAGTATCCGCATTTCGCTGAACCGGGGCCGCAAGTCGATTTTTTGGGGGAGTTGTTAATTTGGTGGGACCACTGGTTGAAAGGTGAAGCAAACGGGGCTGACACTCTTCCTGATATGCGCCGGTGGCTCATGGATAGTGTGGCTCCAGCCGTGCAGTATGATCAACGGCCCGGACGGTGGATTGCTGATCAAGCCGACGTGCTCGCCGGTACAAAAACATGGCATCTGGTTGGGAAAGCACTTTCACTCGACGCGGCTCCCGCTGCGCGTTGTGTTTCTCCTGATTTGGAATGCGGGCAAATGGCGGGAGAGTATTTTCCGTTTGGTTTCGTCCCAGGCGAATTGCCAGATGATCAGCAAAAAGACGATCTTTTGAGCACCTGTTTTGATAGCGAAGAATTGCGAGCGCCTCTCGATCTCGTGGGAGCGCCAAAGCTTCGGTTAAAACTCACGTCCAACACAGCTAAAGCGCAGCTTGCAGTACGCTTGTGCGACGTGCATCCAAATGGCGAAAGCACTCTGATTTCACATGGCTTCCTCAATCTACGGCACCGGAATGGGCATCACGCCAGCGTCGACATGCCGATTGGGGCTGAAATTGACGTGAAAGTGGTTCTGGATCAATGTGCCTATCGTATTCCTGAGGGGCATAGTCTTCGAGTTGCCTTATCGACAAGCTACTGGCCTTTTATCTGGCCCGAGGCAGAACTGACGACCTTGCACCTTCAAGAAGGCACAGTTGATCTCCCGGTTCGCAAACCTTCTACCCTGGACGAGTGGACCTTTGATCCCCCCAAGTCAGCATCTCCAAGATCAACGGATCAACTCAGTAAAGGCCAAGAAAGCAAACGTGTTGTCCGGGAGGCCAGTCAGCGAAAGAAAGCGCAAAAAATTCATAGTGACAGTGGACTGCTGCGCGATGAGAATACAGGTTTGGTGAGTAGCACCAAGCACTGGGAAGAGTTTACCATCACCGACTGTGACCCAACGTCTGCACGCGCTAGCTTCGCTTGGGAGCGCTACATGTCGCGAGATTCGTGGTCAGTGGTGGTGAAATCGGATCTGGAAATGACAGCGGACGCGGATCATTTCTTCATTAATGGAAGTCTGAGCGCAGAGGAAAATGGCGAAGAGGTTTTTCAGAAGACCTGGAACGTGTCCGTACCGCGCGAATGAAGCTGAAAAAAGGGAAGCCCGCTCAATTGCGGGCTTCTTTTGGTTTAGCGCACGACAAAAACCGATTGTTTGGCATGCCGTGATATCCGCGCGGCATTGGGGCCAATCAAGTAGTCCTTAAGCTGCGATTTGTGGGCCCCCACAATAATCGCATTTGCAGACACAGCCTCGGCCTCTTTGAGAACCAGATCATAAATGGTTCCTTGGTCCACGTGCAAACGCACGTTAGCCAATTCAGAAAATCGCTCTGAAGCCCAAGTTTCCAGGGCAACCTTGGCTTCCTGGAGAATTGCTTTGTTGTGGTCTGCGCTGAAAAACGAGCCAACTATAGACATTCCATAGTCTGGGACGACATTCATAATATGAAGTTCTGCGTCGTCCCGCTCTGCCATGGTTTTGGCAACTTCAGCAGGGCGTTCAGATCCTTTCAGGTCATTCACGTCCACTGTTAGGAGTAGGGTCTTAAACATATCATTTCTCCCTAAAACGCTGGCTGCGTGGCGCGGGGCCGTTGGATGAGCATTAAGCCAGCAAGAAGCAGCAGCGCCGGAATGAAGAACAATTCCTTTGGCATCCGTTCATTTTCCACTTCGACCTGGGAAATCACTACGGGGTTATCTCCGTAATAATCATACTCTGTGCCAAGTGAACCGAAATATGGGGAACCGGGGAAAGGTTCTTCCAGAAGCAGTCTCCCGTCTTCCTCAAGGACTGATAGGCCATTGTCTGACATTGCGGCACCAGGTTCGCCACCCGGGTAAACCATAGTGATTGTTGTGGCACGATTGTCTCCAGTGTCAAAGTCAGGACCTTCGACTTTGAAGCGGATCAGGCTACCTTCCGGCTGTTCGCCCACAAGCTGAACTGCCGCAGGTCCTGTCACGCTTTGGTACTTCTCAGTCACCATATCCAGGAAGAAATCGGGACGGAACAGCATGAAGGCGATGAACAGGAGTGCGGCGCTTTCCCAACGCTTGGATTTCGCTATGAAGTAGCCCTGTGTTGCCGCTGCAAAAATCAACATTGCAATCAGGCTGATCAAGAAGACCAAAATCGCCTTTCCAAACCCAACGTCAATCAGAAGCAGATCGGTGTTGAAGATGAACATGAAAGGCAACAAGGCGGTGCGGATGTCGTAGGCAAAACCTTGTATACCGGTCTTGATCGGATCCCCGCGAGAGATCGCCGCCGCCGCATAGGCCGCCAGGCCCACTGGAGGTGTGTCATCCGCGAGAATGCCGAAGTAGAACACAAACATGTGCACCGCAATCAACGGTACCACGAGGCCCGCTTGTGCACCCACGCTGACAATCACCGGTGCCATCAGGGAACTTACCACAATGTAGTTTGCAGTTGTTGGAAGGCCCATGCCGAGGATAAGCGATAGAATGGCCACCAGAACCAGCAAGATAATTAAGTTGCCACCGGAGATCACTTCGATGACCTGACCAATCACCTGATGTGCGCCTGTAAGGCTGATGGTGCCTACAATGATACCGGCGGCCCCTGTGGCGACACCAATACCAATCATGTTGCGCGCGCCCATAATCAGGCCTTGTACAAAGTCTGACCATCCAGTGGAGAAGGCTGCGTTCAAAGCGGTCTCCCCACGGAAGAACGCCTTAATGGGACGGTGCGTCAGCGCAACAATGATCATAAAGATCGTCGCCCAGAAGGCTGAAAGCGCAGGTGACAAGCGATCCAGATTTTCGGTTTTCACCATCAAGTTCCAAACCAGAATGAAGATTGGCAAGGAATAGTAGGCGCCGCCCAAAAGCGTAGGTGTCAGGCGCGGGGCCTCCAGAGGCGCGTTGGGATCATCCATTGCAACATCTGGGTACTTCGACGCCAAATAAAGCAGCGCGACATACATAAGCGCAAGCAGCACTATGGCAGCGTAAATGCTGTCCCCCATCACGGGATCAAGCAGATTGCGAATGCCAATCATCAGGAAAGTGATCGCCGCCAGTCCCAAAAAACCGGTGAGGAAAAGCACCATGATCATGACCGGACCAATATGGCGGCCAGCTTTCGTGAGGCCCTTCATTTCCATCTTCAACGCTTCGAGGTGCACGATGTACAGCAATGCGATGTAGGAAATGACTGCAGGCAGGAACGCGTGTTTGACCACGTCGATGTAGGGAATATTCACGTATTCCACCATCAGGAAGGCCGCCGCTCCCATCACAGGTGGGGTCAGCTGACCGTTGGTGGAGGAGGCAACTTCAACCGCGCCAGCCTTTTCAGCCGGGAAGCCGATACGCTTCATCAGCGGAATCGTGAAGGTACCTGTTGTGACGGTGTTGGCAATCGAGCTACCAGAAATCATCCCGGTCATCATCGAACTCAGAACCGAGGCCTTTGCCGGGCCGCCACGCAGCGCGCCAAGCAACGCAATCGCCACTTTGATGAACCAATTACCACCACCCGCGCGATCAAGCAGCGCGCCAAACAGCACAAACAGGAAGATCATCGAGGTCGATACGCCGAGCGCAACGCCAAACACACCTTCGGTCTGCATCCAGTAATGCCCCAGCGCTTTAGACAGCGACGCACCACCGTAGTTGGTGATGTCGCGCACCCACTCAGAATTGCCACCAAAGAACGCGAACAGCACAAAGGAACCTGCGATTATCACAAGCGGAAGGCCCAGTGCGCGGTAGACGCAGATAAGCAATACCACCATGCCAATGGCGGACATTGTTATGTCTGTGGTGGTCCAGAGGCCGGGACGATCCGCGATTTGGTACCGGAATACAACAAGATACAAACAGGCGCCAACGCCCAGAGCAATCAGTGCCCAGTCATAGAGCGGAATGCGGTCGCGGGGCGACGACTTGAACATCGGGAATGCGAGAATTGCCAAAGCAATCGCAAATGCGAGGTGAATGTATCGCGCTTGTCCAACAATGTTGGCAAACCCGGAAAAACCCGTTGATTGTGCCAAAACTCCTGGAAGTTTTGATGCAATGTAAAGTTGAAAGAGCGACCAAATAATGCAGATCGCGATGATTAATTGACCTTGAAAACCTTCGGCGTTGCGTGCGCCAGTATCGACTTCCGCAACAAGTGCGTCGGCTTTGGCGGTGCCATCATTCTGATGATCTTGAGCCATAATGTTCCCCGTTGAACCCCTTGTGCGAAGCGCCCCGAATGCTCTTCGGGGCGCTTCCAAAACTTTATCTCAGGCTGAAATTACTTCAGGCCTAGCTCCATGTAGGCCTTTTCCGCACCTGGATGCAGAGGCGCGCTGAGACCGTCTTTGACCATTTCAGCTGGATCCAGGTTTGCAAATGCAGGGTGCAGTTTGCGGAAGTCTTCCACGTTTTCCATTACGGATTTGGCTACAACGTAGACAACTTCGTCAGGAATGGTTGCGCTGGTCACGAAGGTTGCACCAACACCAAAGGTGGTCGTGTCGCCATCGGTGCCTTTGTACATGCCACCTGGAATGGTCGCGACGCGGTAGAACGAGTTGTCAGCAACCAGTTTTTCAATTTCAGGACCGGTGACGCTCACCAAAGTTGCGTCACATGTAGTTGTGGCTTCTTTGATCGCGGCAGCAGGGTGGCCGATGGTGTAGATCATTGCGTCAATGTTGCCGTCGCACAGCTGCTTGGCCATTTCGGAGCCTTTGTACTCTGTTGCCAGCGCAAAGTCGTTCATGCCAATGCCATAAGCGTCCATGACCACTTCCATGGTAGCGCGCTGGCCAGAACCCGGGTTGCCAACGTTTACACGCTTGCCTTTAAGGTCCGCAAAGCTGCTTACGCCTGCGTCAGAGCGCGCGATCACAGTGAATGGCTCTGGGTGCACAGAGAATACCGCACGCACATCTGGGAACGGGTTGTCTGCGAATTTGGAGGTGCCGTTATAGGCGTGGTACTGCCAGTCCGATTGCGCAACGCCAAATTCCAGCTCGCCCGCTTTGATGGTGTTGATGTTGTAGACGGACCCGCCAGTGGATTCCACGGCGCAGCGGATGCCGTGCTCTTTGCGGCCTTTGTTGACCAAACGGCAGATCGCACCACCAGTTGGGTAGTAAACACCGGTAACGCCACCGGTACCGATGGAGATAAACTCCTGAGCGGAAGCGCCCGCAGAAATGCCCATGGAGGCGATAACGGCCGCACCGGCCAGTTTCAGTTTCGAAATCATCTTAGGCTCCCTAGTTGATGATAGTATTGAAATTTCAGTCTTTTTGTCTTTAGTCCACCCAGAAATCTCCTAGGCGTTGATTGTGCCGTTCAACCTCGCGGATACGCTCACTTGGGCCTTCACCAGATTGGGCTACTAACATGGCGACCATCGACTCCATCAATGTCAGAGTCGCGGCATACGACGAGAAGAATTGTGGACTATCTGACGGAACAATAAAGGGAAAAGTTGCGAATTTGATCGCCGGACAGGCGTGACTGTCACTAATTACGATAGTTTTTGCCCCAATCTGTCGCGCCGCTTCCACAGCCCGCACAGCCCGCGCAGCATAAGGCGACTTGGTAACCACCAGCAGAACATCGTCTGGCCCCATCGCCGCGAGGGAGGCCCCTAAAGAGGCCCCCATTCGCCCCGCCAAAGTCCACGTGGTGGAAAAATAGTTGGCCAAATATGCCATGTACTCAACGATTCCAGTTGAGCCAAAAGCGCCAAAAAGCACCACAGATTTGGCCTCCGCCATGGCATTCACAGCATTTTGAATTCGCTCATTGTCCAACGTATCGACAAGGTTGGTGATGTTGGAAATGCACGCCGATGCTTGCTGCTCAAAAACTGAAGACTCCGCGTCCAAGCCGTCCCGCAATTTCTGCGCACGTTCCGAAAAGGATTGCGCACGGCCATCAATTGATGTTCGGCAAAGTTCACGAAGCTCTTCATAGCTTTCAAAGCCAAGTGCGCGCGCCAATCTTGACAACGTGGCAGGCGACACGCCGCTTGCTGAGGAAATAGTGCGCAAGGATCTCGCAGCCACATCCATTTCATTTTCCAAAACATAATCTGCAGCAGCCCGCAGCTTAACGCTCAGGTCGGCATATTGCTCGGAAACCCGCTCTTGAAGCTGGTTTGATCTGTTCACGAATCCCTCCACTTGACAGGATTTACCCAGATGTTTTAGCTCAGGTCAAGATTCGAAACGATTGTTTCAAGTTGGGCCTTTTGGTCTTTCCATCGAGAAAGTTTCACAGATGCCAATAAACAGCATCCCTGCGCATCAAGTTCTGGAAGTTTTGCCTCCTCTAAAGGTGACAGTCGCCCCCAATGGGGCACGGATGACCAAACGCGACCATCCGGAATTGCCAACAACTATCGAAGACATAGCGGCCACCGCTCAAAAATGCTCCGACGCAGGGGTACATGAGCTTCACCTGCACGTTCGCGACAAAGACTCCAAACACTCGCTGGACCCTGGACTGTATCGAGAGGCGATATGCGCAGTGTCGGAGAAGGCACCAGATATTGAGATACAAATCACCACGGAAGCGGCTGGCATTTACGGCGTCGACACACAGTTCGAAACGCTCAAACAGCTTGCTCCAACCGCAGCAAGCGTCTCTGTGCGGGAAATGGCCCGCGATGAGCAGATTGCACGTCAAGTGTACGGTTTCGCCAAAACCGCAGGCACTCACATTCAACATATACTCTACTCTTATGAAGACATCCGTAAATACAGAGCTTGGCTCGCAGAAGGGGTCATTGGAACCATGCAACGAGATGTATTGCTTGTTTTGGGCCAGTACGCCCCACCGATATCGGCTCAACTCCAAACACTTCCCCAAATGCTGGCAGCCCTCAACGGAGAGAGCTCATCTTGGGCCGTCTGCGCGTTTGGACCAACCGAACAACAGGTTATGTGTGCCGCATTATGCATGAACGGTAATGTACGGGTCGGATTTGAAAACAACCTCTACAGAGAGACCGGCGAGTTGCTCCGCGATAACGTGGAGAGTGTGTCTCTTGTGGTGCAACACGCCAATCGTTTGGGACGTCCATTGTTAGAAAAGGCGCAAGCTTTATGAGCCATGTTTTTCCACGACACAACCGCAAGTCGCTCCCTACCGTAGCTCGCGGGGAAGGTGTTTTCCTGTATGACACGGACGGCAAGGCGTATTTTGATGGCTCAGGTGGCGCAGCTGTCAGCTGTCTTGGTCACTCTGATCCAGCCGTAATCGCAGCGATCAAGACGCAACTTGATGCCGCTGCCTTTGCGCATACTGGGTTCTTCACGTCAGGGCCTGCAGAAGAACTGGCGGACAAACTCATCGCCAATGCGCCTGGAAACCTGGATCGAGTGTACTTGGTGTCCGGCGGGTCCGAGGCTATGGAAAGTGCCATAAAACTTGCGCGCCAATATATGCTGGAAAATGGGCAGCCGAAGCGCCGGCACGTGATTGCGCGCCGTCAGAGCTATCACGGCAATACGCTTGGTGCCTTGGCGACAGGCGGTAACCTTTGGCGACGCGAACCGTTCTCTCCTTTGCTCATGGAGACCCATCACATCTCACCTTGTTACGCTTATCGGGGGCAAGAACTGGCAGAAACGAGTCACGACTACGGGCAGAGAATCGCGCAGGAACTGGAAGATAAAATTCTTGAGTTGGGTCCGGAGGAGGTTCTCGCCTTTGTTGCTGAGCCAGTCGTAGGCGCTACATCGGGTGCAGTCCCACCAGTGGGTGGTTATTTCAAAAGAGTGCGGGAGATTTGCGATAGCTATGGCGTCTTGCTTATTCTTGACGAGGTCATGTGCGGCATGGGACGGACAGGCTCTCTGTTCGCATATGAGCAAGAGCAAATCAGCCCAGATATCTGCGCCGTCGCCAAAGGTTTGGGAGCCGGGTACCAGCCGATTGGTGCAATGCTTTGTACATCCGAGATCTACGATGTGATTAGGAATGGTTCCGGTTTTTTCCAGCATGGCCACACTTATAACGGTCACCCAACCGCAGCAGCAGCGGCGCTGGCGGTTGCGAAGCGTTTGATCGATGATGATATTGTGTCCAATGTCGCACCGCTGGGGACAAAGTTGCAGCAGGAGTTGAATAACACCTTTGGGCAGCATCCTCACGTCGGTGATATCCGTGGGCGCGGGCTGTTCCTCGGGTTGGAAGTTGTCAAAGACCGTGAGACGAAAGAGCCGTTTGATCCCGATTTGGCCGTAGCTCCGCGTCTCAAGGCGGCGGCGTTTGAGGCGGGGCTGATCTGCTATCCCATGGGCGGCACAATCGACGGCAAACGAGGCGCGCACATTCTTTTGGCGCCTCCCTTCATCATGCAGTCATCTCACATCGATCTCATAGTTGGCACGCTTGAGGCCGCGATTGAAACAGTCCTATCTTAGAAGACCTCAAGTCAAAAACGGGTCAGCCTTCATCGTGACCGGCGCCGAAACCCCAAGCTGGTGCAGGATGGAAGGAGCCAGTTGTAACTGAGACAGCACTTCATCGTGTGCGGGGCCTTTGGCCTCCCCAAAATAGTAGAGCGCAAACTCTTGTTGCAGCGGATCATTGCCGCCGTGGTGTCCTCTGGCGTCTTGTCCGTGGTCGGCGGTGACAATCACCTCATATCCCATCTGTCGCCACCGCGGGATAAAAGGCGCCAGCATTTCGTCCATTACAAAACAAGCATGGTCCATTTCGTGGCTTTCGTGCCGAAAGCGATGTCCCATGCTGTCCAAAGTACAGGTGTGCAACATGCCGTAGTCAAGGTCGTGTTTGAAGCAAAGGTTGGTAAGCGTCGCAAACAAGTCCACGTCGGATGGAGTCATCTGGTTTGCAGTGCCATAGCCGGTCATTGTGTGGAACCGTCCGTGGTTGATGGTGTCGCTTTCGGGCTCATCATACTCAATATCACGCACGTAATCGAAGGGATGGCGGTTGAAGAATTCGGACCAGAAGGAGTGTGCAACAGCTCCGGTCTTGCCGCCTGCCTTGCGGACTTCTGAAAAGATGTCTGGTTGCTTGATGCGAAACACGTTGCCGTTGCCGGTACAGCCGTGTTCCTGCGGCGTGACTCCGGTGTGGATGGAGGCATAACAGCTTGCGGAAATGGACGGGAGCACAGAGGTCATTTTCCATTTCTGGGCGGTGCCGTCCGCCACCCAACCTTCCAGATTTCCAAACAGGCGGCTCCAATTGCGCCAGGGCACACCGTCCAGGATGATCAGAAGCAGTTTGTTGTCCATGCCGAGCTCCTCCTTAATAACAATAGTAATAAACCAGCGGATTGTGACAAAACGTTCAAGACCGACATTTTGATGGACGTTTTGAAGGTCAAAGACAAAAAACGGCGCCGAATCTGGCGCCGCACTTTGCGTGAAAGTGGATAGGCCTAGTTGCCTGCGCTTTCCATTTTTCGGTTTGCGATGACCTCTTCCAGCCAGCCCAGTTTCATTTCTGGCACAGAGCTCAGCAGCAGGTCGGTGTAGTCGTCAAACGGCGGAGACAGCACGTCTGTCTTGCCACCATAGCGCACAACTTCCCCCTGATACATCACAGCAATAGAATCGGCGATGGCCTTCACCGTCGCAAGGTCGTGTGTGATGAACAGATAGGCGACGTCCTCAATCTTCTGGAGATCCAGAAGAAGTTTGAGAATCCCATCTGCAACAAGCGGATCCAGAGCGCTGGTCACCTCGTCGCAAATGATCATTTTTGGCTTCGCGGCTAAGGCCCGTGCAATACAGACACGTTGCTTCTGACCACCTGACAATTCCGCGGGATAGCGATCGATGAAGCCTTCACCCATCTCGATCTCGTCTAGAAGCTCCACAATGCGCTTGCGTTTTTCAGCGCCTCGCAGACCAAAGTAAAACTCAAGCGGGCGGCCAATAATGGTGCCAACGGTTTGCCGCGGGTTCATCGCAACGTCTGCCATCTGGTAGATCATTTGCAACTCGCGAAGGTCCTCCTTGGACCGACCAGCCAGGTCCTTGCTTAGGTCGCGCCCAGAGAAGTGCACGCTGCCATTGCCTTGCGGTAGAAGCCCTGTGATGACCCGCGCCAATGTCGATTTTCCAGATCCACTCTCACCAACCACTGCCAGGGTTTGCCCTGGATGCAACTCAACACTGATGTTTTTTAGTACGTCAAAGTTGGTGCCTTTATAGCGCGCAGTAATGTTCTGAACCTTCAGAATAGGCGAGGGCGTCGGCGTTTTCTCCGCATGCTCAATGGAGCGTACCGAAACTAGAGCCTTAGTGTATTCTTCCTGCGGATTGTTGATGATCTGATCCACTGAACCATACTCGACCATATCGCCCATCTTCAGGACAAGAATATCGTCACTCACTTGGGCTACGACGGCAAGGTCATGGGTGATATAGAGTGCAGCCACACCAGTGTCGCGAATAGCCTCCTTGATGGCCATCAACACGTCAATTTGTGTTGTCACATCCAGCGCGGTTGTTGGCTCGTCAAACACCACCAAATCCGGTTCAGGACACAGCGCAAGCGCGGTCATGCAGCGTTGCAACTGCCCACCAGACACTTGGTGCGGATAGCGGTTGCCGATGTTCTCCGGGTCTGGCAGGCCCAATTTTCGAAACAGTTCAACAGCCCGGCGCTCGGCCTCCTTCTTGGAGAATTTGCCTTGGAGGATCGCAGCCTCGGTTACCTGATCCATGATCTTTTTGGCTGGGTTGAAAGAGGCCGCTGCGGACTGGCTCACATAGGTCACTTCTCCGCCGCGCAAGGCGCGCACGTCGGAGTTCGAAGTCTTCAAGATGTCGCGCCCGTTGACCCAAACTTCGCCACCGGTGATTTTGACACCACCGCGCCCGTATGCCATCGACGCCAAGCCAATGGTCGACTTGCCAGCGCCCGACTCTCCAATGAGACCAAGAACTTTGCCCTTCTCAACTTCGAAGCTCACGCCATGTACGATTTCGATATCATGCGGTTTTTCTCCAGGAGGATAAACCGTTGCGCCAATCTTGAGGTCTTGGACTTTGAGAAGCGTATCGCTCATCCGCGGCCTCCTTTCAGCGAAGTTGTACGGTTTAGAATCCAGTCAGCAACGAGGTTCACTGAGATCGCCAAAGTTGCGATGGCTACAGCAGGGTAAAGCGCTGCCCCTATGCCGTAGACGATACCGTCGGCGTTTTCTTTTACGATGCCGCCCCAGTCCGCTTGCGGCGGCTGAACGCCAAGACCCAGGAAGGACAGCGTGGAAACAAAAAGCACCATAAAGATGAACCGTAGCCCCATTTCCGCAATCAACGGGGACAAAGCGTTCGGCAAGATTTCCCGGAAGATGATCCAACCTCGGCCTTCGCCGCGCAGTTTCGCAGCTTCAACATAGTCCATTACATTGATGTCGACGGCCACGGCGCGTGCCAAACGGTACACACGTGTACTGTCCAGCAAGCCCATCACAACGATAAGAACCGGTACCGTCACCGGCATGACCGACAACACAACCAAGGCAAAGATCAGGGAAGGGATCGACATGATAAGATCTACAAATCGGCTCATGGCCTGATCCGCCCATCCGCCTAGTACAGCGGCCAGAAAGCCAAGGATAGAGCCAGTTGTGAAGCTCAAGATGGTTGCCGCTGTGGCGATAAAGATGGTTGTACGCCCACCGTAAATCATACGGCTCAGCAAATCGCGCCCAAGGTTGTCAGTCCCGAGCAAAAACTCGGAGGACGGCGGCAACCACACGTCTCGGCTAACCACTTCCGCCATGCTGTAGGGCGCAATCCAGGGTGCAAAGATGGCGACGAAAAAGTACGCGAAGGTGAAGATAAGCCCGATTAGGGCAGCTATGGGTATTCTCATAACGTTTCCCCTATTTCGGATGCCGCAAACGCGGGTTGGCCACAATGGACACGATATCGGCGACCATGTTGAGGCCGATGTATACTGCGGCGAAGATCAAGCCGCAGGCCTGCACCACTGGAATGTCCCTTTTGGACACGTGGTCAACTAGGAACTGCCCCATGCCAGGGTAGGTGAAGACCACTTCAATCACCACAACGCCGACCACAAGATAGGCAAGGTTGAGCATGACCACGTTCACCACTGGTGCGATGGAGTTCGGAAACGCATGCTTCCAGATGATCGTGAACATACGCAGCCCTTTTAGTTCTGCAGTCTCGATATAGGCAGATTGCATCACATTCAAAATTGCCGCGCGGGTCATGCGCATCATGTGTGCTAGAACGACCAGCGTAAGCACAGAAATTGGCAGGGAAATTGTGTGCAGCTTTTCGCCCAGGCTCATGCCATCATTGATCGTGGTCACGGAAGGAGCCCAACGCAAACGCACTGATACGAAGAAGATTGCAACATATGCGATGAGAAACTCGGGTACAGAAATAGATGCCAGAGTGACCGCTGAGATCAGCTTGTCTGGCCAGCGTTCGCGATAGCGTACGGCAATCAAACCAAGCAAAATCGCAAGAGGCACAGAGATGATCGCGGCCCAAAAGGCCAGGAAAAGGGTGTTTCCTAGACGTTTCCCGATGGATTCGGCAATATCTTTTCCGCTGGTGAGCGACGTGCCCAAATCACCTTGCAGGAGGCCGCCCAACCAGCTGAAATAGCGCTGTAGTGGCGGATCGTTCAATCCGAGATCGCGGCGCAGGTTGGCAAGCGCTTCCGGTGTGGCGGATTGTCCAAGAATTTGTTGGGCCACGTCTCCTGGCAGGATGATGGTGCCAGCAAAAATTAGGATCGAGACGAGGAAGAGCAGGAGGAGGCCCAGCGCAATGCGCTGGGCCAACAGTTTCAAAAGGAGCGACATATCAGCCTGTCACCCACATACGCTGTGCCGCGTAGCCGTTCATCAGGGAGAAGCCTGCCACGCCTTCAACCCAACCACCAATCTTGTCGGTGTAGGCGTCAACGAAGTCGTTGAACATTGGGCAGATGAGGCCGCTTTCATTGCGTACCATCATGCCCATGTCGGCATACATCGCTTTTCGCTTGTCTTGGTCGAGTTCCGCACGTGCCGCAATCAGCAACTTGTCAAAGCTTTCGCTCTTGTAGCGTGTGTCGTTCCAATCCGCCGTCGACAGATATGCAGTGGTGAACATCTGATCCTGAGTGGAACGTCCACCCCAGTAGCTGGTGCAGAACGGTTTGTTGTTCCAAACTTCGGACCAATACCCATCGTTTGGCTCGCGCTTGATTTCCAGCTCGATGCCAGCAGCTTTAAGGGACTGCTGGAATAGCGCGGCTGCATCTGGCGCACCTGGGAACGAGTTGTCAGAGGTACGCAGAAGCACCGGACCTTCGTGGCCAGACTTCTTAAAGTACTCGGCTGCTTTTTCAGGATCGTACTCGCGCTGTTCCATTTCTGAATACATCGGGTACGCCGCGTTGATGGGCGAGTCATTGCCCACAGAGCCGTAGCCAAACAAGATTTTGTCGACCATTTCTTGCCGATTGATGCCATATTTCAAAGCCATCATCAGATCAGGGTTGTCAAATGGAGCTGTGTTGACGTGCGCAATAAAGACGTAGTGGCCAGGGCCAGCTGTGGACGCAACAGTGATACCGGGGGCGCGTGCCACAAGGCCAGCTGTGCGCGGTGGTACACGGTCGATGATGTCTACTTGACCAGACTGCAGGGCCGCAACACGTGCGGTGTTGTCATTGATCACCAGCATTTCGATGGTCTCTACATGGCCGATGTCACCCCAGTAATTCGGGTTTTTCTCCGCCACAAAGCGCACACCCATATCCACTTCTTTCATGATATAGGGGCCGGTGCCGATCGCCGCGTCTGGCGCATCTTTGCCGCCGTTTGGCTGTACGATTAAGTGGTAGTCGCTCATCAGATACGGCAAGTCGGCATTGCCGTTGTTTAGCTCGATAACCACATCGCGGCCGTTAGTGCTGACATTTTTGATGTCGCGCAGCAGGCCAAGAGCACCAGATTTTGATTCTTCACCGGCGTGACGGTCAAGCATTGCGGCTGCATCCGCAGCGGTTACTTCTTGCCCGTTGGAGAAAGTGATGCCTTTACGGATGGTGAAGGTCCAGGTAGTGGCGTCTGCGGAAGCTTCAAAGCTCTCAGCAACTTTGCCCTGCAGACCGCCGTCGTCGGTTAGTTCTACAAGCGGCTCGCCCCACATACGGATTAGGTTTACCGCTGTTGTATTTGCAGCTGTTGCCGGGTCTAGGCTGTCGGTAGTTGAGCCACCTTGCAAACCAATACGGAGAGTGCCGCCTTTTTGCGGACCTTCGGCATGTACTGCGCCGGCAAGCATTGTGTTAGCAGCCGCTGCTGTCACACCCAGTGCACCCGCACGGCCAAGAAACTTTCGGCGCGTGATGGCGCCCAAAGCAACCTGACGGCTTAGGAACTTAAGCTCTTCATTCATTTGGAAACTCCCATGTTGAATCTCTTGTTTTTCTTCATGCTGCGGCCCGCCTGCGACACAAATCAAGGAAAATGTGTCGTAGCCTACAAAGTTTTCGCCAACTCCTTTTGCAGGAGGGGTTTCCACAGTGATGCCTTCAGGAAACCGTCATATCACGGTTCAAAACCGACAGATATGACGTTTTTGGACTTTTGAAAAAATGTCGGCTGGTAGAAAGGGATCGCCTTATGGCTGAGTTGGTCTTGTCGGTAGTTCGCAGTAGGGGAGAGTAAAACGGTCTGCCTTAACGTCAACTTTAGAGGAGGGGCGATGGGGAACAACGGGCACCGAGGCTGTTCAGAGGGCTAAGCCTTATTCTGCCGCCAAACTTTTTGGGGAATCAACCAAGAGAGTCGCCAACTCCGGGCGGCAGGATCCACAGTTTGTACCGGCAGAGAGAGCTGCGCCAATTTGCTCTACTGTGGTCAGGTTCTGCTTCTCTATTGAAGACAAAATTGTGTTAACACCAACATTGAAACAGGCACACACGGTCGGCCCCGGATCGACTTGGGTCAAGCTAGGACGTCCAGCCAAGAAATTCTGATCTGGATGACCCAACATCGCGCTTGCAAAAGATCGAGAGACTTGAACTGGAATGCGGTCCACGAATAGAGCCGCAACTAAGTTTCCGTCTTGATGAAAGGCGACTCGAGCGCGAGCTTTTGGTGCGTCGAAAAAGCTCATACAATCAAGTCCGTCCACATCAAACAAGTTTCGCGCAAAATCGATCCAGTTGTCTTCTTGCGTGTCATCAGCTAATTCAATCTGCCAACCGGTGTTTAGCTTGACCTTTGCCCAATAACGGGTCGAAGGGTGCGGTTCTTTGGTACTCAGCGCGTAACCATACCATCTGGCGTTGTACTTGGAGAGGCTCACCTGTGCAGATTTACTGTCCGGCTGTCCCGAAATTGGATCAACCACTGGAGGTACCAAATCTGAAACAATGGATTGTGACGACGTCACACCAGCCCAGTGAATTGGGGCAAAAGTGTTTTTCTTGGCTACTCGGTCTGTGATCAATGCGCGTAAAGTGACTGCACCAAGATCATTGTGCACATTTACTAAATCTGCGTCTGTTATCTCGAGTTCTGTGGCATCTTGCGGGTGAATCTCTATGAAAGGTTCGCCATAGTGTTGGTTCAATCGCGACGCCCGCGCGGTCCTAGTCATCGTGTGCCAATGGTCGCGTATCCTGCCGGTATTGAGACGGTAGGGTCGATCGTTCCCCTTTCTGGTAAGTAATGGTTGTTCTATCGGGACAATTTTGGCGCGGCCGTCAGGGGTGAAAAACTGACCATCGGCAAAGAACCTGGTTCCCATGTAAGCCTTTTTTCGGGACATCGGCCACTTCGTCGGCTTCATAGCATCGTACGCAGGATCAGTTAGGTCTGCCAATCCCGAGATGTCGAAATCCTTGCCGAGATCAGCGGCATGCCCAGACAGCTCCGCGTGCTCTCGGAAGATCTCGGCTGGGCTAGAGAAATCAAATCCAGTCGAGAATCCCATGCGGCGGGCCACATCACAAATAATGTCCCAATCGTGACGCGCCTTTCCTGCCGCAGCTAGAACGGCTCTTTGGCGGCTGATCGTACGGTCGGAGTTGGTGACTGTACCGTCTTTTTCGCCCCATCCTGTGGCCGGCAACAACACGTCGGCGAGTTTTGCGGTGTCGGTGTTTGCAAACATGTCTGAAACTACGACAAAATTGCAATTTTCAATAGCTGTACGAACTTCGCGTGCGTTGGGCATGCTCACGGCCGGGTTTGTGCACATCACCCACAAAGCTTTGATTTTGCCTGAGGCGACAGCTTCAAACATATTGACAGCCTTAAGACCCTGTTGTGTCGGCATCGCTGGCGACTGCCAAAAATTCTGTACGGTATCTCGGTGTGTCGAGTTTTCGATGTCCAAGTGACATGCGAGCATATTGGCGAGACCGCCCACCTCGCGGCCGCCCATTGCGTTTGGTTGCCCAGTCACCGAAAAAGGGCCACTGCCCGGCTTGCCGATCCGTCCAGTGGCCAGATGACAGTTGATAATGGCGTTCACTTTGTCGGTACCGTGATCGGATTGATTGACGCCTTGTGAGAAAATCGTGACGGTTTTATCGGTGTTCAGCCAAAGTCGAGTAAACGCGCTCAGTTTCTGTCTGGTTAATCCGGTGATGGAGACATCTGCCGCATTTGCAGCGTCCAGCGCGTCTCCGAAGCCATCTGTGTGGTTTGCAACAAAATCCGCATCCAATGCGCCCTGAGTGTGTGTTTGCTCGAAAAGGTAGTTGAAAAGCGCAACATCTGTGCCGGGTGCTATGGGTAGGTGGATGTCTGCAAGGTCGCAGGTGGCGGTCCGCCGTGGATCGATCACAACTACTTTCATCGCAGGCCGCTTTGCTTTCGCGGCGGCGATGCGCTGATAGAGCACCGGGTGGCACCAGGCCAAGTTGGACCCTGTGATGATCAGCAAGTCTGCCAATTCTAAGTCTTCGTAAGTACCAGGCACGGTATCTGTACCAAAGGCGCGTTTTTGACCGGCGACGGTGGAGGCCATGCAAAGGCGAGAATTGGTATCGATGTTGGCGGAGCCGATGTAGCCTTTCATCAGCTTGTTCGCGACGTAGTAGTCCTCCGTCAGTAACTGACCGGAGACATAGAAAGCAACGGAATCGGGCCCGTGAACATCGATAGTTTCACGGAATTTTCCAGCAACTAAGTCCAGCGTCTCGCCCCATTCTGCCGCCTGTTTGTTGATCTGCGGCGTAAGTAAGCGACCTTCAAGGCCTACGGTTTCCGCGAGTGCTGATCCTTTGGAGCACAGGCTACCAAAGTTTGCAGGGTGTTCCGGGTCTCCTTTTACAGCAATCCCACCGTTACCATCCGGCCTAGCAAGTACGCCGCAACCCGTACCGCAGTAGGGACAGGTGGTGGAGATAGAGCACGTCATTCTGCAGCCACCGACGGGATCACGGCTTTGGCCGCAATGTGTATGCGGCCCGCCACGCACTTGACTTCGTAAGTTTCGACTTTCCCCTCGTCAGCGCCCAGCGCTTCGCCCGTGGTCAGATCAAACACCCAATTGTACATCGGGTCAGTCACTTTTTCGTCGTGCTGGATGCCGTTGGACAGTGGGCCTGCCTTGCCTGGAAGATATTCATCCAATGCATAAACGTTACCTGTGGCCGTGCGGAAAACCGCGATGTCGCCGTGATGGGTGCGCACGACGCGCGCACCGCGTAGAGGGATGTCGTTGATACTGCCAATTTCGATGAAATCACTCATTCTGCTTCCACCTTTGTAAAGTCCGCGATGGGGGCGAATTCATGGGCGTCAACGCCTTGCTTGGCGCGTTCAGCCCATGGATCGATCTGGTAGAACTTCTGGCTGTAGTGGAAGCGCTCGGCCAGCGCCTTGCGATTTTCCAGATCGTCGACAACCCGTTCCTTGACCCAGTCCAGCCCTACTTTGGCGATCCATTTGTAAGGCCTATGCAGGTATTGCGCCCCTTCGCGATAAAGTTGGTAGAAGGCGCAAGAAACTTCGATGGCTTCTTCTTCGGTGGCGACTTGGACCAAAAGGTCTGTTTCGCGCAGATCAAGCCCTGCCGCGCCGCCGACAAGGATCTGATAGCCACTGTCCACACAAATGATGCCAAGATCCTTGCATGTCGCCTCGGCGCAGTTGCGGGGGCAGCCGCTGACAGCGAGCTTGAACTTATGTGGCGACCATGCGCCCCACATGGCGTCTTCGATCTGGATGCCAAGACCGGTGGAGTCCTGCGTGCCAAAGCGGCAGTGATCCGATCCCACACAGGTTTTCACCGTGCGCAGGCCTTTGGCATAGGCTTGGCCAGACATCATGCCGGCCTTGCCAAGGTCATACCAGATGGCGGGCAAGTCTTCTTTTTTGACGCCCAAAAGGTCGATGCGCTGCCCACCTGTGACCTTGACCGTTGGCACGTCAAATTTGTCGGCGGCATCGGCGATGGCGCGCAGCTCATTCGGGGTGGTGATCCCGCCGAGCATACGGGGCACAACCGAATAAGTGCCGTCTTTCTGGATGTTGGCGTGCACGCGTTCGTTGACGAAGCGGCTTTTGCCGTCATCCTCGTAGGTGCCGGGCCAAGCGCAGACCATGTAGTAGTTCAGCGCAGGGCGGCACACGTGGCAGCCGCAGGTGGTTTTCCAATCCAGTTCCTGCATGGCTTGCGGGATGGATTTCAACTCTTTGGCGACGATCAGCTTGCGGACATCGTCGTGGGAAAGGTCGGTACACTTACAGACCACTTCCTTCTCGGGCATTTTGAACTCGTCGCCGAGCGTAAAGCTAAGAAGATCACCCACCAGACCCACGCAACTGCCGCAGGAAGAACCAGCTTTGGAGATGGATTTGACCGCGTCCAATGTATGGGCGCCGTCGTTGATGGCGGCGATGATTTGTGCTTTGGAAATGCCGTTACAGCCACAGATTTCGGTGTCATCCGGTAAGGCTGCAACGGCTGCCATAGGGTCCAGGGGGGACCCTCCTTGGTATGCGGGGCCAAAGATGAGCGTATCGCGCATCTCGGAGATGTCCTCTCGGTCTTTGATCAGGCCAAAGAACCAGTTGCCGTCTGCTGTGTCGCCATACATGACGGCGCCGACGATGCGGTTGTCTTCAATCACAAGGCGTTTGTAGACGCCGCGTGCGGGATCGCGGAAGACGATGTCTTCGCGCCCGTCTGCATCGGCGAAATCGCCGGCTGAGAAGAGATCGCAGCCTGTGACCTTGAGTTTGGTGGCGACTTCCTTGTTCGAAAACGCCGCCTCTTCACCCGCAAGGGTTTTGGCAATCACTTTAGCTTGGTCAAAGATCGGCGCCACAAGACCGAAGATATCTCCGTTGTGTTCTACACATTCGCCAAGCGACAGGATGTTTTCGTCCGAGGTGACCATCTGGTCGTCCACATGGATGCCGCGGCCTGTGGCCAATCCGGCCTCAGCGGCCAGAGCCACAGAGGGGCGGATGCCGACGGCCATCACCAGAAGATCGCAAGGCAATTCGGTGCCGTCATCCAGCAAGAGTGCTTTGACCTTGCCGTTCTCGCCAAGGATTTCCTTGGAGTTGGCAGAGCATTTGACGGTGATGCCTTTGTCCACGAGCGCCTTGCGCAAAAGGTAACCGGCGGCCTCGTCCAGTTGGCGTTCCATCAGGTGGCCCATGATGTGCACCACGGTCACGTCCACTCCGCGAAGCGCCAAGCCGGCAGCGGCCTCTAGTCCGAGAAGACCACCACCAATAACCACAGCTTTGGCGCCGGGTTTGTCCCCAAGAGCGATCATGGTGTTGGTGTCTTCTAGATCGCGGTAAGCAATCACACCGTTCAGATCATGTCCCGGTAGTGGGATGATGAAAGGATTAGACCCGGTAGCGATGATGAGTTTGTCATAGTGCAGCACTTCTCCATTCTCAGATGTAACCGTCTGCGCAGATCGATCGATGTTCACAATTTTTTCGCCAAATCGTGGAGTGACACCGTTTTCTTCATACCATTCAGCAGTGTGAGTGACGATTTCGTCAAAAACCTTGTCGCCCGACAGCACGGGAGAGAGCATAATCCGGTTGTAGGTGCCACGCGGTTCCGCGTTAAAAAGGGTTACGTCGTAAGCGTTTGGGGCTACTTCAAAAAGATGTTCGAGCGCGCGGCCCGCGGCCATCCCAGCCCCTATGATGATGAGTTTCTGTGTCATGTTTTACTCCGCGGCAATGGCTTTGGCGGGTTTTGGCTTTGGTTTGGCGCCGTGCTCGTATTCTTCAAGGAAATTGAGCACATCCTGGCGATAGCGATAATAGTCAGTGTGCTCGAGAAGGGCTTTGCGCGTGCGTGGGCGCGGCAAGTCTACGTCGACGATCTTGCCAATGGTCGCCTGTGGGCCGTTGGTCATCATGACTACGCGATCTGCCAACAGAATGGCTTCATCTACATCATGCGTGACACAGATCGCGGTCACTTTGGTGCGGTCCCAGACTTCCATGAGAACCTCTTGCAGCTCCCAGCGAGTAAGGCTGTCGAGCATGCCAAAAGGTTCATCCAAAAGCAGAAGTTTCGGAGACAAAGCAAAGGCGCGGGCGATGCCCACACGCTGTTTCATGCCGTTGGACATAGAGTGCGCAGGGCGGTCCATGGCGTCGGCAAGGCCAACACGCTCCAGGTAGTACTCCACCACGTCCTGGCGCTCGCCTTGGCTGGCTTTCGGGTAGACCTTGTCCACGCCAATGGCCACGTTTTCTTTGGCAGACAGCCATGGGAAGAGGTTGGGCGATTGAAACACAACGGCGCGCTCTGGATCCGCGCCTTCCACGTGGCGACCATCAAGACGGATGCCACCTTTGGAAATTGGGTTAAGACCTGCCGCCATGGTCAGAACCGTGGATTTACCACAGCCTGAGTGACCAATCAGAGATATGAACTCGCCGCGCTGGACTTTGAGATCAAAGTCTTTGACCACAGTCAGCGGTCCTTTGGGCGTTGGGTAGATCTTGTGTAGCTGCGAGAAGTCCAAGAAATTATGACCAATCATGCCCTTTTGAGCATCTTTGACCGCAGAAGGCACACCGTGGATTGGGGTCACGTCTGGCAGCGTTTTAGTGCCTTCGGCCTTGGCGGCGATGCCCACGTCCATCAGGTATTTGGTGACTTCGGCGCGTAGCTTTTTGAAGCCTTCATGGTGGTTCATTTCCATGCGATCGCGACGGCGCGGGATGTCCACTTTGAACTCTTGACCCAAGGTTCCTTCGGGGTTTAGCGCAATGATGCGGTCGGCGAGGATGATCGCTTCGTCCACGTCATTTGTGATCAGCACGCAGGTCTTTTTCTCAGCATCCCAGATCGCTTCGATCTCATCCGCGAGGTTGGCGCGGGTCAAAGCGTCCAGCGCGCTAAGAGGTTCATCCAGAAGCAAAACTTCGGGGTTCATCGCCAAGGCGCGGGCTACGTTTACACGTTGACGCATACCGCCGGACAGCTCGGCTGGTCGACGAGTAGCGGCGTGGGAGAGGCCAACCATCTTGATGTAGTGTCCAACGCGCTCTTCTTTTTCGGCCTTTGGCATGTTGGGGAACACGCTGTCCAGCGCCAGGCGCACGTTGCCGTTCACGGTTAACCAAGGCATCAGCGAGTAGGACTGGAAGATCACGCCGCGCTCTGGGCCCGGTTGGGTGATCTTTTCGCCTTTGAACGTCACGCTGCCAGAGGTGGGCATTTCGAGGCCTGCCATGAGGTTGATCAGCGTGGTTTTGCCGGAGCCGGAGAAGCCCAGGAGAACGAGGAACTCGCCTTCCTGCACTTCGAGATTGATGTTTTTTAGAACGTCGGTTTTGGCGGTGCCTTCGCCGAAGCTCTTGGAGATATTGTCAAATTTCAGAACACTCATGGCGATCACCGGTTGGATGTGAAGGTGAAGAGCGATTGGATCGCGTACATCAGACGGTCCAACATGAAGCCGATGATTCCGATGGTGAAGACCGCGACCATGATCTTGGAGAGCGAGCTGGAGGAGCCGTTTTGGAACTCGTCCCAGACAAATTTGCCGAGGCCTGGGTTTTGTGCCAGCATTTCAGCGGCGATCAGAACCATCCAGCCAACGCCAAGGCTCAGGCGCAGGCCAGTGAAGATCAGCGGCAGGGCAGACGGCAACACCAACTTGGTGATCTTGGTCCAAGTGTTCATCTTTAGAACCTTGGAGACGTTCACCAACTCCTTGTCGATGGAAGCCACACCAAGCGCGGTGTTGATCAGAGTTGGCCATAAAGAACATAGGGTTACGGTTATTGCAGAGGTTAGGAAGGACTTAGAGAACAGCCCGTCATCCACGGTATAAGTGGCGGAAACCACCATGGTCACGATGGGTAGCCATGCAAGCGGAGAGACCGGTTTGAAGATCTGGATCAGCGGGTTCACGGCTGCGTTGGCGTAAGGCGAGAGGCCGGCCATGATGCCGATTGGCACGGCAATCACGGTGCCGATCAGGAAGCCAAAGAACACCGTTTTGATCGAAGTCCAAATCTGATTGTAGTAGCTGGGACTGCCTGTGTACTTGATATCTTTGACTTTTTCGGGCTGTCCGTTGGCGATGAATTTGGCGTTGCGGGCTTCAACGCGCTCGTTGAATTTCGCTTCTTTGGCGGCCTTTGCTTGCGCGTCTTCGTGGAGAAGCACGGCTTCGGTCCAGACTTGTTTTGGACCAGGAACAGCGCCAAGGGAGGTTTGGACCTTTGGTGCGAGAGTGCCCCAGAGCATTAGGAAGACTGCGATGGCCAGAAGCGGAACGCCCAAAAGTCGCCAAATTTCGGAGGCTTGCGCTTTTGGGTTGTCGCCAGCGGCGGCTTTCAGAATCGGAGTGATGAAGCTGAGACCGAGGACTTGGAACCAAGTGTCGGCCTTGTTTATGCGGGTGAAGAGGCGGGCGCGGCGGGCTTCGCGCTCTTCATCTGCGATGTTTTGCGGGTCGATTGTGGTCATGGGGTGTCCGTGGCTCTGGGCGCTGTTGCGGTAGTGGTTAATGCCGGGGAGCGGCTGATTTTGACGTCGGTATTACGTCGGTATCGCGACTGTATCGCGGAGGTGCGGTTTGGCGGGACGGGCGAAAATTAATCGCCGGTCCGTTGCGTTGCGGGAGAAGGGGGGAGCCGTCCTTCCCGCGACTTAGATTGTCAGCCTTGCACCTCTGTTCCGACAACTCGCTGATCGCCTTTCAGTCCAATCGGCAGGCTGTCTAGATAGGCATTTGGCGCTTTGCCGTCGTAGGCGATGCCGTCGATGATGTCCGCAGATGGGGTTGGCGCTTTGTAGCCGTCGCTGTCCCATGGGAAGTCGACCTCGTTGGCGAGGCCTTCGTCCACCAGCAGACGTGCGGCTTCGAGGTAGATCGCGGGTTTGTAGACGGATTTGGCCACGTCGTCATACCAGCTGTCCGGCTTGGCCTCGGCGATCTGGCCCCAGCGGCGCATCTGGGTCAGGTACCAGATTGCGTCAGAGTAGAAGGGGTAGGTCGCGTTGTAGCGGAAGAACACGTTGAAGTCCGGGACTTCACGCTTGTCGCCTTTTTCATACTCAAAGGTGCCGGTCATGGAGTTCGCGATTACGTCGTAGTCCGCGCCCACATATTCCGGTTGGCTGAGGATACGCACGGCTTCTTCGCGGTTGGCGTTGTCGTTTTCATCCAACCACATGGCGGCGCGGATCAGCGCCTTGGTAACGGCCAGCGTGGTGTTTGGATACTTCTCGGCAAACTCGGCGTTCAGGCCGAAGACTTTCTCCGGGTTGTTCTTCCAGAGTTCGTAGTCTGTGATCACCGGGACACCGATGCCTTTGAAAACGGCCTGCTGGTTCCAAGGCTCACCTACGCAGTAGCCGTAGATGGTGCCCGCTTCCATGGTGGCCGGCATCTGTGGTGGTGGGGTCACGGACAGCAGAACGTCTGCGCCGATCTGGCCGGTGATGTTTTCGGGGGAATAATAACCTGGTTCCAGACCACCGGCGGCGAGCCAGTAGCGCAGTTCGTAGTTGTGCGTGGAAACAGGGAACACCATGCCCATGTTAAATGGCTTGCCTTCGGAGGTGTATTTTTCGACCACCGGCTTCAGCGCGGATGCGGAGATTGGGTGTTGCGGGCGGCCATCGTCCATCAGCGGCACGTGCGGCTTCATTTCTTCCCAAATCTGGTTGGACACGGTGATGCCGTTGCCGTTCAGGTCCATTGAGAATGGTGTGATGATGTGCGCCTCAGTGCCGTACCCAATTGTAGCGGCGAGCGGCTGACCTGCCAGCATGTGCGCGCCATCCAGTTGGCCGTCGATCACGCCGTCCAGAAGCACTTTCCAGTTGGCTTGTGCTTCCAACGTGACAAATAGGCCTTCGTCATCAAAATAGCCCTGCTCATAGGCCACGGCGAGCGGCGCCATGTCGGTCAGTTTAATGAAGCCAAACGTCAGCTCATCTTTTTCGAGTTCCAGTTCCGCCAGGGCCGGAGACACGAGCATGGTCGTGGCTGCCAGGATCGAAGCAATGCGTTTCATATTACTGTCCTTCATGTTGTGCCCTTTGGATGGAGGAGAGGGCCGAGAACGAAAAAAGCCGCGCGACCAGCACCGAAGGAGGAATTTCGGCGGGTCGAGCGGCTTTGCTCATATAGGTCCCCAATCATTCGGGGCGGTCTGCGTAGCGTCCTTGCTGCGCGTTGATGTCATTAGGCGCGCCAGACGGCGCAGTCTCAAGGTCGAAGTGATGGTTTTGCTGCAATGCAGCGGTTGATCTCCGCATTTGCACAAAAAGTCAGCATTCTGGGCGGCGCGGGTCGAAAACTTGATCATCAAAGAAGCGATCCGGCCCCAGAATCAGGGTACCGGAGTCTGTTGCCGCAGTTGTCGGGGAGGCCAGCGCGCCTTCGAGCTTCTCGGAGGCTGCAGGAAGGTCCGCGCCCAAAGGTCCGAGGTGACGGCGGTAGAGATCGGAGCGGAAAACGGCGGCGGCCTTGGAGGCAGATCGGGCCCGGTCCAAGCCAAAACGGGCCGCCATACGCGCGCCGATCCAAGCGCCCTGGCTTTTCCAAGGGAAGCTGGCGGCACCATCAAAGAACTCCATCATGCGCGGCACGGTGCGTGATTTCCCACGCGCGTTGATGAGGAGGTTGCCGGTCAGCGCGCGTTCAGTGATTTCCGTTGAGACGCCGAGGTATTCCGGCCAGCTTAGGATTTCGGAGGCGGTGGCGCGTTTGTCTTCGCGCCCCAACCAACGGCCTGCTTTCCAAACGGCCCGCATCAGGCGACCTGTGAGGTCGTCTTCGGCGGAGGCCCAATCCCGACGGACGGCAAGAACTTTCTCCGGGGCGAATTGCCAGATGGCGGCACCGGGCAGCAGGAGCGACCCGCCGCCTTGTTCGACCGTGATGGACCCCCACGGTTCGCCGACGCAGAAGGCGTCCACTTCACCCGCGGCGATGGCGTCGGCCATCAGGAGTGGCGGAATGGTACGCAGATCGAGCGATTGCGCGACGTTCAGGCCAGAGGCGGAGAGCCAGTAATGCAGCAGTTCCGCATGCATCGAAAACGGGAAGGGCACGCCGATGCGCAACGGCCTGTTGAGGGTTGCGAGGGCTTTGCCTGCCGCTTGGGCGTCGAGGAAGTCGGGCATGTCGCCTTGTGCGGCGATCTCATCCGCCAATGCGTTGGAGATGCCTATCACGTTGCCGTTTATGGATAAAACGCTGAGGGCATCGAGTTGGGTGGGCAGGCCGCCAAGCCCTAGCGCCATGGCGACAGGCACCGGGGAGAGCATATGCGCCGCTTCGATTTGGCCCAAGATGAGCCGGTCGCGCAGGGTCGACCAGCTGGGTGCGCTTTGCAGGTTCAGCGCAAGGCCTTCCTCTTCGGCAAAGCCCAGTTCGCGGGCGATGATCAGGGGAGCGGCGTCGACCAGCGGCATGAAGCCCACGGAGAGTGGTAGGGTTCTCATGACAGTAACTCCGAGGCAGTGACAAGCGCCTGAGCGACGTCGGCGATTTTTTTGTTCTGGCTCATCGCGGTTTTGCGGATCAAGGCATAGGCCTCGTCTTCGCTCATGTCGCGGGCGCGCATGAGGATGCCTTTGGCGCGGTCGATGATTTTGCGTTCTTCAAGTGCGCGTTTGGTGGCCTCAAGCTCTGAGCGCATGCGGGAAAACATGTGAAAGCGGGCGATGGCGGCGTCGAGTATAGGTTTGATGCGGTCCGGGTGCATGCCGTCGACCACATAGGCCGACACGCCTGCTTCGATCGCGGCTTTGGTGAGACCGTCGTCGGAGCGGTCGACAAACATGGCAACAGGGCGTTCAAGCGGCGAAGAGGCCAGAGTAAGCGCGTCGATGGCGTCGCGGCTGGGATTGGCGACATCAACCAGCACGAGGTCCGGGTTGAGTTCGGCAACGGAGCGGGCGAGGCCTGTGGATTCCGACAGCACGCGGATGTGGTGGTCGCCGGTGGCAATCAGACTGTCGATGATGGCATCGGCGCGGGTCTTGTCGGGTTCGACAATCAGGATGGTGAGCTTGGCGGTCACGGCTCTTTGGGCTCCGCTGGCTGGTAACGCGCAAAGCTAACGCTGCGCTGCGGCGAAGGGCCAGAGAGGGGGGGATAGATGCCGTGGGGCAACCGCACAAGGTGCTGAAACTTTGGGCGGTTGCGCACGATTTGCTTAAGAGGGGGGCGCTTTTAGCAATTTGCGTTTGATTTGGATCGCTTGTTCGCTGCCTCTCCCATGCGGTCGAACGCGAAAAGCGATCCGCTTGCTCCTGCAAAACGCAAACTGATTTAAATGCAGCGCCCACCGTCGACTTCCATCAGGGTGCCAGTGATCATGCTGGCTTCATCTGAACAGAGGAATGCGGCGGCGTTGCCCATGTCTTCGGGTTGGGAGAAGCGTCCCAGGGGGATGGACGAGAGGAATTTGGCGCGGATCTCCGGGGTGTCTTCGCCCATGAAGGAGGCCAAGAGCGGGGTTTCACCAGCGACTGGGTTGATGGCGTTGACGCGGATGCCGTGGGGGGCGAGTTCCACCGCCATGGCCTTGGTTGCGGTGTTCACCCAGCCTTTGGAGGCGTTGTACCAGTTGAGGTTGGGACGGGGGGAGAGGCCTGCTGTGGAGGAGACGTTGAGGATCGCGCCGGTGTTGCGGGATTTCATGTGTGGCACAAGTGATTGGGCAATCAGGTAGATCGATTTGCAATTGACCGCAAAGACGCGGTCAAAATCACTCTCGGTGACGGTCTCCATTGGCGCGGGCAGATGGGTGACACCGGCGTTGTTGACGATGATGTCGATGTGGCCCCATGCGGAGAGTGCGGTTTCGATCATGGCTTGCACGCTGGCGGCATTGGCAACATCAACGGTGCAGGGGGTGGCATTTTCGTGTTCGGTGGCTTTGGTAGTGGCCATGTCGCCGTTGATGTCCGCGACGAGCACTTTGGCGCCTTCGGCGAGGAATTTGTCAACGATGCCCGCGCCGAAGCCCTGAGCGCCGCCGGTGACGATGGCTGTTTTGTTGTGAAGACGCATTGCAGTGGTCCTTATTTGCGCCCGCGGAAGCCTCCGGCGGGGATATTTGTAGACAGTGAATGTTAGCCGTGCAGGGCGGCGACGGTTTTGAGTTGGCTGAAGTGGAACAGGGCCTCAAAGCCTTTTTCACGGCCGTGGCCGGAGTAGCCGGTGCCACCGAAGGGCAATTCGACACCACCGCCGGCGCCGTAATTGTTGAGGAAGACCTGACCAGCCTTGAGTGATTTTGCGAGGCGCATTTGGCGCGCGCCATTTTGTGACCAGACGGAAGCGACGAGCCCGTATTTGGTGCCGTTGGCGATGGCGAGCGCTTCGTCTTCGCTGTCAAATGGGATGAGCGCTTGGACCGGGCCGAAGACTTCATCCTGGGCCAGCGTGTGGTCCGGAGGCACGTCTGCGAATAGCGTGGGTGCAACGTAGTGGCCCGGTGCGTCGGTGACGATTTGGCCTTGGGCAGCAGTGTGTAGGTCTGTGCCTTTGGCAAGGAAGCCGGAAACCAGTTCTTTTTGACGAACAGAGATCAGCGGCCCGAGGGTAGCGTCCTCGAGAGCAGGCGCGACGCGCATCTCGGCATAGGCGGCGGCCATGCGGCTGGTGACTTCGTCATAAACTGAGCGCTCCACAAGGATGCGTGAGGAGGCGGAGCAGGTTTGACCCGCATTCTGGATACCTGCGTTCACGAGAAACGGAAGCGCGGCGTCGAGGTCGGCGTCTGCAAACACCAGTTGCGGACTTTTGCCGCCAAGTTCCAGCGTGACCGGCACAACGTTTTGCGCAGCGGCAGTTTGCACGAGACGGCCGGTGTTCACGGAGCCGGTGAAAGAGATGTGTTGAATGTCGGAATGACCCGCGAGCGCGGCTCCGGCTTCGGCGCCTAAGCCGGGCACCACGTTGAGGGCACCGGCGGGAAGGCCCGCCTGTTGCGCGAGGTCTGCAAAGGCCAGCGCGGTCAAACAGGCTTCTTCCGCGGGTTTCAGAACACAGGCGTTTCCCATGGCGAGTGCCGCGCCAACGGAACGTCCGATGATCTGCATGGGATAGTTCCACGGCACAATGTGGCCGGTCACGCCAAAAGGCTCGCGCAAGGTGTAGACGGTGTAGCCATCCATATAGGGGATGGTTTCGCCATGCACCTTGTCGGCCGCGCCGCCGTAGAATTCCATGTAGCGGGCCAGCGCGATCACGTCATTGCGGGCCTGGGTCAGGGGTTTGCCGACATCCAAAGCTTCGAGTTCTGCCAGTGTGTCGGTGTGCTCCAGCACCAGTTGCCCGATGCGGGTGAGAATGCGGCCGCGCTCCACGGCGGTGGCGCGACTCCAGTCTCCCGCGCGAGCAGCATGGGCGGCAGCGACAGCGGCGTCGATGTCTGCCGATTTGCCCCGTGCGATGGTGGCAAGATGTGAGCCGTCCGACGGGTTGGTCAGTGCGAGCGTGTCACCGGAGGCGGCGGGTTGCCAGTGGCCGCCAATCAGGCATTTGGACGGGTCAAAAAATAGATCAGGCAGAGTCATTTGGTGTCTCGGTTTGGGAGGTCAGCGCGGCCATATCTGGCAGGACCGGCGCGGCGTTGATCAGGGTTTGGGTGTAGGGGTGCTGTGGCGTGTTGAAGACTGTTTCGGTCTCGCCTTGCTCAACAATTTCGCCGTTTTGCATGACCAGTACGCGGTCGGTCACGGAGCGCACGACGGAAAGATCGTGGGAAATGAACAGGTAGGCCAGGTTATGGCGGCGGGAGAGCTCGGCGATCAGGTCGAGGATTTGTGCGCGGATGGAGACGTCCAGCGCGGAGACGGCTTCGTCAAAGATGATCAACTCGGGTTTGGTGATCACGGCGCGGGCGATGGCGATGCGCTGGCGCTGGCCACCAGAGAATTCGTGGATGTATTTCTGCGCGTCTGAGGGCTGCAAGCCAACGTCGGTGAGCACATCTGAGATGACCTGATTAAGCGCGTCGCCTGCCGGAGGTGTGTCGACCAGATGGAACGGTTCGGTCAGGATGCGGGCCACGCGATGGCGCGGGTTAAAGCTGCTGTAGGGGTCTTGGAACACCACCTGTGTTTTGATGCGGGAGGCCGCGGGCATGTCGGGGCCAACCGGCGCGTTAAACGCGGTGATTTTGCCGTCTTGCAGTGGCTCAAGGCCTAAGATGGCCCGTGTTAGGGTCGATTTTCCACAGCCGGACTCGCCCACCAACCCGACCCGTTCGCCGTGGTGAAGGTCAAAGCTGACACCTTTCACCGCGCGGTGATAGGCGCGAGGGGCAAAGAGTTGGGTGCGCGGCAGGGCGTAGTCGCGTACGGCGTTTTGTACGGACAGGATGGCGGGGGTGCTGTCGTTGGCGCTGGGCAAATCCACCTGATGACCGGAGGCCTCAAACAGGGCTTTGGTGTAGGGATGCTGCATGTTGGCAAGCAGATGTTTGGTGTCGCCCTGTTCGACCACTTCGCCTTTGCGCATGACCACAATGCGATCCGCCATGTCGGCCACCACGGCGAGGTCGTGGGTGATCATAAGAAGTCCCATGTCGTACTCTTCGACTAGGTCTTTCAGCAAGTCGAGGATCTTGGCCTGTGTGGTGACGTCGAGCGCGGTGGTGGGTTCGTCTGCAATCAACAGGCGCGGACGGCGGGCGATGGCCATGGCGATCACCACGCGTTGACGCTGTCCGCCGGAAAGCTCATGCGGGTAGCGCGACAGCGGGAAGCGGTCTTGTGGCAGACCAACACGGGTGAGCATGGCGGCGGCCTCCGCTTCGGCCTCAGCCTTGGGCATGACGGCGTGCATGTGGATGGTTTCGGCCACTTGCTGGCCAATGGTGTGGAGCGGGTTGAGCGCGGTCATCGGCTCCTGAAACACCATGCCGATGCAGTTGCCACGCATGGCGCAGAGCGATTTTTCCGACTGTGCGGTGAGGTCTTCGTCGCGCAGCATGATGTGGCCGCTGGTGCAGGCGCTGTCGGGCAGCAGCTGCATCGCGGCAAGCGCTGTCATTGATTTGCCAGAGCCGCTTTCGCCGGTGACGGCCACGATTTCGCCGGGGGCGATGGAGAAAGTCACGTTTTTCAGGATCGGCACAGGGCCGATGGAGAGGGACAGGTTTTGGACGGAGAGCAGGCTCATGTGCGCATCACCCGGATTTTGGGGTCCAAGTGATCGCGCAAGCCGTCGCCCAATAGGTTGAGGCCCAAGACGGAGGCGATGATGGCAAGGCCGGGGATCAGCGCGAGATGGGGCGCGAAGGAGACCATAGTTTGCGCATCGGCCAGCATGCGGCCCCAGGATGGCGTGGGCGGCTGCGCGCCGAGACCAACGTAGCTGAGGCCTGCCTCGGCGAGGATGCCGAGGGAGAACTGGATGGTGCCTTGCACGATCAAGAGGTTGGCGACGTTGGGCAGGATGTGTTCCGCCGAGATGCGGGCGTGAGATTTGCCAGCAACCCGCGCGGCGAGGATGAAGTCGCGTTGCCACAGAGGGAGCGCGCCGGCGCGGGTGAGGCGGGCGAAGACCGGGATGTTGAAAATGCCAATGGCGAGGATCGCGTTTACCGCACCGGGGCCGAGGATGGCGGTGATCAGGATGGCAATGACCAGCGATGGGAAGGCAAAGATCAGATCGTTGCCGCGCATGATCAACTCGTCGAGCCAGCTGCCGGAATTGGCGGCGGCCCAGAGGCCCAAAGGCACGCCAAGGCCCATGCCGATGCCGACGGCCACCAGCGCAACAGCGAGCGAGGTGCGTGCGCCGACCATAATCATCGAAAAGATGTCGCGGCCAAAGTGATCGGTGCCAAACCAGTGGGCGGCGTTGGGGTCTTGCAGCTTGTTGGGGATGTCCATGACGGTAATGTCATAAGGCGTCCACAGAAAGCTGATCAGGGCGGCCGCGACCACGCAGAGGCAGAGCAGACCACCTAGTAGTATGTTGCGGGAGAGGCTCATGTGCGCGACCTCAGACGGGGGTCGATGGCGGCATAAGCGAGATCCACAAGGAAGGTCACGAGGATCACCAGAAAGACCAAGAGCATGACCACGCTTTCGACCACGATCAGATCACGGGCGGAGATGGACTGGAAAATCAGGCGGCCGAGGCCGGGCAGGAAGAAGACCTGTTCGATGATGATGGCGCCGGCGAGCAGGAAGGAGAACTGCATGCCGATGATGGTCAGCACCGGGATCATGGCGTTGCGTAGGCCGTGACGCATCAAGGCCTGGCGGCGGGTGAGGCCTTTGGCCCGGGCGGTGCGCATAAAGTCTTCGCCCAGCACATCTAGAAGGGCGGAGCGCATGACGCGGGCAAGGATGGCGGATTGCGGCAGGGCCAGCGAGATGGCAGGCAGGGTGAGGGATTTCATGGCTGCGGCGACGCCCTTGTCCCAACCTGCAAAGCCACCGGCGGAGAACCAGCGCAGGTTGATGGCAAAGATCAGCACCAGCATCATCGCGAACCAGAAGTTGGGTACGGCGACGCCCAATTGCGTTGCGCCCATGACCGCCATGTCGCCGGGTTTTCCCCGGCGGGAGGCGGCGTAGATGCCTGCGGGAAAGGCGATCAAGGTGGAGAGCGTGAGTGCGTAGAGCGCCAGCGGCAGGGACACCCAGATGCGGTCTCCGATCATCTCGGTCACGGGTGTGCGGTAGGTGTAGGAGGTGCCAAAGTCGCCTTGCAACATGCCGCCAACCCACGCGAGGTAGCGTTCAAGTTTGGAGACATCCAGCCCCAGTTCACTGCGCAGGGCGGCGATGGTGTCCGGTTGGGCGTTGAGACCCAACATGAAACTGGCGGGATCGCCGGGCACCACTTCGATCACGAAGAAGATCACCAGCGAGGCAACCGCCAGGCTAAGGCCCAGAGACAGGGCGCGTTTGAGAGTGTAGCGGAGCATGGGCCGTCAGGTTGGGGTTTTGAGGTAGTCATCGTCGGAGACGTGTTCGAGCCAAGTGGCGCCGGAGCCGTCTTCGACCTGTTGGATGGCCATGTGCGACATGGCGGTGTTTGGTGTTGCGCCGTGCCAATGCTCGACGCCGGGTTCAATCCAGATGCTGTCGCCGGGACGGATGGTGCGGGGGGCTTCGCCGCGCAGGGCTATCAGGCCGACGCCGGACAGCACATGCAGGATTTGGCCCACGGGATGGGTGTGCCACGCGGTGCGTGCGCCGGGCTCAAAAGTGACGCGCGCGGCGAAGACTTGAGAGGGCGGGCGGCTTTCGGTGATCAGATCCATGCGCACGTTGCCGGTGAAGTATTCTGGCGGGGCCTTGCGGCTGGGCAGGGTGCCTGCGGGGATATGGTCAATCATGGCTGCGGCTTTCGGTATGATTGCGCCGGAGCCACAGCATGTGGCCCCAGCGCGGGGGGTGTTATTCTGACCAGCTCACTGCGGTCAGGTCGGTGGCTTGGGTTGGGGCGTTGAGCCAGAGGCCTTGTACACTGGCCTTGGCCACGGTGGGGTAGGCCAGCTGGAACAGGTAGCCGTTGACATAGTCCTCGGCGATCATGGTCTGAGCCACCTTGCGCAGAGCGGAACGCTCTGCCGGGATGGTGGCTTTGTTCAATGTGTCCATGATCTGCTGGAACTGCGGATTGTCGTACTGGAAGTAATAATCCGGGCGGGCGTAGATGCCGATGTCATTGGGTTCGGTGTGGCTGACGATGGTCACGCCAAAGTCCTTGCCGCGGAACACCTGTTCCAGCCACTGCGCCCATTCCAAGTTGGAGATTTCGGTGTTGATGCCGACAGCGCGCAGTTGCGCTGCGATGATCTCGCCACCACGACGGGCGTAGGAAGGCGGGGGCAGTTTCAACGTGGTGGTGAAGCCATCCGGATAGCCCGCTTCCGCCAGCAGTTTCTTGGACAGTTCGGGGTCATACGCCGAGTTGCCGGTCAGATCGACATAGTCCGGGTGATGTGGGGCAAAATGGGTGCCAATTGGGGTGCCAAGACCAAACATCGCGCCATCAATGATCGCCTGACGATCGATTGCGTGGGCGATGGCCTTGCGCACCTTCACGTCGTCCAGTGGCGGCATTTTGTTGTTGGTCGACAGGATGGTCTCGCCTTCAGAGTTGCCAACGAGCACTTGGAAACGAGGATCGGCCTCAAACTGTGGCAGTGCCTCCGGGGTCGGGAAACCGGCAAACACATCAATGTCTTCGGCCATCATTGCGGCCATGGCCGCCGTGGGGTCAGAGATGAACTTGAAGGTCACATCGGTGAGTGTCGCGGGCGTCCCCCAATAGGCGTCGTTGCGCGTGAGCGTAATTTTGTCGCCCTGCACCCAGTCGGCAAATTTGAACGCGCCGGTACCGATGGGCGTCGTCTTTATGTCATCAATGCTTTCCGGCGCGACAATCACGGCATCGCCCCAGGCCATGTTGAACAGAAAGTCGCCGTTCGGGCCATCGAGTGTGACCTTAACAGTCAATGGGTCAACCACAGTCACATCGGTGATGCCCTCAAACAGGGCTTTCTGCGCGTTGGCGCTTTCTTCGGCTCGGGCGCGATCCAGCGAAAACTTCACGTCCTCGCCGTCCATGGCGGAGCCGTCATGAAAAGTCACGCCATCGTTCAGCATGAAGGTATAGGTCAGCCCGTCCTCGGAAATCTCCCAGCTTTTGGCCAGGCCCGGCGTGACGGACCCGTCAGAGGCAAAGCGGGTGAGACCTTCAAAAACGTTGGCGTAGAGCACGCTGTCGATGGCCCCAGCGGCAGCCGAGGTTGGGTCTAGATGTGGCGGCTCCAGTTGCATGGCGACGGTGATGTCGGTTTGTGCAGCATGTGCGGCCAGTGTCCCTGCAATCAGTGCAGCGGCGCTGGCGCTGGCCAGTCTTGACGTGAAAAATGTCATTGTCTGTCTCCCTTAACTGTTTGCTTTTTGTTGTTCTTGGGCGTTGTGCCAGATTTAGTCTGCTTCGTTGAGCAATAGGAGCTGTGTCAGGCTGTGTGCCATGACTTTGGCGCCATCGATCATATCTTGAATTCCGACGTATTCGTCCGGTTTGTGCGCCATCTCCAGAAGCCCGGGTCCATAGGCGATACAGTTCCTGAGCTTTCCGATGCGATCAACATGTTTTTGGTCGTAAGTGCCAGGGCTTGCCACATATTCTGGTGTTGTCCCAAGAACTTCGGTGATCGCTCGGTGCACCGTGGTCACGATGGGGGCTTGCCGGTCAGTCATGGATGGTGGCACGTGGTTTAACTCACGCAGATTGTAGCTGAAGCTGTCGCGGGTTCTTACGAGGTCATCAAGGATCGCCGTGACCTCGCCTTTGACGTCTTCATAGCTCTCTTCCGCCAAATAGCGGCGGTCAATGACGATACGACAGCTGTCCGGCACGCAATGGGTAGGCAACGCGTCGGAGCCTTCGGGGCACTCAGGCTGACCGCCGTGAATGGAGTTGATGTTCATGGTCGAGGACCGTGCGCTTGCAGGCACGACGGGCATTTCGGTGTGACGGGCGGCCATGGCTGGGAAGAGGTCTTTTTCAAACCGATCCATAACTGCGCCCATATGGCGAACTGCGCAGTCGCCCAGAAAAGGCATGCAGCCGTGGGCGATTTCACCCATAGTTTCAATCTCTGCCCACCAGCCGCCGCGATGGCCCAAGCAGATGCGGTCTTTGTGCAGCGGTTCGGGGATGATGACGTGTTGGACGCGTTGGGGCGAGAAAAAGCCTTGGTGGGCCAAGAAGCCAACACCGCCATAGCCACCGGATTCTTCGCCCGCGGAGCCGGAGATTTCGATGGCGCCGTGGAAATCCGGGAATTCGGCGATAAAGGCCTCTGCCGCGATGATGGAGGTGGCCAAGCCGCCTTTCATGTCGCAAGTGCCGCGCCCATAGATTTTGCCGTCGGAGACTTCGCCGCCAAAGGGATCGAAGGTCCAGCCTTGTCCCACTTCGACCACATCGACGTGGCTGTTGAAGTGGATGCACTCACCGGGGTGGCTGCCTTCTTTGCGGGCGACGATGTTCCACGCCGGATATTTGTCGCAATCGCCGGGCGTGCCATGGGCGCGCAGCATTTGCGTGTCAAAGCCATGACGGGTCAGGCGTTTGTCCAGGTAGTCACAAACATCGCGGTAGAGTTCGCCGGGAGGGTTGAGGGAGGGGATTCTGACCAAGTCCTGGGTCAGTTGGATCAAATCCTCGGACATAGAGTCGATACGGGCCATCAGGCGATCGGTGTCAAAGGGCATGGCAGAACCTCAATTTTGGTTTTCGCAGCTGACGCCTTTGAGTTGGCGCCGCGTGTGCAATCTAAACTTGCGTCAGCATGGACCGTTGGGCATTACGGTATCAACACCGTAGGATTACGGTTTGTTGAGGGAAGAGATATGAACTGGGAACAGCTTGCTTTTGATGCGGCACCGGTTGGCATCGTGATTACGCAACACCGGATAATCCGTGGCTGCAACACCGGCTTTGCCGAGATGCTGGGCTACGGGAAAGAGGAGCTAGTCGGGCAATCCTTTCGCCTGCTTTATGCCTCCAACGAGGAGTTCGAACAGGTACGCGACATTGGCTTGGCACCGCTGATGAACGACCATCCTTACAGTGACGAGCGCATGGTCCGGCGTCGGGATGGCGGCCAGGTGTGGTGTCGGTTTCGGGCGCAGACGTTGACGCCGGACGATCCCTTGGCGCAACTGGTGATGAGCTTTGCCGCGATACATGACGGGCCTCCGGTGTCCTTAACCGTGCGAGAGCGGCAGGTTGTGGGGGGCTTGGGACGCGGGCTGACCAGCAAGGAGATCGCGCGGGAGCTGGGTTTGTCGCCGCGCACAATTGAGGATGTTCGGGCACGGTTGCATAAACGGTTTCAGGTGAAAAATGCCACCGAGCTGCTGGCGCGGTTGACGATTGGGTGAGGGTGTAGCGTGCGACTGCCGGATGGATATCAGGAGCGGATTTACACGCCGCAACAGGCGCGCAGTGTGGAGGCGGTGTGGCGGCATGAGGAGCAGTGTGCGGGGCGCAGTTTGATCCTGCCAGACGGGCGTTGTGACGTGATTGTGCGCTATAACGCCGATCCAGATGTGGTGCCACGATTGGTGGTGACGGGGCCAGCGACGCAGCCCTATTGGGTGGAATTTGAGACCGGGGACCGTTGGATTGGAGTGCGTCTGCGGCCAGAGCGCGGTGGCGTGTTGTGGGGGGATGCCTTGGGCGGCGCGAAAGATCAGGTTGCGCTTGGCGATGAGGCAGAGGATTTGGTGCCGGAATTGGCAGGGCTTGGTGTTGTAGGCGTTTCGGAGGCGGAGTTGCGGCAAGCCTTGGTACGCTTTGTAGAGGGACGGGCGCTGTCGCCGGAGGGGCATCGTGTGGGGGAGACTGTGCGGCGGATGCACCTCACGGGCGGGCGGTTTTCAGTGACGGAACTGGCGGCGCGGGCGGCGTGCTCGACGCGGCATTTGAACCGGCTGTTCGGCGGCACAGTGGGGCTTTCGGTGAAGACTTATGCGGCTTTGGTGCAGTTTCATCGGGCTTTGCGGCTGGTGTGTGACGCGGGAGGATCGCTGTCAGATGCGGCATTTGAGGCAGGCTATGCCGATCAGGCACATATGACACGGGCCATGCGGCGGTTTGGTGGCTTTGTGCCGTCAGACATACCAGAGGGCTTGATCCGACCGGATGTGTCTGGCGGGCTTTGGGGAAACCGTGCGGCTTAATAGGTAATGTCCGATTTCTTCAAGCGCTCTGGTGTTGCGGGCCTTAGGTCTAGGCCAAGCAATGTGAGGTGTTTGTTATGAAACTTGGATACACAATTATTTACGTGAAAAACGTGCCGGAGACGGTGGTGTTTTATGAGGCGGCGTTTGGCCTGACTCAGCGGTTTATGCATGAAAGCACGCTTTATGCGGAGATGGAGACCGGGGATACGGTGCTGTCGTTTTCTGCCGAAGAGGTGATTGAGCTGGATGGGTTGGCCTTTGCGCCGAACGAGAAGAGTGCCATTCCGGCGGGGTGGGAGATTTGCTTTATCACTGAGGACGTACCAGCGGCATTCGAAAAGGCACTGGCGGTGGGGTGTTCGCCGGTCAGCAAGCCGCATGAGGTGCCTTGGGGGCAGACGATTTCTTATGTGCGTGATCTCAATGGGTGTTTGGTGGAGATTGCCACGCCAATGAATCTGGAGGGCTGAGATGGACGAGACAACACAAGCTGCCATCATCGACGCTCTAGAAGAGATGGTGGCCGAGGTGGCGCCGGAGTTACACGGGCGCAGCATGTATGGCGGGCAGATGTTGGAGCGCGAGGGGGGGGACGCGGCCACAGCTGTCGGGGGATACTTTGGCTACAAGAACCACGTCTCGCTTGAGTTTTCCAATGGGGCGCAGTTGAGCGATCCGGTTGGATATCTGGAGGGCAAGGGCAAAGCGCGGCGTCATGTTAAGTTGCGCAGTGTCGCCGACATCAAGGCGAAGGGCTGTGCCGACTTTCTCGCGCAGGCGGTGGCTTTGGGCTAATTGCCTCGAGTGGATTTCGTCAAAGTCGTGCGCATCGTACTTTGTGAAAGCTTTGTGCGCGATTTTGAGTAACATTCTTTCCGGACTCTCTTGCATTCCCCTCTTTGGGATGGCACCCGTTCTGTCCAGACACGCAAGGGGCGCGATGGGGCGCCTAAGCCATCCGCAGGAGTGCAAAAGATGCCTGATCTTCGTTCCAAAACCTCGACCTTTGGCCGCCGTATGGCCGCTGCACGCGCGCTATGGCGTGCGACGGGGATGAAAACCGAGGACTTTGGCAAGCCGATTGTGGCAGTGGTCAACTCGTTTACGGAATTTGTGCCGGGGCACGTTCACCTCAAAGACATGGGCCAGCTGGTGGCGCGTGAGATTGAGAAAGCCGGTGGTGTGGCCAAAGAGATGAACACCATTGCGGTGGACGATGGCATCGCCATGGGCCACGACGGGATGCTCTATTCTCTGCCGAGCCGCGAAGTGATCGCCGACTCCGTGGAGTATATGGCGAACGCGCATTGCGCCGACGCGCTGGTGTGTATTTCCAACTGTGACAAGATCACGCCGGGCATGTTGATGGCGGCGATGCGCCTGAACATTCCGGCGATCTTTGTTTCCGGTGGCCCGATGGAAGCCGGTAAGGTGATCCTGCAAGACGGTGAGCACAAAGCAGACCTCGTTACCGCCATCGTAGGCGCGACGGATGAAGACCGCAGCCAGGAAGAAGTGGACAAGCTGGAGCGTTCTGCCTGCCCAACCTGTGGGTCTTGCTCTGGTATGTTCACCGCGAACTCGATGAACTGTCTGGCGGAAGCGCTGGGGCTGGCTTTGCCGGGCAACGGTTCGCTGCTGGCGACCCACTCCAAACGCCGTGGGCTGTTTGAAGAAGCGGGTCACAAGATCATTGAGCTGTGTGAACGGTGGTACAAAGAGGGTGATGAGACCGCGCTGCCCCGTGGCATCGCAAATTTCAAAGCCTTTGAAAACGCGATGGCGCTGGACATTGCTATGGGTGGGTCTACCAACACGGTTCTGCACCTTTTGGCGATTGCCCATGAGGGTGACGTGGATTTCACCATGGCGGATATGGACCGCCTAAGCCGCGAGATCCCGCATCTGAGCAAAGTGGCGCCCTCGACGCCGAAGTACCACATGGAAGATGTGCACCGCGCGGGTGGCATTGCGCGTATCCTGGGTGAATTGGAACGCGAAGGCAAAATCCACCGTGATTGTGCGACAGTTCATGAACGCACGATGGGTGAGTTCATCGACAAATGGGATGTGCGCCGCGAAAGCGCCGGCAATGAAGCACGCGATTTGTATATTGCTGCGCCCGGTGGTGTGCGCACCGTTGAGGCCTTCAGTCAGTCGCGGATGTACACCGAGCTGGATCTGGATATTGAAGATGGCTGCGTGCGCGACTTTGCGAATGCCTATTCTCAAGAAGGTGGCTTGTGTGTGCTCTTTGGCAACATCGCGGAGCAGGGTTGTATCCTGAAGACCGCGGGTGTGATCAAAGAGATGTACGAGTTCGAGGGCACCGCAAAAGTGTTTGAGAGCATGGAAGATGCGATGCACGGCATTCTGCAGAATGAGGTGAAGCCTTATTCTGTCGTCGTGATCCGCTATGAAGGCCCCAAAGGCGGGCCAGGTATGCAGGAGATGCTGTACCCAACTGCCTATTTGAAATCCAAAAAGCTCGACACCACCTGTGCGTTGTTGACCGATGGCCGCTTCTCTGGCGGCACCGCAGGCCTGTCGATTGGCCACGCCTCACCGGAAGCGGCGGAGAAGGGTGTGATTGGTCTGGTGGAAGATGGCGATAAGATCAAAATCTCGGTGCCAAACCGCACCATCCATCTGGACGTGAGGGAAGAGGTACTGGCGGAGCGGCGGGCCAACCATCCGCAGGCGGACAAAAAGTTCTGGAAAGCCGAGGGGCGTCCTCGGGCAGTGTCCAAAGCGCTGAAAGTCTATGCGCAACATGTGTCCAACGCATCCACCGGGGCTGTGCGGGTGCTGGACGACGAAGACTATTAAGCCTGTCACGAGACATGAGATTGAGACGGGGTCGCAGAGGCGGCCCCGTTTTGCGTTTGAGGCTTGGGTGGTGGGAGGGGCCAGCCCCTCCGGCACACGGTGCCTCCTCCCCGAGATATTTGGAGACTGTGAAAGCGGTTTAGCGCGCGTCTTTTGCGATTTGCACAATAGCGTCGCCGCGTTGGACCTGTGTCAGGTGGCGCTTGGCAAGCACGATGCCTTCGTAGGGGGATGTCACGGGGATCGGCGCGCGCCAAGGGGCGGCGGGATCGTGGATGAGGGCGACGGTGTCGCCTGCGTTGACCGGATCCCCGATGTCTTTGTGCAGCTCCAATAGGCCGCTGTCATAAGCAAAGACGGAGCCTTGGGCGTTGAGTGTGCGGGTGCCGCGCGGCGCGTCGGGCGCGTAGGCCGACAACATGCCAAGTGCGTGCAAGATGCGGCGCAGGCCGCGTTCTGTGTCCGCAAGGATGTCGGGTGCGATGGTGCCACCGCCGCCAAGTTCCGCCATGACGTTGATGACGCCTTTGCGGTTGGCCGCGCCCATGGCGGTGCGGGCGGTTGAGGTTTTGCCGCCACCACCGGTAAAGGCCCAAGCGTAGGGCAGGTCAAAGGCGTTCGAGAGCAAGGTGAGGCCAACCTCTTCTTCGGGAGAATGTGCCGGGCCACGCAGGAGGGTGGCGGGATATTGCAGGGAGGTGCCGCCCGAATGCAGATCAACGGCATAGTCACAAGGCGGCAGCAGCACTTCTTCTATGTAATGCGCGATCATTTGTGTGGGCGTGCCAGTCGGAGCGCCCGGGAAGGATCTGTTGAGGTTGCCATCGTCGATGGGGGAGGTGCGTGCGCCTGCCTCGGCGGCTGGCGCGTTTGCCATGGGCAGTAGGATCAGACGGCCTTGGATGTCTTTTGTTTCAAGGGTCTGGATCAGTTTTGTGACGGCGATCTGGCCTTCGTATTCGTCCCCATGGTTGCCTGCGGAAATAAGCAGCGTGGGGCCGGAGCCGTTTTGGATCATGCAGATCGGGATTGGGAGCCAGCCATAGGCTGACGTGGTCACCGAATGAGGGACGCGCAGGAAGCCGGTGTGCTTGCCGTCTTGATTAAAGGGGACTTCGGAAGTGATGAGCGAATTGGCCATGCGCTGTCCTTTGGGTTGGGACGACTATGGCCTTGGATGGATTTCGGCTCAAGCATATCAGAGGGGTATGGGGGAGAATGCCGCAGTGAGGCCTTGACCACCGCCGATGCCAATCATGGCCATGGCTAGGGCGTTCGCAGGGGCTTCCTGACGGATCAATTGGCTGAAGAGACGGGTGACGAGTATCGTGCCGGAAGCGCCGAAAGGGTGGCCGAGGGCAATGGCGCCGCCCTGCTGGTTGGGGAGGTGTTCGTTGATGATCAGAGCATCCAGGCTGGCGAGGACTTGGGAGGCAAAGGCCTCGTTGAATTCGAGGTGGGTGAGGTCGCTCAACGAGAGGTGTGGCTGCCGTTGCAAAAGCTTTTGCGTGCTGGCGACGGGGCCAATGCCGAGGATGTTTGGGTCCACACCAGCGGAGGCGCCACCGAGGTAGGCGAGAGCCTTGGTGTGGCCCAAGTGGCGGGCCTTGGCGGCAGTGGTGACAAGGACAGTGGCTGCGCCGTCGTTCAGGGGGCAGGCGTTGCCAACGGTGACGGTGCCGTCTTTGGCAAAGGCGGGGCGCAGGCGGGCAAGCCGCGCGGCGGTCATTGAGACGCGGATGCATTCGTCGGTGGCGTGGCCTGCGATGGGAACGATTTCGGCCTCCAAAGCCCCGGCGTCACGAGCAGCGGCAGCGCGTTGTTGTGAGCGTAGAGCGAAAGCGTCTTGGCGTTTCCGAGAGACGTTGAATTGTTTGGCAACGGTGTCGGCAGCGGCGCCCATCTCCGGATCGCCGATTGCTTCGGGGGAGAAGCGGGCGCGTTTGTAGGTGTGTTCTGGGAGCTCACCGCTGGGGGGTAACGTACGCAAGGGCGCGCGGGATTGGCTTTCAACGCCGCCTGCGAGGTAGGTGGTGCCTGTGCCTGCCATAATCAGGTGGCAGGCCATCATCATCGCCTCAAGGCCTGAACCGCATTGTCGATCTACGGTGACGCCGGGAATGGATGTCGGAAAGCCCGCGTGCAGGGCCGAGAGGCGGGCAATGTTGCCGCCGGGGCCTGCGGCGTTGCCAAGGATCACATCGTCGAGTTGATCCGCTGTGACGTTGGCATCCGCAAGTGTCGCCTGCATGACGGGGGCGACGAGGTCTTCCACATCGAGACTGGCGAACATGCCGCCTGCGCGACCAATGGCGCTGCGT
>JAAENN010000331.1 GCA_024224295.1 Shimia sp. | reverse complement strand
GCGGCTGCCGCCCGGTCCCCAGCCCGGCAAGAGTTCTCTTCCCTGGAGGCCTGGCTGTCCGCCCCGCCCACCTTGCAGCTCCCCCTGCACCAAGTCGAGTGCCAGCAGGAGCGGAAAGGACGTCAATTGCAGCGGTTGCTCCTTCAGGCGCACATCCAGCAGCGGGGCAATGGGGACGTGGGACCGGCGCTCTTTGTGAACCAGGATGGCCAGGAGCCAACTCGGTACTCCCACCGGCGGCTCCATGCGCGCGTGTTGAAGACCATCTTTGGCCCCATCGAGATCATACGGATGGGCTACTGCCGGGCGGGCAGCGAGAGCATCCATCCGCTGGATGAAGCTCTGCAACTGCCGGCCCGCTCCTTCTCTTATGAACTGCAAAAGCGCATGGTCAAGGCAGCGGTGCAGGGAACGTTCCGCGAAACCGGCGAGCGCATCGCGGAAATCACCGGCGCCCCGGTTTGGGTGCGCAGCATCGAGGAAGTCATCCAGCAAGCCGCCGAGGACTTCGACGCCTTCTATGCCGAGCGCACCCCCCCAACGTGGACCGATACGGGATCGGTTCTGGTGGCGGCCGTCGATGGTAAGGGCATTCCCATGATCAAGCCGGGAGGGGCACAGCGGGCTGTACGGCTGACCAAGGGTCAGAAGGCCAATCGCAAGAAGATGGCCACCGTGGCCGCGGTATTCACCCGGGCGCCGTGGATTCGTACGCCCCAGCAGGTGGTGGAAAGCCTCTTCGGCAGGAACCGCAGCACCCGCGCTGGCGAGAACCCGCCCCCACGACCGGAGCACAAAAGGGTCTGGGCCAGCCTGACCAAAGGCAAGGCCGCCTTGATTGGCGAGGTGGCCGCTGAGGTGTTACGCCGCGATCCGCAGGGCCACAAGATCCACGTGGCCCTCACCGATGGAGAGCGCGCCCTCCAGATTCTGGTCAGCAAGAAACTCAAAGTCACTCTGATCCTCGATCTGCTCCACGTGCTGGAGAAACTCTGGAAAGCCGCCTACGTTTTCCATGCCGAAGGCAGTCCGGAAGCCGAGCAATGGGTTCGCCGCCGTGCCGAGAAGATCCTGGAAGGGCACGTCAGCCAAGTCGTCCAGGGCATTCGTCAGAGTGTCACCAAACGCGCTCTCGGTCCCAGCAAAGGCAAGACGCTGTCGAGGGTGGCGAATTACCTTTACCGCAACCGTGGCCGCATGCACTATGACCAATATCTGGCGCAGGGCCTGCCCATCGGCAGCGGTCCTGTGGAGGGCGCCTGCAAGAACCTCATCAAGGACCGCATGGAGCGATCTGGCATGCGCTGGACCGAAGCCATGGCCGAGGCCATCGTCAAGCTCAGAGCCATTTACCTCAGTGGCGACCTTGATCAATACTGGCCGTTCCACATCCAGAGAGACCAGGAACGACTCCATCCGGCTGGCAGATGGAGCGTCGTCCAAAAGTAGTCACACCCAAATGAGCAGAGATACAAGCGGCGCAGAGCACGCAACAATCTTCACGTTGTTTGGAAGAGGATCGGCGCAAAGTCGAGCTGACACCCCGTAGCCTAAGTCAGGCGCGTCGATGAGCAAATCCAGCGCAAGCCGATCTCATCGATCCCGACAAGAGACGAGCATCTGTCGATTGTCGCGCCCACAGTGGCAAACCGTTCAGCACATGCAAATG
>JAAENN010000330.1 GCA_024224295.1 Shimia sp. | reverse complement strand
TCTCCACCGCTTATGAAATTATTGTCGCTGATAGCACCCCAAACTCAACCGTGGCTGACGTTGTGGCTGCTTTTCCGGGCAGCCGCTTGGTTCGTAGCTCAACGGCTTTATTACCCGGTGCAGCTCGAAACCTGGGCGCTCAACATGCCCGGGGGGCCTACCTGGCCTTTATTGACGCGGATTGTGTGCCCGAGCCCGATTGGCTGGCAACCGCTCTGGCTGCTTTACAAGCAGGAGTGAAGATAGTTGGCGGGTCGATTCTGGATGCATATCCGTTCCACCCCATTGCAGTGAGTGACAATATGCTTCAATTTGCCGACTTTCCCCGACAGCGGCCTTCTATGGTCGCATTTGTCAAGTTCTTGGTGTATAGGCGCAGGGGCAGGACCGGCCCTTTCGGGTCGGTTTTTCCTAACGCGATGAGATTGACAATAAGCGAGAAACCTTTCCTTATTGCCCGTCAATCTTTCACCTTCCAACATACTGGCGGCGTCACAGGCGTTGAGCAAAAAATGTCTCGAACTACCTTCTATCCGTGCTGGCTCATGGGAGTGGCCAGACACCAAATGCTACATTCGCCCAGAGACAATACTGACAGTGCTCTGGTGAGCGGCCCCATCTAACAAGCGGTTCCCGTTGGGAACCCGGCCGCAAAGCGGGCAGGCTCACACCAGATCAGTGATCGGCTGATAGGCTCAGTCAGGTTCTCGGAAATTGACCATTTAGGTTGCTTTGAATTGAGCGCCCGCCGGAACCTCACCATACTCCAGGTAACGCCACAGCGCAATCAGTAATTTGCGCGCCACGGCCACAATGCCGATTTTGCGCAGGCGCTTGCTGCCGTGGCCGAACCGTTTCTGGAACCAGAGGCTCAATTCGCTATCGGGTTGGTGTCGCAACCAGCCCCAGGCAATCTCAATGGCGATGCTGCGGACGGGACTATTGCCCGCTTTGCTGATGCCTTGTTCACGCGATTGTCCACCGCTCTGATAGGGAGTGGGGGTCAAGCCGGCCAGCCCGCCGACCTGACGGCGGGTGCGGAACTCTCGCCAGGCGAAAAACTCCATCACAAACAGCCAGGCGCTGTTCTCACCGATGCCCCGTAGCCGGAGCAAGCGCCGCACCTGTTCGACACTCGCCTCCTCTGAGGTACGCAGTAACTCT
>JAAENN010000329.1 GCA_024224295.1 Shimia sp. | reverse complement strand
GTTCTACAAACACTCGAAGGCCATGTGTCACGCCCAACACGACTGTTGTGGTTGTCTGACAACACAACACTGCTTTCTGTCAGCCGCTTTGACACTGTGCGTTTGTGGGATACCATTAGCGGCCACGAACAGGAACAGATAACCACCGCCGATGGTGTCTTGCGGCAAGTCGCCATTTCACCGGATGGTAACTATGTGGCGACCGCAACCACAACCAATCGCATTTTGCTCTGGGACACAACTACGGGCCAGCTTCGGCTACGAATAGACGGAAGATCGCCTTTTGCCTGGTCACCTGATGGTACTCGATTTGCATTTGTAAGACCTGACACTCCCGATCTGGACTCTAAACTAATAGACTTTATCGGCAATAACGACGCGGCGGATGATAGACGCAAATCCGCTACCCAGAAGCCCTGAACTAGGCGGTCAACGGATGGTCAATGCGTAGGTTGTGTAAGCCGCAAGCAGTTTCCATCACGAGGTCATCGAAGCCGTGCTTGTCATTACGGAACACGGTCTGCACAATGCGGAACACTTTTACGCCACCAATAGTGTGTTCGACCCCGATCCGTGCGCTGGAGATGGCTGCATTTTGAACTTTCTCGTCGGGTGTCAGTTCACCACCTTTCGGTTTCTTCTTGGGTTGGAACGTTTCCGTGTTGGCCGGTTCATAGCCCTGAAAGCCGGTATCTTTCCACAGTTTACTGTTGGGCGGAAAGTGCAGGTCTTGTTCGTCGGCCAGCTTCTTATCATGCTTCTTGCCCTCATGGGTGGGACTCAAGCCTTTGACTTTCCGGGTCCGTTTGTCCGTGATCACATTGTTCTTGACCGTATGGCGCTTCTTCTTGCCACTGTAATGCTGCCGTTGCCGGTCCGGGTCTTTGGGCCGACGAATGGGCCGTTCGGTTCCATCAATGATGAACTCCAAACCGGGACACGCCGCCAGCACCTGTTCGATGTCACGGCTTTGACGGGCGGGCAATTGCTTTTCGTAGCCCAAGGCGTGGTTCAAAACGGGGGTCAGCCGGTGGATCCATGCATTCGCCTGGGGTTGACCCATCTCAAACAGATAGCCTTGCAGCACTTGCACCGGGTACAGTCTGAAGTAGCATAAGATGAACACCAGCTTGTCTTCCAGCGTGGGCAATGCGCCTTTGTTGCCCCCACCCCGTTGCCGTTGGCGGGGGACTGTTCGTTGCTGATCGCGCCGGTCCAAATCGTCGCGGTAGGCCTGGCGAAACGCAGGCAGGAGGTCGGCAAACGCGCTCAACGTCACGCCAGTGAAACTCTTGAATAGGGCGGGTTTGGCTTTCAGTTGCTGGTAGCGGATCATCTTGTTTGGCTCATCAAATGCTGTTGACTGGAGCCGAATTATATTCAACTGCCCTTAAACCCGATAGAGCATAATGTGTCAATCAAGCCTCCCATTTCACCCAATATGCCCTGAACCGCCTCAACGGGCAGCGTCTCACTCATCGCCAATGTCATTTTCAGGCCGATCAGGCGCTGCCCGAGCTCATTCTGAAGCATGTGGG
>JAAENN010000328.1 GCA_024224295.1 Shimia sp. | reverse complement strand
GACGCAATCGTCCGTAGCAGTTTTCTGCGAGGCCATTGGTCAACTGGCCCGCATGGGCGAAACGCTCGAAGATTCCAATGAGCTTTCGCAAACGACAACGTTGCGCGCATGGCAACTCGTAAGGCCGCTGATCTATGCCTTCAACGTTTCTCCGAAACCCGAGAGCACTGCGATTGAGAACGCCGGTGCAATAATCCCTCACTGAAGCGGCCGGATTGTCTGGTTGGCCGGAGCAAAACTCCATCACAGTTAAGCTTTCTGTTTTCAGAGGGCGGGGATGAAGCAAGTGGATTTGTACGGGCGTGTTCGTCACGCTGTTTTAGTCGAGGGAATGAGCCAGCGGGAAGCGGCACGGGTATTTGGGATTGATCCCCGCACTGTTTCCAAGATGTTGGCGTTTTCTGTTCCCCCCGGATACCGGCGCAGCCAACCCGTACGTCGTCCGAAGCTGGATGGTTTTACCGCGATTATCAATCAGATCCTTGAAGCGGACAAACTGGTTCACAAGAAACAGCGGCATACATCAAAGCGCATTTTCGAACGACTTCGCGACGAACATGGCTTTGAAGGCGGCATCACGATTGTGAAGGACTACATCTTTGCGGCCAGGCAGCGTCAGCGGGAGATGTTTGTGCCATTGTCGCATCCACCGGGGCATGCTCAGGCTGACTTCGGCGAGGCGCTTGCTGTCATCGGCGGGATCGAACGCAAGATCCACTTCCTGGTGATGGACCTACCGCATTCAGATGCGTGTTTTGTGAAGGCGTATCCGGCTGAGACAACGGAAGCATTCTGCGATGCGCATGTCGCGGCGTTCGCATTCTTCGGCGGTGTTCCCGTTTCCATTCTCTATGACAATACGCGGATCGCAGTTGCCCGCATTCTGGGGGACGGAAAGCGCAAACGAACCCGGGTGTTCTCAGAGCTTGTGTCCCATTACCTGTTTGAGGATCGATTTGGCCGCCCCGGCAAGGGGAATGACAAAGGCAAAGTCGAGGGGATGGTTGGCTACACCCGGCGCAACTTCATGGTCCCCAAACCCCAGTTTGCCAGTTTCGATGATCTCAATGCCCATCTGGCGGAACAATGCTGCAAGCGCATGGGTGACAAGCTGCGTGGTCAGAAAGGCGCGATTGGCGAACGGTTTGAGGCTGATGCGGAACGGCTCCAGCCTTTGCCAGTTGTTCCTTATGACGCCTGCGACAAGCAATCTGTTCGGGTGAGTTCACTGTCCCTCGTGCGGTATCGCGGCAACGATTACTCCGTTCCCACAGCCTACGGTCACCAGGAAGTTCTGGTCCGGGGCTATGTGCATGAGGTGGTGATTGCCTGCGGGGCTGAGGTCATTGCCCGTCATCCTCGCTCCTGGGAGAAAGAAGATTACATCTTCGATCCACTTCACTATCTGGCGCTGATTGAGCAGAAGACCAATGCGCTTGATCAGGCAGCGCCTCTGGCGGATTGGAAGCTGCCGGAAGCCTTCGTCACCCTGCGCCGCCTTATGGAGGCCCGCATGGGCAAAAAGGGCAAGCGCGAGTTCGTTCAGGTTCTGCGGCTGCTGGAGACATTCCGGATCGCGGACGTTGAAGCCGGGATACAGGGTGCCCTTGAACGCGGCACGATCGGCTTTGATGCCGTGAAGCATTTGGTGCTGTGCCGGATCGAACGCCGCCCGCCACGGTTGGATATGACCGTTTATCCCTACCTGCCCAAAGCTCACGTGGCGGCAACATCGGCGCGCGACTACATGGCGCTTCTCACCGGAGGCCCGTCATGACCGACACGCCTCAGTTATTGCTGACCCATCATCTTAAAGCTCTGCGTCTGCCAACCTTCCTGCGGGAATACGACAAGGTTGCCGGGCAATGCGCCTCCGAGGGTGTTGACCATTCCCGGTATCTTCTTCGCCTTGCTGAACTAGAACTCATCGACCGGGAACGGCGTATGGTGGAACGGCGGATCAAGGCTGCGAAGTTCCCGTCCACCAAAAGCCTCGACAGCTTCGACTTCAAGGCCATGCCCTCGTTGAACAAGATGCTGGTAAACGAGCTGGCACGCTGCGATTACATCTCTCGCAACGAGAACATAATCGCCGTGGGAAACAGCGGCACCGGCAAGACCCACATTGCTCTTGGCCTTGGGCTGGCGGCCTGCCAGAAGGGCCTGGCTGTCGGCTTCATCACCGCCTCTGCTTTAGTCCACGAGCTCCTTGAGGCCCGGGATGAGAAGCGCCTGCTGCGTCTGCAGAAGCAACTGAGCAAATACAGCCTGCTGATCATCGACGAACTTGGATATGTGCCCTTGTCTCCAACCGGCGCTGAGTTGCTGTTCGAGGTCTTCTCACAGCGGTACGAGCGCGGCTCGACAATCGTAACATCCAATCTGCCGTTCGATGAATGGACCGGCACATTCGGATCGGAACGCCTCACTGGTGCGCTGCTCGACCGACTGACTCACCACGTCCACATTCTGGAAATGAATGGCGAGAGCTACCGCCTCAAACACAGCCGGCAGTCGAAGAAAGCCTGAACATCATACGCCGCGCCCGGTTTGTCCACAGCCCCGCACAGCTCCGTTGCTCTATGGGGGCACTACGCCGTGCGGGCCTATGGACAAACCTATGCCACCCCAAATGATGTACTTTCTCTCCGGCGAATGACGTAGTTTTGCTCCGGCGTTGACACCCGTTGGGTCTCATGCAAACCGGGGTTCTTTCTGCATGTGCGGGTGTTGTCCCGGTTGTTCAGACGTCTGTTTGTCGAGGGCCTTCTGGGGCTCCACCAGACCGGTGATCTGTCCTTCTTCGGCGATCTCGCCAGGTT
>JAAENN010000327.1 GCA_024224295.1 Shimia sp. | reverse complement strand
GGGGACATGAGCCTGCGCCTTTTATCAACGGTTTCTGCGAGGGGTCAGCATATGGCGCACTCTCGCGGTTTTGAGCGCGCGAATGGCGGAATTGTGATGTGCGATCATGCTTTGTGGCTGCAGTTGTTGCAAATTTCCAGCAACTGTAAGCGTTGGCTCGTCCTTGTCTAGGGTCAGGGCTCATAGCCAGAATATGACGGTTGCGGCGATGTAGATTGCGGATCGGAAAGTGTGGGCGCATCTGTCGTACCGCATTGCGATGCGCCGCCAATCTTTGAGTTTTGCGAAGAGGTTTTCCACCTTGTGGCGTTTCTTGTAGGTGGCTTCGCAGTATTCGATTTGGATTTTGCGGTTCTTCTTTGGCGGGATGCAGGGTGTAACATTCTGCTCTGAAATGATTTTTCTGACCTTATTGCCATCGTAGCCACGATCCCCAAGTAGCATTTTGGTCGGTGGCAAATCAGGCAGCAAGACATATGCGCCCTTGAAGTCACTGCGCTGCCCTTCGGTCAAATACAGGCGTATCGGACGCCCCAAAGCATCGCCAAGCGCGTGAAGTTTGGTATTCATCCCGCCCTTGGTGCGCCCGATCAGGCGGGGCTCTGCGCCCCCTTTTTGAGGCTTGAGGCTGTCCTATGCGCCTTGAGATGGGTGGCATCTATCATCAACATTTCCGCCGCAGCGCCTTGCGGACGGGCCAGTTCTTCGAATATGCGCTCAAATGTTCCATTTGCAGACCAACGAACAAAGCGATTGTACAACGTCTTGGGCGGGCCATAGTCCTGAGGCGCATCCCGCCAACGCAAGCCATTGCGAATAATGAAAATTATCCCACTCAAGACACGGCGATCATCAACCCGTGGTCGCCCGTGGGATTTTGGAAACAACGGCCCAAGACGGTCCATCTGCGCTTCTGACAACCAAAACAAATCACTCAATGCCCAACTCCCTTTTCACAAGCGTGGATCAGAAAGTAACCAGACAATCAATGGGTCCTGACCCTAGGCTTTGACCGACCCGAACGCAGCCATAAGGGCAAAGTCATCGCGATGCGATCAAACCTTAAGTGGTGTAGCGACGGTCTTGAGTTCAGCTGCTGGAACGGAGACGTATCCGTGCGGCCTTTTTTCATCGAAGCTCACGACCGCGAGATCATCTTCTGGTGGGCTGTGGCCAGCGCCCGGATCAGAAGTTCAAATGGCCTCCAGCGCTTTCAGTCGGGCTTTGAAGTTGGCCAGATCGTGCCGCGGCCGGATCAAGCGGACACCAGATGGCGAGACAAAGACGCTCAGTTT
>JAAENN010000326.1 GCA_024224295.1 Shimia sp. | reverse complement strand
TGTGTGGTCACGCCCGGCTTGGTGAACACACACCACCACCTTTACCAAACCCTAACACGGGCTGTGCCAGGCGGGCAGGACGCGCTGCTGTTTGGCTGGCTAAAGCGTCTCTATCCAATCTGGTCGCGTTTCGGCCCGGAAGAGATGAACATCTCTGCACAGATCGGCTTGGCGGAACTGGCGCTTTCCGGCTGCACCCTGACATCTGACCACCTTTATCTTTACCCCAACGGGTCTCGACTGGATGACACGATTGAGGCCGCCAAAGAGGTTGGGATGCGATTCCATCCCACCCGAGGCGCCATGAGCATTGGCGAAAGTGACGGCGGTTTGCCACCGGATTCGCTGGTCGAAAAAGAGAACGCCATCCTCAATGACGCCATTCGCCTGATCGACACGCACCATGATGCGCGTGACGGCAGCATGGTACGTGTGGGTGTGGCACCCTGTTCGCCGTTTTCTGTCTCACGTGAGTTGATGCGCGACGCAGCCATTCTGGCGCGGGACAAAGGCGTGATGCTGCACACCCATCTGGCGGAAAACGACGAAGACATTGCCTATTCACTGGAAAAGTTCGGCTGCCGTCCTGGCCAATATGCCGAAGAGCTTGGCTGGGTGGGCGAAGACGTTTGGCATGCCCATTGCGTGAAACTGGACAAAAGCGAAATCGAACTCTTTGCCCGCACCAAAACCGGCGTGGCGCATTGCCCCTGTTCCAACTGTCGCCTTGGCAGCGGCATCGCGCCAGTCCGCGCCATGCGTGACGCCAAAGTGCCTGTTGGCATTGGTGTAGACGGCTCCGCTTCAAATGACGCAGGCAATCTGGTGGCAGAGGCACGTCAGGCGATGCTGCTGCAACGCGTCGCTTTGGGTGCGGATGCCATGTCCCCTCGCGAAGCGCTGGAAATCGCCACGCGGGGCGGGGCGGAGGTGCTGGGTCGTCATGATTGTGGCCAGATTGCCGTTGGCAAGCGCGCCGACATCGCAATTTGGGATGTCTCCGGCGTGCACAGCGCAGGCAGTTGGGATCAGGCGGCGATTCTTCTGGCGGGGCCCACCGCCGTGCGCGACCTCTTTGTCGAAGGGCGCCAAATCGTGCGCGACGGACATATGACCAGTATCAATTTGGCATCGGTGATTCAGCGACAGAATGCCTTGGCAATGCGACTCGCTGAAAGTCTCTAGTGGAAAACACTGGCGGGCGTCCTTAAGCGTCCGTCATCACAACTCATTAAAAACATGCGGAAAAAACAAAAGGCGCCGGGAAAACCAGGCGCCTTTTTGCGTTTGATCCAAATGGAGCGGGCGAGGCGATTCGAACGCCCGACCCTAACCTTGGCAAGGTTATGCTCTACCCCTGAGCTACGCCCGCGCCGTTTGGATGGCCGTGATTTAGCGATCCGCACAGAAGACCGCAACCCCCAAATCGCAAGAAATACACCCAATCCGCAGAAAGTTCTTAACGTGCTGAAAAGAGGATAAAAAACGCGAAAAGGCGCGGAAAATCCGCGCCTTGTTCACCGTCTCCGCGAGGGAGATATTGGAGCGGGCGAGGCGATTCGAACGCCCGACCCTAACCTTGGCAAGGTTATGCTCTACCCCTGAGCTACGCCCGCTTCCTTGGGTGAGGCGTGGAATATAAAGAGTCTCGGCAGGCTGCAAGTGGAAAATGTCGCCTTATGGAAAAAAATGTGATTTTTGATTTTTTACCGACGGAACCCACAGCAAGGGGCGTACAACCTCCTATGACAGACACCAAATCAACATTCACCCGCCGCAGCCTCCTGGCCGCTCTCTTGCTGGCCCCGCTCGGGGCTTTGGCACACGGTGGTCATGGCATAAGTCATCTGACGGTCACCTCTTCTGTCACGCGGCGTAAAAAGCATCGCTTGGATCTGGTACTGACATTTTACAACGCCGGTACCGAAGCCATGACGCTGGAGGGCATCACGGTTGAAGGTGCGGAGCTGTCAGGTCAGTCACTGCCTTTCATCGTGCCTGCGGGAGGGTTGGAAGAGCAAAAGATGACTCTACGATTTGGCGATACTGTACCTGGCATTTTCACCATGCTGTTGGATTTTGGCGCGGACGGTCAGGGGCCTGTAACCGTTATGCCGTAGGGCTTTTCTGGAGTTAAACACATGACTTTGTTGGAAAATATGAAGCTCGGCATCTTGGCCGTGGCGATTGTTGTGGGCGCCGCCGCAAGCAGCGACGCTCAGGGACGTCCCCCGATGCGCCAGCATACAGCCACCGAATCCGAACCGCTGCGCTTGGTTAAGGCCACCATATCGGCAGGCCGTAGTAAGGTCAGTATCTCAAAGAAAGGCACAAAGCGGGTGATCACCGCCAATGGTATCACGGTTCACAAAGTTGGCCGCTTCCCAAACAGCGGCAATCCCAACCGGATCAAGGCGCAAAGCTACACCTTTACGATGCCGCTTAGCCCACAGAACACCGCGCGCAGCACGCAAAGCCGCATGGGCCTCTTTGGGGTTGGCGTCAACGGTGTGCCTTTTGATCCCGGTGCCGCAGAGTTCTGGCGTGGTAACCCCCGGTCTGGCTGGCAGTACGAGGCTCTTGGCGGCGCGGTACCGCTCGGTTTGGACGCCAACTATGCGCATGTGCAACCCACCGGCGCATATCACTATCACGGCCTGCCCGTGGGCCTGATGCAGCAACTCGGCTGGTCGCGCCAGGCGGAGTCACCGCTGATTGGATATGCCGCAGACGGTTTTCCGATCTATGCCATCACAGCATCGGTCAACGGCCGCGTTACGCAGATGACCAGCTCCTATCGTCTGAAAGCGGGCAATCGCTCTGGTAACGGTCCATCCGGCCGTCACGACGGCACCTTTGTTCAAGACTATAGATATGTCGCCGGAGCAGGGAGCTTGGACGAATGCAACGGTGCTGTTGTGAAAACCGCAGATTACCCCCAAGGCACCTACGCCTATTTCCTCACCGACAGTTTCCCGGTCATCCCGCGCTGCCACAAGGGCACGCCAGACAGCAGTTTCCAAAAACGCCGCCCGCGTTAAGCATCACGAGATCCCAAAACCATAGGGTGACTACCCAGCGTATATGTCCCTGCGCTGCACCCTGTGGCTCCCTGAAACGCCCGCCCCCCCAATGCGGGCGTTTCTTTACTATATTCGTGAGGTTGCCTGCGCCCGCATCAACCCCATCAGCTCCGCCCCCGGCATGGCGCCTTCCGCATAAGCAAACGCCCCGTCCTGCAGGACCGCGCGCATCGCCTGCTGCACCGCGCCATAGGCCAGCCGCGCCAGAGAGCCGCCCACGCTGATCCGCGCAACGCCTGCCTCTGACAACTCCTGCACGGTGTAAAACGGCGGCCGCAGCCCCATCACCACATTCACAGGTTTGCCGACCTCGGCACAGACCGTGCGGATCGCCTCAAGATCCGGCAGCCCGGGCGCGTAGAGCGCATCCGCCCCCGCTGCCTCAAAGGCTTGCAGCCGCACAATTGTGTCCTTCAGGTCCGGCCGCCCATGCAGGTAATTCTCTGATCGTGCGGTGAGCACCACTTTGTGCGTCTTTGCCGCCTCCGCGGCAGCGGCAATACGCTCCACCGCCAACCCCATGTCCATGATGCCGCCTTCCTCACCGCCAGTGGCATCTTCAATCGAGCCGCCCACCAGCCCAACTTCAGCGGCCATGGCAATGGTTTTTGCGCAGGTTTCAGGCGCGAGGCCAAACCCGTCTTCCAGATCAGCCGACACTGGCAAGTCCGTCGCTGCAACAATCTCCGCCGCGTTGGAGAGAATCGCCGCCCGCGTCATGCTTTCTGCCCCATCGCGAAGGCCCTGAGTCACCGCGGCGCCGGCACTTGTGGTGGCCAAAGCCGCGAATCCCTCTGCGGCCAATACCCGCGCGCTGCCCGCATCCCACGGATTGGGCATCACAAATGCCGCCTCATCGTGGTGCAGGTCCAAAAAAGCGGTGTATTTCTGATCTCTACGCATGCTCTGATTCCTATGTGGTTGCCACCACCGTAGCGCGAAACCAGAACAAAGTCAGAACAAAACCCCGCAAAAGAGGGTCAAGACCCGCGCCCCTGCGACAATTTATTTTGATCTAGGTCAATTACGGAGATTGCGACCGCGCGCCCGGCACCCTAAAACGACCGGGAACCAGGCGTAAGCGGGATTCCGCGCGCCCAGATAGAAATCAACAGGAGGCAACGCATGGCAGACGCAGCCATTCAAGGCCAGGACCACCACGACGAGCGCGGTTTTTTCACCCGCTGGTTTATGTCCACAAACCATAAGGACATTGGCATCCTTTATCTGATCATCTCGGCCCTGGCTGGTTTGATCTCTGTTTTCTTCACTGTGCTGATGCGCATGGAGTTGATGGATCCGGGTGTGCAATACATGTGTCTGGAAGGCGCACGCTTCTTTGGCGGCGGTGACGGTCCCTGTACACCAAACGGCCACCTGTGGAACGTTCTGATCACCTACCACGGCGTCCTGATGATGTTCTTTGTGGTGATCCCGGCACTGTTTGGCGGCTTTGGCAACTACTTCATGCCACTGCAGATCGGCGCGCCGGATATGGCGTTCCCACGCATGAACAACCTGTCCTTCTGGCTCTATGTGGCGGGTACCCTGCTGGGTGTCGCCTCCATGTTGGCGCCAGGTGGCAATGATCAGCTTGGCTCTGGTGTGGGCTGGGTCTTGTATCCGCCGCTCTCCACCAACGAAGGCGGCATGTCCATGGACCTCGCGATCTTTGCGGTGCACGTCTCCGGTGCCTCCTCGATCCTGGGTGCGATCAACATCATCACCACCTTCCTGAACATGCGTGCCCCTGGCATGACTCTGTTCAAAGTGCCTCTGTTTGCCTGGTCCATCTTTGTGACTGCGTGGCTGATCCTTCTGGCACTGCCAGTTCTGGCCGGCGCAATCACCATGTTGCTGACCGACCGTAACTTCGGCACCACCTTCTTTGATCCAGCTGGCGGCGGCGACCCGATCCTGTATCAGCACATCCTATGGTTCTTCGGCCACCCGGAAGTGTATATCGTGATCCTGCCGGGCTTTGGCATCATCTCCCACGTGATTGCGACCTTCTCGCGCAAGCCGGTCTTCGGCTACCTGCCAATGGTTTGGGCGATCATCGCGATTGGTGCTCTGGGCTTCGTTGTATGGGCGCACCACATGTACACCGTGGGCATGTCGCTGACGCAGCAGTCCTACTTCATGCTGGCCACCATGGTCATCGCGGTGCCGACCGGGGTTAAGATCTTCTCCTGGATCGCCACCATGTGGGGCGGCTCGATCGAGTTCAAAACCCCAATGCTCTGGGCCTTCGGCTTCCTGTTCCTCTTCACCGCAGGTGGTGTGACCGGGATCGTTCTGTCCCAAGCTTCCGTGGACCGCTACTACCACGACACCTACTACGTGGTTGCACACTTCCACTACGTGATGAGCCTCGGTGCCGTGTTTGCCATCTTTGCCGGTATCTACTTCTACTTCGGAAAAATGACCGGCCGTCACTACCCTGAATGGGCGGGCAAGCTGCACTTCTGGATGTTCTTCATTGGCGCCAACCTGACCTTCTTCCCACAGCACTTCTTGGGTCGTCAGGGCATGCCACGTCGCTACATCGACTATCCGGAAGCCTTTGCATATTGGAACAAGATCAGCTCCTACGGCGCGTTCCTGTCCTTTGCTTCCTTCCTGTTCTTCTTCGGTGTGGTGTTCTACTCGCTGTTCCGTGGCGCGAAAGTGACCGAGAACAACTACTGGAACGAGTACGCGGACACTCTGGAATGGACCCTTCCGTGCCCACCACCGGAGCACACCTTTGAAATCCTGCCAAAGCAGGAAGAATGGGACAAAGGCCACAGTCACTAAGGTGAGGCCTCTCAGGTAACCGATCAAGGAGGCCCCGGCGCAGCACAGCGTCGGGGCCTTTCCTTTTGCAAGCAGGACCACTTTGGATGTCATCACCGGAAGATTTTGCTGAGATCAAGGCGGGCATGGCTGCAGTTTACGAGCGGAACGCCGAAGCCTGGGATGAAGGCCGCGATACGTCTTTGCGCGAAAAAGACTGGCTGACCCGCTGGCTTGAGGGCTTGCCCGTGCCGGCCAAGATACTTGATCTCGGCTGCGGCGCCGGTCGACCACTGAGCGGATATCTGGCAGACCTTGGCCATCATGTTTCCGGTGTAGACGCCAGCGCCGCCATGGTTGCCCGTGCACAAGCCAATGTCTCCGGCGCCACTTTCAAAACCGCAGACATGCGCACCCTTGATCTCGGTCAGAGTTTTGATGCCGTCCTCAGCTGGGATGCTTTCTTTCATCTCAGCCCAGAGGAACAACGCAGAACCCTGCCAGTGATCCTGAAACATCTCAAATCCGGCGGGCACTTGTTGCTGACAGTGGGCGATGACGAAGGCGAAGTCACCGGCACCGTCGCGGGGGAGCCGGTCTATCACGGCAGCCTGTCCCCAGACGAGTATCTGGACACACTCCAGGCCGCAGGCTTTGCAGAGATCTCCTATACCCCAAACGACCCCGCGGTGCTGGGGCGGTATGTTCTGTTGGCCCGCGGTAAGGGCACAACATGATGCTTGAAATTCACCCCTCCGTTTTCACAGTCCCCAAATATCCCGGGGTGAATTGCGCGCCCGCGCGCAAGAGGGGCTGGCCCCTTTCTGGTGCGAGGTTGACCTGATGCCACACCGCTGGACCTCCCAACCCACCCCGGACCACCCTGTCTTGACCCTTTGGCCGCACCGCTCCCTACCGCGCCGGGGCTTTGCCGCGATGATTCTCTTTGCCTTTACCATGGGCACGCTCCCGCTTTACGGATTGCTCGGCTCAGTGGCGCTCTGGGGCATCCTGCCGTTTGTGCTGGTGATGGTCGGCGGGCTTTGGTGGGGACTGGAGCGCTCTTACAAAGACGGCGAGATCCTCGAAGAGCTCTCCTTGCATGATGACACCCTGCATTTGCGCCACACTCCCGCGCGCGGCACTGCCAAAGAGTGGGCGTGCAACATCTATTGGACCCGCACTGAGCTGCACGCTTTTGGCGGCCCTGTGCCCAACTACATCACCCTCTCCGGCAATGGTCGCACCGTGGAGATCGGTAGCTTCCTCAGCGAAGACGAACGCAAACAGCTCTACGTCGAGTTGGACGACTTTCTGCGAAGAAATGCGACCCCGCAACACTAAGCGTGCGTTGCAGGGCCGGGGCCTTGCGCGCGCGTTGCCTTAGCATTTGCCGCGAATCTCTGCCTTACGTGAACGTCAAAAAATCCACCTCTGTAATACCGACGCGATACTGACGGTTTACCGACGTGAATTTTGGGCCGCTTTCGCTGCAATGCAGCAGGTAAATGGGCGCAATGTCTGCCTGTACAAAGTGCCCATTTACCGAGGAAGGTGGGTTGAATGAGGGGAGGGGCCTAGGCCATCCCGCCCCGCACAAGTCCGCTGGCAATCTGTGCATAGGCCTGCGCCATGTCGCTGTCTCCGGCGGCAATCGGTGTGCCGCCATCTCCGGCAAGCCGCGTGTCGAGATCAATTGGCAAGGCGCCCATCAAAGGAACTCCCAACTTTTCAGCTTCTGCGGCCACCCCGCCATGACCAAAGATATGGCTCTCATGTCCACACTTCGGACAGTGGAAAAGGCTCATGTTTTCAATGAGTCCCAGTACAGGCGTCTTCAATTGGTCAAACATGCCAAGCGCCTTGCGCGCGTCAAGCAAAGCCACATCTTGTGGCGTACTGACCACGATCGCGCCGGTTAGGTCAGTTTTCTGACATAGGGTCAGTTGCACATCGCCTGTGCCCGGCGGAAGATCAACAATCAGCACGTCCAGATCGCCCCATTGCACTTGCGTGAGCATCTGCTGCAGCGCGCCCATCAACATCGGCCCGCGCCACACCACCGGCTTGTCTTCTTCCAGCATGAAGCCCAGAGACATGATGGTTACGCCGTGTGCTTCAAGCGGAATAATCGTTTTGCCGTCTGGACTTGCGGGGCGTTTGTTCACTCCCATCATGCGCGGCTGGCTTGGGCCGTAAATGTCCGCATCCAGCAAACCCACCTTGCGGCCCTGTTTCGCGAGCGCCACGGCCAGGTTGGAGGACACGGTGGATTTGCCCACACCGCCTTTTCCGGAACCAACGGCTAGAATACGATCCACCCCCGCCACTTTCATGGGGCCGGCCTGTGGTTTGGGGTGGCCGCCAATCTTCAGGCTGGGCGGCGCAGATTTTGGGGCAGGGGCGTTTTCATGCGCGGTCAACGCGACCTGTACGGAATCGACTCCCTCCATCTGCGCAACGGCCGCTTCTGCCATTTTGCGCAACGGCTCCATCAGCCGTGCTATATCTGGACTTGGTGCTTCGATCACAAACTGCACGTTTTTTTCGCGAATGCTCAAAGCGCGTACAAAATCGCGCGAGATCAAATCGCCCCCATCAGGCAGTGCGATTTTTTGTAAAACGGCCTTCACTTGTTCTTTGCTGACGGACATGCACAACTCCTATGCTGCAAGTGCACAATAGAGGCACTGTTATAGATTCCTCGTAAGAATCTGTTTATATTTATTCAACCAATTCCGCACCTTGGTTAATTTATGTGCAGTTTACCTTTACGTAACGTCTGGTATTCGCTCGGCGCATAACTGCTTTGCACAGGCGTCTATTGTGCAGGTGCAGCATCGTCCTATATCACCAAGACAACAGCGAACAGATACTCTACCAAACTGAGAGAAACGACAATGGCATATGTAGCAAGCACACCATCTGTGTCCGCACCTAAAGCCTCCGGCCTTTCGGTTGTTTTCGCGAAGGCAGCAGAACGCTTCCGGCAGTACCGCGTTATGCGCGTGACGTATAATGAGCTGAACCAGCTCTCTGACCGCGAACTGAACGACCTGGGTCTGAGCCGTTCCATGATCCGCCGCTTGGCGATCGAAGCAAGCCGCGAGGCATAAAAATTCGGAAGGCCGCTCCTCCCTCAGGCCTTCCAACTACTGCGACGATACCTCTCCTCCTCCCTGGTGTCGTCGTAGCGAACATAGGACCAGAACGGTCCAACGAGCTCAAGCTGCTCCTCTCCTCCTCCCTGGAGCGCTTGAAAATAGCGACGGCACCTCTCCTCCTCCCTGGTGTCGTCGCAACCAAATTCGGGCCCAAAGGCCCAACGGTATCAAGAGCCCTCTCTCCTCCTCCCTGAGGGCGCTTGTAACTAGAGCGACGGTGCCTCTCCTCCTCCCTGGCGCCGTCGCACTCGAAATTTGATCCCACCGCGGGGTCACCGGTATCAAGGCGCTCTCTCCTCCTCCCTGAGCGTTTTGTGTGAAGCGCGGCGACATCTCTCCTCCTCCCTGATGTCGCCGCTGCCTTCTCTCTGAAAAACAGTGACACGCAACAAAAAAGACGCTCCAAAGAGCGCCTTTTTGTGAAGTGATTTGGCTTACGTCTGCGCGCTGGGGCGGGAAGCGATCTTGGCGATCCAAGCCTGCGTTGCTGTGTTTTCCTCAGGGGGCATCATCTTAACGATGCGCGCAAAGTCGCAGAACACGTACCCGGTAATGTCTGCCATCGTGAACGTGTCGCCAGCCAGCCAAGAGCTGTCCCGCAAGCGTTGTTCCAATGTGGCGTAGAACACTTGCAGGCGCTTTGCGCCCCGTTCGGCCAGCTTCGGGATTTGGTCGTAATTGACGGCCCCCGGCAACGCTCGGTCCTTGAGGGCAGGGGAGGCATTGCGCAACGCTTCGGCTATGGACATGCCGCAATGGAATTCACAGATCGCGTTCCACATCAGCACCGCACCCTTTTCATCTGGCGTCGTGCCCATCAACGGTGGCTCAGGATGCATCGCCTCTAGATAGCCCGCAATCGCGATGTTCTCGGTCAGGTGCGTCCCGGCGTCCGTCGTCAGCACAGGCACCGTACCGTGTTGGTTCAAAGCCAGAAACTCTGGCGCCCGATGGCCGTCATTGCGCAGGTCCACTTGCCGCGTTTCGATCTCCAGCCCTTTTTCGGCAATGAACATCCGTGCCCGCCGCGGGCTTGGCGCTGTGGCGCAATCGTAAAAAATCATGAGGTCCTCCTATATGGAGTTTACCTCAACGCGGGGTGGTGTTGGCTGTCAACTGCGTGGTGGATCGCAAACGTGAGGTCAAAACGGAATGTCGTTTGGTGCACTCAGAAAGCGTGCGACCACTTTCTTTTCCCCGGCTTTCTCGAATTTCACCGTCAGCTTGTCGCCTTCAATGTCCGTCACCGCACCATATCCAAACTTTTGGTGGAACACCCTATCGCCCACCATGAAGCTGCTGACAGCCGACAGATCAATCGCCGCCACCTTGCTTTCTTTTGGTTGGCTGGTGCCATATTGACCAGCGCGAGATTGCAGGCGCTTCCAGCCAGGAGAGTTGTAACCGTCTGCCTTCATGGCAGATTTTTCCAAGCCGGACTGACCAAAGCTGCCGACGTCGCGCGATCCGCCGCCATGCCCGTACAGGCCAGGCGGGGTCAAGACCTCCACGTTTTCTTCGGACAGCTCGTCAATGAAGCGACTCGGCATCTGGCTCTGCCATTGCCCGAATACGCGTCGATTGCCCGCAAAGGAAATGGTGCAGATATCCTCGGCTCGCGTGATTCCCACGTAGGCCAATCGCCGTTCTTCTTCGAGGCCTTTGACGCCGCTTTCGTCCATTGAGCGTTGTGAGGGGAAGAGCCCATCTTCCCATCCCGGCAAAAAGACAGCCGGAAACTCCAAGCCTTTGGCGGCGTGCAGCGTCATAATCGAAATCTTCTGTTCTGCGTCCTCGCGCTCGTTGTCCATAATCAGGCTGACGTGCTCCAAAAAGCCCTGCAGATTGTCGAACCCTTCCAAGGCTTTGACCAATTCCTTCAAGTTTTCTAGCCGTCCTGGCGCTTCGGGGGTTTTGTCGTTCTGCCACATGGCCGTGTAACCGGCTTCGTCCAGAATCACCTGCGCCAGTTCCACATGGTTCAGCTCTGCATGGCCTTCCTGAAGCCGCATAGTGGTTTGTGTGACGCCATCATCGATGACGTCGTCGTCATCCAGTGGCACCTCAACCACAGGCGCGGTGCCTTGCTTGCGCCAGCGGTCCAGACCATCCAGCAAAAGACCAAGCTCTTTCGCGCCTTTGCCGCCAATGCCCTTTTCTTCCAGCAGGATACGCGCACCCTCGACGAGGCTTACGCCATTGGCGCGCGCGCAGGTCTGAATTTTCTGCTGTGCTACATTGCCAAGGCCGCGTTTCGGCGTGTTCACAATGCGCTCAAAGGCTAGGTCGTCGTCCGGGCTGACCACCACACGGAAGTATGCCATCGCGTCGCGGATTTCCAAGCGCTCATAAAAACGCGGTCCGCCAATCACACGATAGGGCAGGCCGATGGTGAGGAACCGATCCTCAAACGCGCGCATCTGATGGGAGGCGCGGACAAGAATCGCCATATTTTCCAGCGATTTGGGGTTGCTGCCACGCGTGCCGCGCTGCATCGCCTCAACTTCTTCTCCAACCCAACGGGCTTCTTCATCCCCGTCCCAATGACCAATCAGGCGCACCTTCTCGCCCATATCGGCCTCGGTCCAGAGTTCTTTGCCAAGACGGTTTTCGTTTCCGCGAATGACACTGGAAGCAGCTGCGAGGATGTTGCCGGTAGAGCGGTAATTCTGTTCCAGCCGCACCACATGGGCGCCGGGAAAATCCTTTTCAAACCGCAGGATGTTGCCCACTTCCGCACCGCGCCAACCATAGATCGACTGGTCGTCGTCGCCCACGCAGCAGATGTTTTTGTGAGACGAAGCTAACAGCCGTAGCCACAAGTACTGCGCGACGTTGGTATCTTGATATTCGTCCACAAGGATGTAGCGGAACCAACGCTGATAGTTGGACAGCACATCCGGGTGGTCTTGGAAAATCGTGACCATATGCAAAAGTAGGTCACCAAAATCCACGGCATTGAGCTCTTTTAGGCGGGTTTGATACTGCGCATAAAGCTGACCACCCATGTGGTTATAGGCGCCAGCGTCGGCGGCAGGCAGTTTTTCCGGCGTCAGCGCGCGATTCTTCCAGCCGTCAATCAGTGAGGCGAGCTGCCGTGCAGGCCAACGTTTGTCATCGATGTTGGCCGCCGCGACCAATTGCTTGAGCAAGCGTAGTTGATCGTCGGTGTCCAGAATCGTGAAGTTGGATTTGAGTCCAACCAATTCAGCGTGACGGCGTAGAAGCTTCACACAGACCGAATGGAAGGTGCCAAGCCAGGGCATGCCCTCGATCTGATGCCCCAACATATTGCCAACGCGGTTTTTCATTTCCTTGGCGGCTTTGTTGGTAAAGGTTACCGCCAGAATTTCGTTTGGCCGCGCACGTGTGGTGTTGAGCAGATGCACAATCCTTGCCGTCAGCGCCTTGGTTTTACCGGTGCCTGCACCAGCAAGCATCAACACTGGACCGTCTAGCATTTCTACTGCTTCGCGCTGCGCAGGGTTGAGTTCATCAAGATATGGCATCGGACGTGGTGCCATTGCCCGGGCCGACAGGGAAGCGCCTTCGAAGGCGTCAAATTCGTCAAAACTGCTCATGGACAACACCCTATCGCAAACCTTGGACAGGCAAAAGCCTGTTCTTCTTATGTTCCATTGATGGTTGAGCGTCAAAAATGCAAGTCGCGCTGGACATTTTTCATGCGGCGTAAGACGGTCGCCAGATGGATTTGCATGCCCAATACCCCGCCTTATGCGACCTGCGCGACCGTGCGCAAAAACGTCTTCCAAAGTTTGTATGGGAGTACTTGGACAGCGCCACTGGGGAAGAACGGACCAAAGCGCGAAACCGCCTGAAACTTAATGAGATCCTGTTTGAGCCATCCATCTTACATGGGGAATTGTCGTTTGATCTGACAACCTCCCTTTTCGGGAAAGCCTATGACATGCCTGTTGGAATTGCCCCTGTGGGTATGTCCGGTCTGATTTGGCCGGGTGCCGAAAAGACGCTAGCCGCCGCGGGTGTTGCGAAGAACATTCCCTACACGCTTAGCACTGTTGCGACGCAAACGCCGGAAGACCTCGCGCCACACATTGGGCAGAATGGCTGGTTTCAACTCTACCCTCCGCGAGATGAGGGTATTCGTCAGCATCTTTTGCAGCGGGTAAAAAATGCAGGTTTTTCCACATTGGTGCTTACCGTTGATGTTCCAACCGCAAGTCGTCGTGAACGACAGGTGCGGTCGGGCCTTACTGCGCCCCCAACACTGACGCCACGCCTCTTGGCGCAAGTTGCCGCACGGCCGGCTTGGGCTTTGGCTACAGCACAATCAGGTATGCCGCGCATGAAGCTGATTGATGACTATTCAGGGCAAGGATCCGGCATGAGCTCGACAGCCCATGCTGGATACCTGCTTCGTACCTCTCCGAATTGGGGCTATGTGCAATGGCTGCGTGACGCATGGGACGGGAACTTTGTGGTCAAAGGTGTCTTGCGGGCAGCGGACAGCGTCAGACTTGCAAGCATGGGGGTGGACGCGCTCTGGCTGTCCAGCCATGCCGGACGTCAGTTCGATGCTGCACCCGCGCCAATTGAGGTGTTGCCTAGGATTCGTGAAGCAACGGACCTCCCTTTGATCGTCGACAGCGGGTTTGAAAGCGGACTGGATATATTGCGGGCCTTAGCTTTGGGCGCCAATTTTGTGATGATGGGACGTCCATTTCACTTTGCGTTGGCAGCACTGGGGCAAAAAGGACCCGCGCATTTGGTCGACATTCTCAAACAGGATTTGAAAGCCAATATGGGGCAACTTGGGTTGGCAGACGTGACAGAGGTACCAAGCAAACTGCGCCCGTTTTGATCGGCTATTTTGCTGTCAGATCTTTTGGCATAGCTTCAAGTGCTGTCTGAGCGCTAACCGTTGGGAGGCCAGATGGGATCCAGCCCTTTCCGCGCGGACCGCCCAACATGCCTTCCGTGACGTCTAAAACACCCTCAATGCTGTTTTGTGCAAATAGATCCATCAGACGGCCGCTGCGATTGCCACTTCGACAAATGATCGCCACCTGATGGTTTGGATTTTGCTCTAACGTCGCAACGATCCATCTGCCGAAATCAGGTTCTCGCATATCCATTGGCCATGCCCCTTCAGCGATTCCGCTCTCTTGCCATTCTCGCGGTGTGCGCACGTCAATGAGTATCAATTCATCTGCGTGCATACGGAGGAAAGTCTCCTCTGCAGTGAGTGTTTTGGGGTCTGCGAGGGCAACGGCAGGGATCAAGGAGAGCGCGCCAATGGCAAAAGAGAAGCGACGACGTGTCAGCATTTTTTCATTCCATGTTTTGATTGTTACGCACATGGAGTGAGGTTTTGGGTAGCGCAACTGCGCAAATGCACCGATCACGCGGGTTTTATTCCGTTCGGAAACAACCCGAGTACAAAATGTAACAGAAATATTTCGAAATCAGGGGCAGTGGGTATTGCGCTGCGGTGCGGCATGCTTGTAGCAATTCAGGCAAACACCGACAGTGCCATAGAGGGGACGCCTGCCGATGCCTGAATTTTCCAAAATCCTTATTGCCAACCGCGGCGAGATCGCGATCCGTGTCATGCGGGCGGCCAATGAGATGGGTAAGAAGACCGTGGCGGTCTTTGCGGAGGAAGACAAACTTGGTCTTCATCGTTTTAAAGCGGACGAAGCGTATCGCATTGGCGAAGGAATGGGCCCGGTTGCTGCCTATCTGAGCATTGATGAGATCATCCGTGTAGCCAAAGAGTGCGGCGCAGATGCGATTCACCCTGGCTATGGTCTGCTGTCTGAGAACCCGGATTTCGTCGATGCCTGTGCCGCCAACGGAATTACGTTTATTGGGCCAAAAGCCACAACCATGCGGGCGCTGGGAGACAAAGCCTCAGCGCGACACGTGGCGATTGAGGCTGGGGTGCCGGTCATTCCAGCCACCGAGGTGCTGGGCGACGACATGGCCGCCATCAAGAAAGAAGCCGCTGCAGTTGGCTATCCATTGATGCTTAAAGCCTCATGGGGCGGCGGTGGCCGCGGCATGCGTCCGATCTTTCACGAGGATGAGCTCGAGGAGAAGGTTCTTGAGGGCCGACGAGAGGCCGAAGCTGCCTTTGGCAATGGCGAAGGCTACCTCGAGAAGATGATCACCAGAGCTCGTCACGTTGAGGTGCAAATCCTTGGTGATACGAAGGGCAATATCTATCATCTTTATGAGCGTGATTGCTCTGTTCAGCGCCGTAACCAAAAGGTAGTGGAGCGCGCGCCGGCGCCGTATTTGTCTGAGGCGCAGCGCGAAGAAATTTGTGAGCTGGGTCGGAAAATTTGTGCCCATGTGAACTACGAATGCGCTGGAACCGTTGAGTTCCTTATGGATATGGAGAGCGGAAAGTTTTACTTCATCGAAGTGAACCCGCGTGTCCAGGTTGAGCACACCGTTACTGAGGAAGTGACTGGTATCGACATTGTTCAGGCGCAAATCCTGATCGCAGAAGGTAAATCGCTGGCCGAGGCCACGGGCAAATCCAGCCAATATGACATTCGCCTGAACGGCCACGCCTTGCAAACCCGCGTGACCACAGAAGATCCGCAAAATAACTTCATCCCGGACTATGGCCGTATCACGGCGTATCGTTCAGCAACGGGAATGGGCATCCGTCTGGATGGCGGGACCGCTTATGCCGGTGGAGTGATCACTCGCTACTATGACTCACTGTTGACGAAAGTGACTGCGTGGGCGCCTACACCTGAAAAGGCAATTGCTCGCATGGACCGCGCGCTGCGGGAGTTCCGAGTGCGTGGTGTGTCCACCAATATCGCGTTTGTGGAAAACCTGCTTAAGCATCCGACCTTTCTAAACAATCAATACACCACCAAGTTTATTGATGAGACAGGGGAGCTGTTTAACTTCGAGAAGCGCCGCGACCGTGGTACCAAAGTGCTGACCTATATCGCGGACATCTCGGTGAATGGTCATCCAGAAACCGCTGACCGTCCGGCACCTGCTGCTGACTTGAAAGAGCCAGTACCACCAGCAAAGCATGGCGCGGTCAAGCCGGGTACACGCAATCTGTTAGAAGAACAGGGTGCACAGGCTGTCGCCGACTGGATGAAAGCGCAGAAGAAACTTCTTTTGACTGACACTACCATGCGCGATGGACACCAGTCTTTGCTTGCGACCCGCATGCGCTCGATAGACATGATCAAGGTTGCGCCGTCTTATGCTGCGAACCTGTCTGATTTGTTCTCGGTCGAATGCTGGGGCGGGGCAACCTTTGATGTGGCTTACCGTTTCTTGCAAGAATGCCCTTGGCAGCGTTTGCGCGATTTACGCGTGGCTATGCCCAATGTCATGACACAGATGCTGCTGCGGGCGTCCAACGGTGTGGGTTACACCAATTATCCAGACAATGTGGTTCAGGCGTTTGTAAAGCAGGCCGCTGAGACCGGGGTTGATGTGTTCCGTGTGTTTGACAGCCTGAACTGGGTAGAAAATATGCGTGTCGCGATGGATGCTGTGGTTGAAAGCGGCAAGGTCTGCGAAGGTACGATCTGCTATACCGGTGACATCCTCGATCCAAACCGCGCCAAATATGACGTGAAATACTACGTTTCCATGGCGAAGGAACTTGAGGCCGCAGGTGCGCATGTGCTGGGGCTTAAGGATATGGCAGGTCTATTGAAGCCTGCTTCGGCGCGCGTGTTGGTTAAAGCGCTGAAGGAAGAGGTTGGTCTACCAATCCACTTCCACACGCACGACACCTCCGGCATCGCAGGCGCCACTATTTTGGCGGCAGCGGACGCAGGAGTAGATGCTGTGGACGCAGCAATGGACGCCTTCTCTGGTGGCACTTCGCAGCCGTGTTTGGGGTCGATTGTAGAGGCTACGCGCAATACGGATCGAGATACAGGGCTTGATATCAAGGCTGTACGCGAAGTCAGCGACTATTGGGAAGGTGTGCGCGCGCAGTACACAGCCTTTGAAAGTGGTCTCGCAGCGCCCGCGTCCGAAGTCTACCTGCACGAAATGCCAGGTGGTCAGTTCACCAACCTTAAGGCGCAAGCGCGTAGCCTCGGCCTGGAGGAGCGCTGGCATGAGGTCGCCCAGACCTATGCTGACGTGAACCAGATGTTTGGTGACATCGTGAAGGTGACGCCATCGTCGAAAGTTGTGGGCGATATGGCGTTGATGATGGTGTCGCAAGGGCTGAGCCGCGAAGAGGTCGAGGATCCAAAGACCGATCTGGCCTTCCCGGATTCGGTTGTGGATATGATGCGCGGCAATCTCGGCCAACCGCATGGTGGCTTCCCGTCCGCGATCATCGAAAAGGTGCTCAAGGGCGAAAAGCCAAATCAGGAACGTCCGGGCAAACACTTAAAGCCCATCGACCTTGAAGAAACCCGGGCTGAAATCTCCGCCCAACTTGAGGGCTTTGAGATCGATGATGAGGATCTGAATGGCTACCTGATGTACCCGAAAGTCTTCCTGGATTATATGGGCCGTCATCGCCAGTATGGTCCGGTGCGCGCGTTGCCGACTAAAACCTTCTTCTACGGCATGGAACCGGGGGAAGAGATCACTGCAGAGATTGACCCGGGCAAAACACTGGAAATCCGTCTTCAGGCTATTGGAGAAACCGACGAGAACGGCGAAGTCAAAGTCTTCTTCGAACTCAACGGTCAGCCGCGTGTGATCCGTGTGCCGAATCGATTGGTGAAGTCCGCAACGGCAGCCCGTCCAAAGGCCGAGGTGGGCAATTCAAACCACATTGGTGCGCCGATGCCAGGCGTGGTGGCTTCTGTGGCGGTTGCCGCGGGTGCCGAGGTCAAAGAAGGGGATCTGCTGTTGACCATCGAAGCTATGAAAATGGAAACCGGTATACATGCCGAGCGTGATGCGGTTGTGAAGGCTGTCCACACGACGCCTGGCGGTCAGATCGACGCCAAAGACCTTTTGATCGAGCTAGAGTAAGTGGCTCCCGCCTGAGGGTGCTTCGACAACAGAAAGCCCCATGCAGTTTAGGCTGCATGGGGCTCTATTTTTTCGAGGAACAGCGGTCTTATTCGGACTTTTCTTCAGCTTCCGCTTCAACTGCCGGGACGAGGGAGGCCAAATAGGCAACTACGTCTTCACCGCCTTTTTTTAGCTTGAAGGACATTTTGGACTTGGTGGCGAAACCGTTGTCACCCAGCCATGCTTTCGGATTTACAACATAGGCCGCCAGAGATTCTTCGGTCCAAACCGCACCAGATTCTTTGGCTTCCGAAAGGCCAGCGCCGTATTTGAAATCTTCGGAACCGATAACGCGCCCCACGACGCCATAAAGGTTAGGACCGGTCTTGCCACCCTTGTACAGAACGTCACCGTCAGGGTTCACGATGGTGTGGCATGCCTTGCATTTTTTGAAGCCCTTTTCACCGGCTTCGATGTCGCCTTCTGCAGTGGCGGGCGAAGCGACCAATAGGGCGGCTGTAGCTGCTGCAACAACAAACTTCATTAGAGATTCCTCGTTAGATGTTCAAAGAGTAACGCGTATTTCCTCGGCCAAAGTTTCAGCCAAAGGAATACGATGTGCAAATCAAATTACGCGGAAAACACGGCTTTGGATGGCCCCGCGACGATCGGGCGCGCCTTGAACCGTGGAGGTTTTAGAACCGGAACAGTAGCTTCAGGGCCGCTTTGGTCCTATCTCCTGCATTGCCAGAACGGTTTGCCCGGTTGGTTGGCTGCAAAAGTTCCAAATTGAGCGCCAGCCCGCGATCAATTGGGCGCTCCAAGCCAAGGCCAACAACTCCATCTGTGGCACCAGCTTGACTTGCGCCGCTAAGGACACCGTAAATTGCGGTTTCATCAATTTGAATGCGAATGCGGTTTCTAAGAGAGCGCGGAGTATTTAACTGTTCCGACCGATCAGCGGTGGTAAAATCTTCCATAGCCAGCGCTTGGTTGTCGATGCGAGAAGCAGCGCGCTCAGAGTTGGCCAGGATTGGAGGATTTGTAAGCCCATTACCCAACCTCCCAAATCCTTGAAGGAGCGATGTATCCATTTTTGCGACTGGCTCATCGGCCTGAGCAATGCCTGAGAGAGGTGAAGTCGAGAGAATGACGGAAGTAAAAACAGCGCGTAGCAGCATAAGGCCTTTTACCTTTTTGTTCCCAAGAACACGCTGCGTGGCGTGAGTATCACGCAGATAAGGCAGCTTCACAGACGTGTTTTGCAAGGCAACGTTAGCGGCAATATGGTTAATAATCCGTTTTTCGGCACATATTTGGAGCTGTTTGAGGGCTGGAAGGCGGTAGCATTGTTAGTCGCCGAAGGTTTCTTCGAACTGTCTCTTCAATGCGACGTCAACGTCGTTCATTGTGACCGGCAGACCAAGATCGACCAAAGATGTTACGCCATGTTCTGTGATGCCGCATGGCACAATACCGTCGAAGTGGCTTAGATCAGGTTCTACGTTGATCGAAATACCATGAAAACTAACCCATTTTTTGAGCCGAATTCCAATCGCAGCGATCTTGTCCTCGGCCTTATCACCATTGATTTGCAAGGGCTTGTCATCACGTGCGATCCACACACCCACGCGCCCGTCACGAATTTCGCCAGCCAGGTTGAAGTCCGCCAAGGTCGCAATAACCCAGTTCTCTAGGTTTTTGACAAAAGCGCGAATGTCTTTTCCGCGTTTGTTGAGGTCCAGCATGACATAGACGACCCTTTGTCCTGGTCCGTGGTAAGTGTATTGCCCGCCGCGTTTGGCCTCAAAAACCGGAAATCGGTCCGGATCTGTCAGGTCTTCTAATTTGGCCGAGGTACCTGCGGTGTAGAGGGGAGGGTGTTCCAAAAACCAAATGCACTCTTCGGCCTCACCTTTTGCAATCGCTTCTGCGCGCGCCTCCATATACAAGAGGGCTTCGTCGTAATTTATCAGCGTGTCGGATTGAATCCATTCCACCATTTTGAGCCTCGTCTCGCTTTTGGGTTTTTCGTGACCTAAGCGCGTCTTGCCTTGGGTGCAATCTTTCTGCTGCGGTTTACTCGGTTTTTGGCTGTATTATGTCGATGGCAGAGCGCTGATGAAAAAATCCTGGCAACCGTCACTTTTCGCTTCACATCCCCAATCAGCGGCGGTATTAGCCCCACACCCACCAGGGCAAGTGCGGTCGTGGCGGAATTGGTAGACGCGCAGCGTTGAGGTCGCTGTTCTTTAACCGGAGTGGAAGTTCGAGTCTTCTCGACCGCACCATTTTCTTCTGAAAATGTATTATTTGCCAGGGGCTTAGCGGTCCTTCGGCTGTTTCTATCCACCCCTATGTCCACCCGAGCGCATTCGAATTCCGAAAATGGGCTTATTATGTTGAAAAACTCTTGCTTGATCGAAGGGTCAATGGCTGATTCAATTCCTTTATTGATTGGGGGATTTGGCGATGTTGGGACCGAGACAGGAAGCGCAGGCAGCACTGTTTTATGAGTTCTCACTAGAGGACCACGTGCCCCAAGATCATCTACTGCGGTCAATTGATCGGTTTGTCGATCTTGGCAGCATCCGTACATACCTCGCCGACTTTTATAGCCATACAGGCCGTCCTTCGATTGATCCCGAGCTGCTGATCCGCATGCTCCTGGTGGGGTATTGCTTTGGCATCCGTTCGGAGCGGCGGCTCTGTGAAGAGATCCATTTGAACTTGGCGTATCGCTGGTTTTGCCGCCTTGATCTGTCTGATCCCATCCCCAACCATTCCACGTTTTCCAAGAACAGGCACGGGCGCTTCCGTGAGAGCGAACTGCTGCGCCATTTATTTGAGACCACTGTAGCGCGATGCATCGCGGAAGGCCTTGTCAGCGGCCAGAGGATGGCGATTGATGCCAGCCTGATCGAAGCGGATGCAAACCGGCAGTTCTCGGCACCAAAGGAAGAATGGGATACGAAGCGCATCGATGTGGATGCGGCCCCACGTGCTGTTCGCGAGTATCTCGACACCCTGGATGAGGAGGCGTTTGGTGCTGCAAGCGAGGTCCAGCCAAAGTTCACATCCCTCTCTGATCCAGCGAGCCAGTGGACAGCGGCCCGCAAAGGCCCAGCATTCTTTGCATATTCTGACAACTATCTCATCGATACCGATCATGGTGTCATCGTTGATGTTGAAGGCACCCGTTCAATACGGCAAGCCGAGGTCGGTTCAACGAAGACCATGTTGGATCGGGTCAAACACAGGTTCGATCTCGACCCAGAATGGTTGATCGCAGATACAGCCTACGGTTCAGGGCCAATGCTAGGCTGGTTGGTTGATCGCAACATCGCGCCACATATCCCAGTGATCGATAAAGCGGGGCGCACCGACGGAACATGGTCCCGTGCAGACTTCGAATGGGATGCGCAAAACAACCAATACATCTGCCCCGAGGGTGAACCGCTTAAGCAGTTCCGCCGGAATTACTCTGACCCAAATCGAGGTCCGACGGGCAAAGGTGTCGCGCGATATCGCGCGTTGAAGGGAACTTGTCAGGCTTGCCCCTCGAAGAACAATTGTTGCCCGAAGGCAGACGCGCGCAAGATCACCCGTGAAGAGCACGAAGACGCCAGAGATATAGCCCGCGCCATCAGAAAAACACCGCAGTACAAGGTCTCATCCAAACTGCGCAAGAAAGTCGAAATGCTCTTCGCCCAACTCAAGCGCATCCTTGGGCTGGGGCGGTTGCGATTACGCGGCCCATGCGGCGCAAATGACGAATTCCTCCTCGCCGCAACCGCCCAAAACCTCCGCAAACTAGCCAAGATATTTCCTGCACCGCGGCAAGCGGGCAAAGCCTGACAAGAAAGACGCTCGAGCCTTATTTAGATCGCCGCTTTCTGCCCTCGCAGCTCGTTGTTTTTCCACAGAATCGGCGTAGAGCGGACCTTCGCTGCGGTTTGCACCAAGGTCAGTTAAGCGAGACTTAGTTAGC
>JAAENN010000325.1 GCA_024224295.1 Shimia sp. | reverse complement strand
TTCCGAGGTGTGGTTCCGGGGGAGGCCCCTCGGGCACGTGTTTTGTCTTCGCGCCGCCTCCTGGGAGGCCGTCTCCAACAAACGCGGGCCAAGAGCCAATGCCGTGAAGGAGGGTTCTGAAGGATGAGCAAGCCCAAATTTGAGCGGACCAAGCCGCATGTCAACGTAGGAACGATAGGCCATATTGATCATGGTAAGACGACGTTAACGGCGGCGATCACCAAGCATTTGGGTTTAAAGGGTATGGCGGACTATGTACCTTTTGATCAGATTGACAAGGCGCCGGAGGAAAAGGAGCGCGGGATAACGATAGCGACAGCCCATGTAGAGTATCAGACGGCAACGCGTCATTATGCGCATGTGGATTGTCCGGGCCATGCGGATTATATCAAGAACATGATCACGGGAGCGGCGCAGATGGACGGAGCGATATTGGTGGTGGGAGCCGATGACGGTCCGATGCCTCAGACTCGCGAGCACATATTATTGGCGCGTCAGGTAGGTGTGCCGAAGATAGTGGTATTTTTAAATAAATGCGACATGGTCGATGATGAGGAGCTCATCGAGTTGGTGGAGTTGGAGCTGCGGGAGTTATTGGACAAGTATGAATTTCCGGGCGATGACACGCCGATTAT
>JAAENN010000324.1 GCA_024224295.1 Shimia sp. | reverse complement strand
TCTGCGCATCGCTGCCATTGGTGGCTCACGCAGCATCCGGCACCGCTGCGGTTTAGTATTGAAAGGCAGCTTTCGGGAAATCGACCTTAGAGCTTTGCGTCTGCAGCAGAGAACGTGCTGAGCCTCATGTGAATGTCGTGAAAGGGCTGGGAGCTGCCATTAGACGCGTTTCACACGAACGGCAGCTTTGGGCTGGCACCAGCAGTTGATAACCTTGGTTTGCGCGCAGTTTCGCTGAGGACACGCTGCCGCACTGCCGCATGGCGGCTTCGAGCCCAAGGCGGTCATCGCGATTTCTTGCTGCGTACGCTCGCAGCACGAAAATCGCTGCAGATCCTCGATCCAGGACGCCGCGTGGCGGCGAATATCGCTGCCATTCGTTCGTCGCGCGGCGACATCTTCGATGGCAATTCACGGGTCGCGGGACAAATCGGCATTTCGCTGCGGCTGCTCAAATGTCTGCTTTCTGTTGCCTATCAAAAAAAGTGCTCGTTTCTGACGTCTAAGGAAGCGTACTAGTTTTAACCAATACGCCCGACGGAAGAAGCCCAATCGGGCATGCCTGTATGCGATGCCACGCGGTAAAACATGGCATCGGCATCTTTGAGGAACCCTCCACTTATTGCTAGGGGTTCCCGTAACCGCCGCCACCGGGCGTTTTCATGATGAAGGTATCTCCTTTGGCCAATTCGGCTTGGTCATTGCCATATAAGAGTTCGATTTCACCGTTTACTCGCTGCACCGAGTTTTCACCTGTCGCGCCAGACGCACCCTCGCGCGCGCCCTGCGGTGGAACGATCCGGTGAGAGCTTAGGGTGGTGACGGTCATTGCCTCGTTGAAGGTCAGTCGACGTATTATACCGTTGCCTCCGACGAATTTTCCGAGCCCGCCGGAGCCTTGACGTATAGAAAATTCGTCAACGCGAACGGGGAACCGGGTTTCAAGAACTTCCGGGTCCGTCATGCGCGTGTTTGTCATGTGGCTGTGTACCGCGCTCGCACCGTGGAAACTGTCTCCGGCACCAGTGCCGCCGCAGATTGTTTCATAGTTTTGATAGACATCGTTTCCGTAAACAAAGTTGTTCATGGTTCCCTGACTGCCTGCGATGACGCCAAGTGCGCCATAGAGCGTATCAGCAATGGATTGGCTCACTTCGGTGTTTCCGGAGATTACAGCCGCTGGGGCCTTGGGGTTGATCATCGAGCCTTCAGGAACGATCAGCGTCAGCGGTTTGAGACACCCTTCGTTCATCGGGATGTCGCGGCCCACAAGCGTCCTAAAGACGTAGAGAACAACCGCCCGGCAGATCGCCATTGGCGCGTTGTAATTCAGAGGACTCTGGGGAGACGTTCCAGTGAAATCAATCGTTGCAGACCGGCCCGCCCGATCAAAGCGAATCTCAACCTCGATCTTTGCGCCGCTGTCCATCGGATAGCTAAATTTGCCGTCCTTCAGAACATCTAGAACACGCCGCACGCTTTCTTCAGCATTGTCTTGAACATGGCCCATATAGGCATGAACCGCGTTGATCCCGAACTGTCTTGTGATCTTTTGTAACTCGGCAACACCGGTCGCGTTCGCTGCAATCTGCGCTGCGAGATCGGCCATGTTCTGATCAACGTTCCGGCACGGATAAGTGCCAGAAGCCAAGAGCTCGCGTGTCGCACGATCCCGCAGTTGCCCTTGTTCAACGAGAAGGAAGTTGTCTATCACGACGCCTTCTTCTTCGATTGTGCGGCTGTCGGGTGGAGCCGACCCTGGCGTCTTTCCACCGATGTCAGCATGGTGCCCACGCGACGCGACAGTATATAGAATGCTCTCGCCGTCTTCATCAAAAACGGGCGTGATCACTGTCACGTCGGGCAGATGAGTGCCGCCATTATAGGGGTTGTTCATCATAAACACGTCGCCGGGTCGGATTTTTCCCTCGTTCTCGCGCAATACGGTTCGCACGCTTTCCGACATGGACCCAAGATGCACAGGCACATGCGGTGCGTTAGCAACCAGATCACCATTCTGGTCGAAAATGGCACAGGAGAAATCCAAGCGCTCTTTGATGTTCACCGAGTAAGCCGTATTGGCCAACGTTGCGCCCATTTGCTCAGCAATTGACATGAAAAGGTTGTTGAACACTTCGAGCATTACAGGATCAACTGAGGTTCCTATCGCCTCGGCCCGTTTAATCGGCACAGCCCGTTCCAGGATCAGGTTGCCGCCCTTGGCACAGGTGGCGCGCCAGCCTGGTTCAACAACGTTGGTGCCGGTCGGCTCGGTCAGAATGACCGGCCCTTCGAGGGATTCACCCAATGCTAGGCTCGCGCGGTTCACCAAGGGAACGTCCTGCCACCTGCCCTCAAAGCAGACGGAGACTGTCGTCTTTTCCAACTTGGTGTCTTGCGGATCAGGCAGGCTCACCTGTTCACCGGTTTGACCGATGGCTTCGACGATCAGCACATCAATGATCAGATCGCAGCTATCTGGTGCAAATCCAAACCGTTGCTGATGCGCTGCAACGAAATCCGCTTCCATGTCAGAAGGTGCGCCAAAGGCCACTTCCAGGCTTTGCTGTGCATCGCGAGGCCGGATCTGCGCCCGCTTAGAGATAGCAATGTCGGTGGGGTCGATGCCCTGACCTTTCACCTCATCCCCTGCCACCTGAGCCATGGCATCCAGTGCCGCACTCGCGCCGGTATCAGTAAGAGGTCGCTCAAACTGCTGTTCGCGCATCGCCCGCACATCCGCCAGCCCCATGCCAAAGGCAGACAAAACGCCTGCAAACGGATGGATAAAGATGCTCTCCATACCCAAAGCATCGGCCACAAGACAGGCGTGCTGACCGCCAGCGCCGCCAAAGCAGTTCATTGTGTATTGCGTCACGTCATAGCCACGCTGAACGCTGATTTGCTTGATCGCATTGGCCATGTTTTCAACTGCGATTCGCAGGAAGCCTTCGGCAAGCTCTTCTGGCGACTTTCCATCACCGATCTCTGCCGCCAGCTCTTCAAACTTTTGGCATACTGTATCTTTGTCGAGTGGCTGGTCAGCATCTGGCCCAAAAACATGCGGGAAGTGATCTGGATTCAATTTACCCAAGAGCACGTTACAATCCGTAACAGTCAGCGGACCACCGCGGCGGTAGGCGGCTGGGCCAGGATTTGCGCCTGCGCTTTCCGGGCCAACCTGCATCCTGCCGTCTCTGTACGAGAGGATCGAGCCGCCACCTGCCGCGACAGTATGAATGGACATCATGGGTGCCCGCATTCGCACGCCTGCGACCTCGGTCTCAAACGAACGTTCGAATTCTCCGGCATAGTGGCACACGTCTGTAGAGGTGCCGCCCATATCGAAGCCAATCAGCTTTTCAAAGCCCAGCTCAGCTGCAGATCGAACCATGCCGACCACCCCGCCAGCGGGTCCAGACAGGATGGCATCGCGACCATGGAATAGCCGAGCATCGGTCAAGCCACCATTTGATTGCATGAACATCAATCGCTCACATCCGCCGGAATGTGCGCCAAGCGCTTCGGCAACCTGATCGACATAGCGGCGCAAAATCGGGGACAGATAGGCATCAACAACGGCTGTGTCGCCACGGCCCACGAGTTTAATCAGTGGGCTGACCTCGTGACTGAGAGAAATCTGATCAAAGCCAGACTGTCTTGCCATCTCGCCAAGGCGTTTTTCATGATCTGGGAAGCGGTAACTGTGCATTAGCGCAATGGCTACGGACCGATACCCTTTGCCATAGGCCCGTGACAGAGCCTCGCATGCGGCAGTGCAATTGAGCGGGGAAAGGATATTGCCATCCGCGTCCAGCCGTTCTTCAACCTCGACAACATCCTCATACAGCAGCTCGGGTAATTGGATATTCAGATCAAAGAGCTTGGGACGGTTTTGATACCCGATCCGCAAAAGGTCCTTCATGCCTTTGGTGATGAACAGAACCGTCCGCTCACCCTTTCGCTCTAGCAGAGCGTTGGTCGCAACGGTCGTGCCCATTTTGACGGCCTCGATCAATCCGCTCGGCACGGGCGTATCGGCTTTGAGATCGAGCAACTCACGGATGCCATGTACGGCCGCGTCCTTGTAGACTTCCGGGTTCTCCGACAGAAGTTTATGTGTTTTTAAGTCGCCTGTTGGGGACTTCGCTACGATGTCGGTGAACGTGCCACCACGGTCTACCCAAAATTGCCACATCGGGCAGTTCTCCTTCGTTTGCAGCCGTTTGGCCGCAGCATTCAGATTAATTCAGTCTGGTTAGGTCGCTATTCTAGGATGGCTGGCAGCCAGAGAGCGATTTCCGGGAACGCGATCAAGGCGAAGGCCATCGCGAGCATAGTCAAGCAGTAGGGCAACGCCCCAAGCATCACTTCGTTTAAATTCCCCGACTTCCGTGCGCCCTGGACCACATACAGGTTCAATCCAACAGGCGGAGTGATCAGCGCCATTTCAATTAAGACGATCATTAGAATGCCGAACCAAATCACATCATAACCTTGCGCCAGAACCATCGGGACGATGATTGGGATTGTTACGACCATCAACGACAGGGTCTCGATAAAGAAGCCCAAGACGATATAGATCAACACTACCACCATGATGAAACCGAGAGGCGAGAGGCCCAAACCTTCGAGGAAAGTTGTCAACTCGCGACCGAGTCCAGCAGAGGAAAGTGTGAAATTCAAAAACGAGGCACCGATGATGATCAGCATGATCATTGACGTGACCTTGATCGTACCGAGTAGGCTTTCGCGCATCATTGTCCAGTTTACCCCGCCAAAAGCCAGCGCGATAAGCAACGCACCTGCAACACCGACGGCTGCGGCCTCAGTTGGGGTAGCCCATCCGCGATAGATCGACCCCACAATGAGTGCGAATAGGACGAGGATTGGCACTAGGTCAAGGAGCGCCCTCGCCATTTGCAGGAATGGGAACACCCGGCGGTTGCCGCCCAGTTCAGGGCGGATCGTACAAAGGATGGCCGTAATCATCAGAAAGGCCAGCGCAAGTCCCAGCCCCGGCAAAAGACCGGCCAGGAACAGTTGCGGGATCGAGGATTGTGTCAGAAAACCGTAGACGATCAGGTTGATCGACGGCGGGATCATTATCCCAAGCGTTCCGCCAGCAGCGATAGCACCAGAAAAGAGCTTCGGATCATATCCCAGCTTTTCCGCCTGTGGCATCGCCACTGTAGCGACAGTTGCTGCGGTCGCAACCGATGAGCCAGAAGTGGCAGAGAACATCGTTGCGGTTGCGACGTTGGCGTGGACCAGACCGCCCGGGAGCCAACTGACCCAGCGATCCAGCGCAGAATAGGTGCGGGTGGCAACGCCAGAACGTACAAGGATTTCACCCAATAGGACAAAGAATGGGATCGCGATCAGCGTTGCTGAACTCGATGACGACCAGACCATATTGCCCAGTGCGCGGCTCAGTGGGAAGTTCGAGAAAAACTGGTCGACACCAAAGCCCAAAAGAAAAAGAACGATGCCGACGGGAATGGAAAGTGCCAGCAGTGCCAGCAACCCGGCTGAAACATAGGTAATCATTTCAAGGTATCCAGTTCTGCAAACGCGCCGATAAAGGTTTCTGTTTCGCTTCCACGCCCACGCACGAACAGACTGATTGCTGCGAGCGTGACAAGGCACGCCATGATAGCAAACCAGACCCAACCCGCGAACCAAGGGACTTGTACCCAAGCTAGTGGAGTTGCAAGGGGCGTGTTTGCTCTGCTGCCATTTTCGACTGCGCGTTCCACGACCGGCCAGCATTTAATGGCAATCGTCACCACAACCCAAGACATGATAATCATTGAAAACACATCGAAGAGTGCGCGCAATGTACCTTGCATGCGCGATCTAAGAAGGTCGATGCGGATATGGCCAAGCTCCAACAAAGCGAAGGCCATACCCCATGAGCTGACGAGTGCCATCGCATAGCCTGCCAACTCTTCAGATCCGCCAAAGGACGCATGGACCTGGCGAAGTACAATATCTGCGACCACAAAGGCCGCCATTCCCAAAAGGCCAAGGCCAACCACAATCGCGATGGTATGATTGATCTTTCGAAGCCTATTGATCAACGCCAGTTCCATTTTGAACGTCTCCTTGTCAAAAGCGGTTATTACTCGATTGTCACACCGACAACTTGACCAACGGACTCGTTCCAGCGCGTCGCCCAGTCATTACCTGCACGTTCTGCCCAATCAGGAAGGACTTCGCCGATCAGAATACCGCGGGCCGTTTCAAAATCTGCGTCGGAAATCTCGACGAGAGCCATGTCGCGCGCATCACCTGCCGTACAAGCGCCGTTTCCTGTCAGACAGGCGATGTCATTGATCAGAGCATCTTGGGCGCTGGCCCAAGCAGGTTCTTCAAACCCGGCCGAAATCTGTTCGCGGATCAGAGTTTGATCGCTTTCACTCAGGCCATCCCATTTGTCTGCGTTCATGGCGGTTACGACGTGGTCCCAGCCGCCCAAAGGAATTGGCAGAAGGTGGGTCGAGACTTCCCACCAACCCGCAGAATACCCCGAACCGGCACCTGTCACAGCGCAGTCAACAACGCCATTCTGAAGTGCGCCTGGAACTTCTGAGAAGGAGACGTTGACGCCTTCGGCACCGAGAGCTTCGAGGAAAAGAGCGGTCATGCGACCAGACGCACGAACTTTCAAACCTTCCAAATCGGAAAAGCTGCTGATCTCGGCATTGCAGAAAACGACCTGCGGCGGGTACGGCGCGATTGCCAAAACCTCGGCATTGAAACGATCACGATAGATGTAAGACACCATCGGGCGGGCGGCATCGACCATTGCGCGAGCTTCGTCCGCTGTCAGCGCCAGCAAGGGAACATCAAGACCTTCAAGCTCAGGCGCATCGCCAACTGCATAGTCGGCAACCGTCATTGCGACATCGTAAACGCCTTGTCCGAGAAGCGGGTAAATCTCAGACAGCCCAAGACCCATCTGGTTGTGTGTCGTCAGCTCAACGTTGAAGTCGCCGGCTGCGGGTAAGGTCTCGGACCAGAAAGGTGCCTCATACTGTTTGTGCAAAGGCAGGCTCGACCAGCTTCCGACGACAGAAAGATCCTCGGCAATAGCAGGTGCGGCAATGGCTGTGGTCGCGGCAAGCACGCTTAATGTACGTTTCATATTTTCTCTCCTTGTTGGGTTGGTTCTTAATAGATTGTTGTTTCTGCATCCTCGGGCACGTCAGTGATCAGCATGTGTCCAGGCGCATGAGTGATGCAAAGGGGGAGCTTTGCAGCTCTAAGGACGTTTTGAGGAGTTACGCCGCAAGCCCAATAGACCGGCACCTCGCCGGGTTTGACCTCAACCGGATCACCATAATCGGGCTGACTGAGATCGGAGATGCCAATGGATGATGGATCGCCCATGCCAATTGGAGCACCATGCGCTTGTGGGTATTTCGCACTGATGACTTTTGCTTTTTCAATCTGTTCTTCGCGCAAAGGCCGCATTGTGACGACCATATTTCCGAAAAATGGTCCTGCGGATGAAAGCGCGATATTGGTACGAAACATAGGGACGTTCCGGCCCATCTCGATATGGCGGACCGGAATATTTGCACGGATAAGTGCGTTCTCGAACGTAAATGAACACCCCAATGCGATAGTGACCAGCTTGTCGGTCCACAACGATGAGATGTCCGTCACTTCTTCTACGAACCTACCGTTCCGAAAAACCCTGTAGCGTGGCACATCTGTTCGTATATCGATGTCACGACCTAGCGTTGGCAGCATCGGGTTGCCAGTGTCTCCGACGCCAACAACTGGGCAGGGCTTCGGGTTGCGTTGGCAGAACCGTAGAAAGTCCAGTGCGTACTGCTCAGGGAGAATAGCAAGATTGCACTGGAGCTTTCCAGGGGCCAGTCCCGACGTATGTGCGTCATACTGACTTGCTCTTATACGCGTCCTGATCTCTTCGCTCGAAAGGAGTGAAACTTCGATCTCGTTCGACTGGGTATTTGACATTTTGGCCCCTGTGAATTTGTCACCAAACCTTCACACACAGGCACCATTCAATCAAATTATCATTATTTATCCATAACGATAGAATTTTTGAAACTATCTTGGGTGTGCGTTGTGCCACTCAACCGCAACGTCTCGGGCAATTTCCGCACTGTTTTCAGCAAGAAAGCTCCTCGGCTCTGCAAGATACGAGGCCGTAAATTCCAATGCAGGAGGCACAAAGCCCGGATCAAATTCCTCGACTTCGCCAGATTCCAAATAAGGGGCCGCAAGGACACGAGGGTGAGGACCGACGGCGATTCCCGCTGCAATCATCTTAAGGCTCGCCGACAATGAAGCTGATGTGAACACTCGGGATTTGGGGCCGACGAGCCTCGCCAATTCGGATGTCAGCTCGCGATATGGTCGGGTCTGACTAGAGTATGAAATGATCGGGACTTCCGAAAGATCAATCTCACCCAGCTCTCTGGATTTGTACCAATGTAGATCAAATTGCGGCAGAGCTACGTTGTTGACGGAATACTCGGAGACAGGACCCATCAGGAAGGCCAGATCGAGCCTACGCTCCAATAGATATTCGCGGAGATTAATTGAAATATCGACAGTCAGGTCAACATTTACCCTCGGGAACTGAGCGCTGAAGGCCTTGATGAACGATGGTAGCCATGCCTGTGCAATGGTTTCGGAAGCCCCGAGCCGAAACAAGCCTTCTGTCTCGGCTGGGTTAGCAACTCGATTTTTGATTTCCTCCTCAACGAACAACATCTGCTCGGCGTAGCCCAGAAGCTGTTGGCCTTTCTTGGTAAGGATCAATTGGCCTGGACCGCGCTCGAAGAGCTTGGCCTCCAGCTCTTCTTCAAGGTTCGAAATGCGTGTTGATACTGCGGGCTGAGACAGATGCAATCGGTCTGATGCTTTGCGAAAGCCACCAAGGCGTGCAACCCAAAGAAAAGTACGGAGTTGTTCGAAGGTCATGCCCATTCAAAACATTTATCGAGTTACACTTCAATCTATCACTTCTTTACAGATCAGCACGAATTTTCCAACCGGTGCTGCAGAACGTTGAATCCAGAAACACGGCCATTCGTAGTTTGCGCAGCATCGGTCGAAATGGGCTCGAAGCAGTCGATTGCACTTGCAGCAACGGCTCTATCCGTTGGCTTCTGAAAGCTGCAGTTGGCGAGGATGTTATAAACCTGCCACCAGCGCGGTGCTGGTGACTGGGCTTGGAGGGAGGATCGGAGGGCAAATTATGCCAAGAGTCCAACTTCCCGCAACCACCCCAAAACGCAGAGCCTGGAACAAAGGGCGGATCATCGGTCAAAAACGGCCTCTACTGCCCAAACAAGTCTGGGCGATCCGGGCAAGGCTCGAACTGGCGGGTTATCTGCGTGATCTTGCTTTGTTCAACGTCGCTATCGATAGCAAGTTGCGCGGCTGTGATCTTGTCAGACTGGCCGTATCTGACCTTGTAAAAGATGATCGCGTCCGAGAGCGCGTTTCTGTGATCCAGAGCAAGACCAAGCGGCCGGTGCAGTTTGAATTGACTGAAAACACATGCGATGCCGTTCTGGCGTGGGTCAAATCGCCCGAGATGTTTGCCTGCCGGTTTATGTTTCCGAGTCGGCTCCATGATCGGCCGCACATCTCCACGCCCAGTATGGTCGGCTTGTCCGCGATTGGGTGACGGCAATCGGCCTTGAACCAAGTGGCTACGGCACTCATTCGCTTCGCCGTACAAAGGCTGCGGAGATTTACCGCAAGACAGGCAACCTCCGCGCAGTCCAACTGCTGCTTGGTCACACAAAGGTCGACAGTACAGTACGCTACCTTGGCGTCGAACTTGAAGATGCCCTGAGCATCGCTGAGCGCATTGATATCTGAGCGAACTTGGCGAACGGTCGTGCCGTTCGCCATTTCAAACCGGGTGTTTGTCCCTTATGCGGCGTTGGTCGGTGCCGAGCCCAACTGGGCCCTAATTTGCAACGCGGCGAATGGCTGCTTCTGCAACTTGCTCGAAGATCGCTCGGTTTTTTGACGTCGAAGCCACGATCATGCCGCCTTCAAGGGCGGCAACGATCAGGTTAGCGGTTTCAGCAGCATGTTCGACGCCGTGTTCGGTCAGCAGCGTTTCTAGCCACGCCTTGTTCATTTCAAAGAACGCTTTTGTACGTACGTTCACATTTTCCGGCAGTCCAATGGCCTCGGCGCCCATTACGGCGCAAAGGCAAATGGACTCCCCCAACACAAGCGCCTTTGAATAGAGCCCCACGAAAGCGTCCAGCGCCGCGCGCAGCTCGATTTGGTCGATCCTTTCGAGTTCTTCTTTAAACTGCTCCGCGTAACGCGTGACGAGGGCCTCACCGAGGTCTGGCTTGGTCGGAAAGTGGTAGTGCACGCTTGCGCTTTTGATTCCCACGTCTCTAGCCAGATCGCGGAAACTCATCTCGGCAAAGCCCACGCCTCGCACACGCTTCTCGGCGGCCTCAAGAATTTTTTCTTTCATTGTCATGGGTCTACACTCATTTACCTATCGATTGATAGATAGCCGTTGACAGAAGCAAGGTCAATCTCTAATTCAATACCTACCAACTGATAGGTAGATGCAGAAAGGAACTCTGACAATGGCTACTGGAAACCAACAAAAGCGCGTGCTGCTTGTGATGTCGTCGGTCGACGAGATGGGCATTTCGGGTAAGCAGACCGGCACCTGGTTCACCGAACTGGCGGCGCCCTACTACATCCTGACCGAAGCTGGATATGAGGTCGTCTTTGCCTCGCCCGAGGGCGGCGCGGCGCCGATTGATCTGCTCTCGATGAAAGCCCCCTTCACGACGGAATACACCGAACGCTTCTTCAATGATCCTGTGGCGATGTTCGCGGCTCAGAACACTCGTAAGCTGCGCGAGATCGACTACTCGACCTTCGACGCGCTCTTTGTGCCGGGCGGCTATGGACTGATCTGGGATCTGGCGAGCGACAGCTACGCGATCAAGATGATCCGGGACTTCTACGAAAGCGACCGGCCCGTGGCGATGGTCTGTCACGCGCCCGCCATCCTGCGCGACATCAAGCTCTCGAACGGCGAGTACTTGGTCAATGGCGTCGATCTGACTGGCTTTAAGAACGCCGAGGACAGCGAGATCGAGCTTCTGCATCACCTGCTGTTCTCGCTTGAGGACGAGCTGAAGGGCCGCGGTGCCAACTATATCAGCAAGGCCAACTGGGAGGCCAACGTTGTCGAGGACGGCGCGTTGATGACCGGTCAGAGCCCTGCCTCTGCACCGCCGCTCGCCGAAGCGCTCAAAGCGCGTTTGGCGGCATGAACGACACCCCATCGGGGCGGTAACAAATGCCGCCCCGGCGCCTCAATGAGCGGATCATCGAAGAAACTGTCGCGGACTTTGAGCAGTTTGACATCGACCTTATTCTGCCGGGGCATTGCACCGGCTGGCGGGCAACGAACGCCCTTGAACGGTCCTATGGCGAGCGGGTGGTGCCCATCGCTGTAGGCATGAAAATCAACCTTTGAGAAAGGTGACAGATATGGAACTCAACGCAAACTTTGACGAACGCGCCGTCGTGCATTCAGAGCAAGAGCCCTGGGTCGCCTCGCCGATGAAAGGGGTGGACCGTCGGATGCTGGACCGGATCGGCGACGAGGTCGCACGGGCCACCACGATCGTGCGTTACGCGCCCGGCAGCGCCTTCTCTGCTCACACCCACACAGGCGGTGAGGAGTATCTGGTGCTCGATGGCGTCTTTCAGGACGAACATGGCGATTTCCCCGTTGGCACCTATGTGCGCAACCCGCCGACATCGTCGCATACCCCCAGTTCGGCCCCAGGCGCCACGATTTTTGTCAAACTCTGGCAATTCAACATGGACGACCGCAATCAAGTGACCATCGACTCGATGGCCGAGACGCCGCAGCCCGTCCGCGACGGCGTGGCCGAAATCCCGCTGTTTCAAGATGCTCGCGAGCGCGTGCGCATTGAGGTGTGGGACGCCAATGCCTCCATTGCGGACAACGACCACAAGGGGTTCGAGGCGCTGGTGATAGAGGGCACATTTGTCGAAAGTGGCGAAGAGTTTGCGAAGAACTCTTGGCTGAGGCTTCCCGCGGGTATGCCCTTGAACGCAATCGCAGGTCCGGAAGGTGCACGCCTCTGGATCAAATCTGACCATCTGGCCGAGGCACCAACCGCGCCCACTTAACCGGAGGAAAACGACATGGCTGCTCAAAGCGCATCCCTCGCGATTGTCGCGGGGGCCGGGGCAGGGCTTGGCCGAACCTTGGTCTCAAGCTTCAATGACAATGGCTACATCGCTTTTGGGCTGAACCGTACGGTGCCCAACGGCGCCAAGGAGACGATCCTAGCTGTGGATCTCGCGAACGCTCATCTCACCGCGCGCAAATTGCTCGATCTGAACGGCACCCATGGCGCGCCCAAGCTGGTGGTTCATAACACAGCCAAGTTGGTGATTTCTGACTTTGAGAACACCTCGGTTGACGACTTCGAAGCAACCTGGCGGTCGATGGTTCTTTCGGCGGTGAACCTTGCCAAGGGCGTGTTGCCCGGCATGGTCGAAACCGGCGGTGGAACATTCATCGTCTCGGGCGCGACGGCCAGCTTGCGCGGGGGCAAGAACTTTGCGGCGTTCGCTGCTGCAAAGGCCGCGCTTCGGGCGCTGACACAATCATTGGCGCGGGAATACGGGCCGAAGGGCATCCACGTGGCACATGTGATCCTGGACGGGATTGTCGACACCGAAGCCAGCCGAGACTTGCATGGCATGGACCCCGCCCGGATGATGAAACCTGAAGACATCGCGCAGGTCTATCTGGACCTCGCCAACCAACCGAAATCTACTTGGACCCATGAGCTGGATCTCAGGCCTATGGGGGAGGCATTCTGATGCAAACAGACATTCTCATAGTGGGCGGCGGCCTGTCAGGCCTCGCTCTGGCGGATCACTTGGCCCAGCAGGGCACTGACTTCTTGCTTGTAGAGGCGCAGGAACGCTTGGGAGGTCGGATCATGACCAAAGACATCGCGGGTGGCCGGTTCGATCTTGGCCCAGCCTGGTTTTGGCCTGGCCAACCGCGCATGGCCGCACTTTCCCGGCGGTTCAACATCCCCGTCTTCGAGCAGTTCTCAACCGGCGATCTGATGTATCAGGACCAAACAGGTGCCGTTCAACGCGGGCAGGGCTATGTCTCGATGCAAGGGTCGTACCGCTTGGACGGCGGGATGGGCGCTTTGATTGATGGGCTGGCCAATTCGTTGGATGAAAACAAGATCCTCACGAACGCCAGGCTCGACACGGTTGCCCATGGCTCGGGCAGTATAACAGCGACCGTCATCCAAGATGGGTCAGCGACAACCATTAAGGCACGTCAGATCATTCTGGCTGTTCCGCCACGCGTGGTTGCGGACAACGTGACGTTCGAGCCCGCACTGGATGCCGCGCAACTTCAATCGCTCAAGAATGTCCCCACATGGATGGCGGGTCAGGCGAAAATTGTTGCCGTCTATGACGAGCCGCACTGGCGCAACGCTGGTCTCTCTGGCGACGTGATGAGCCACTGCGGGCCGATGTTCGAAATCCACGACGCCTCGCCAATGAACGGTGGGCCTTACGCACTGTTTGGTTTTGTGGGCGTGCCCGCGGATGCCAGAGAGGTTCATCGGGACGAGGTGATGAAGCTTGCCCAGGAGCAACTCGTTGCGCTGTTTGGCCCCGAGATGGGCAACCCGCGCGACTTGATCCTGCAAGACTGGGCGACCGTTCCCGAGATCGCCCGCGCGCAAGACCAACGGCCCGTCAGCCGCCACCCAAGCTATGGCGTGCCGCACGAATTACGTCCGTTGGCGCAGCAGGGCCTCTACTTCGGCTCCACGGAGACCGCCCACAGCTATGGGGGCTTCCTTGAAGGCGCGCTGGAGACAGCCGAAGGACTGTCCAAGACCCTCCCTTTGGTGGCGTCTATGAGTGCCTAAAGACAAAATGCTAGCCTCCGAAGCGGACATTGCTCAAATGTCGGCAGTGTCCGCGTAGTAGACCTTGTTGCGAACCGCAGCGAAATTCGGCTCTCCGCCCGAATTAGACGTTGTGAATGCCGTATCCCATCGGTTTTTCTTTTCGACCTATTAGGGTCAGGACTCATAGCCAGTAAATGACGAGAGCGGCCAGCGCGATGGCTGACAGGAAGACCTTCGGGCATCTGTCGTATCGGGTTGCCACACGCCGCCAATCCTTCAACCTCCCAAACATGATCTCGATCCTATTGCGACGTTTGTAGCGGCGCTTGTCGTATTTGACGGTTTTCTTGCGCTGCTTTCGGCCGAGGATGCATGCGCGTATCCCTTTGTCTTTCAACGTTTCTCGGAACCAATCCGCGTCATAGCCACGATCCCCAAGCAGCCAATCAACCTTGGGCAAGCGGCGCACCAATGCACGGGCACCGATGTAATCGCTGACCTGTCCTGCGGTCACGAACAGGTCCAGCGGGCGCCCTTGACTGTCGCAGATGGCGTGCAGCTTGGTGTTCATGCCGCCTTTTGTTCGGCCAATCAGGCGTCCACGCCCCCTTTTTTGACGCTCAAGCTCGCCGCCGTGCGATGTGCCTTCAGGTACGTTGCGTCGATCATCACGGTCTTTGTCTCGCCGTGATCTGCGGCCAGACCTGCCATCATCCGGGCGAAGATACCCTTGTCACTCCATCGTTTCCAACGGTTGTACAGGGTCTTGTGCGGCCCGTATTCCGTGGGCGCGTCGCGCCACCGTAAGCCATTGCGATTGATGAAGGTAATTCCACTCAAGACCCGCCGACCATCGACGCGGGGCTTGCCGTGTGACTTGGGAAAGAAGGGCTCAAGACGCGCCATCTGCGCATCCGTTAGCCAGAAAAGATCGGACATACTCACCGGTCGTTTTTCAAACCGTGAATCATGCTGCCACTCGGAAATCAATGGGTCCTGACCCTAGGGAACGCTTTTTGACAACACAGTACAATGTGTACCCATCAGTTGACAAACATGCCCGAGCCTACACCGTCGGCATGCATGGTAAGTCACAGCCGGTTTCCTCGCTCAGCTCTTTGCCATTTTTATTTAGGCCAGCTACTGCTTCGGCATATTTCCGCCTCACGTTAAAAGTGTATATTTTCAGAGGCTTGGACAGACTATTTCGGGAGTTACCTTAACCCCAGGCGCAAATGCACCGCTACAATAAGCACGACCTTCCCCCCGTTCCCCTCCACTATTTTGATATTCGCCGCCGCAATCAAGCAAGCAAAACACCGCTTGATCGCAGTTTGAACGACAGCCATTACGGCAATCGAGTAGATGTCGGAGGTTGGCTATGAGTTCACACCGGCACTCCCGTTCCAGTAAGCGGCTACCAGCAAATGATCTCCTACAACTCGTGCGTCTGATGGCGCGCGAAGCCGCGCGACAGCACTTCGACGAACCGTCGAGACCCGCTGATCGTTGACGTGACAATGCTTGCGCAATCCTTTGAAAGAAGCTTAGGGTCGCGTTTTAACAAATCTATTCTACTCTGTTTCAACAAGGAGGCCCTGCTGAATGCGCGCCGCCATCTACGCCCGCTACAGTTCCGACAAACAAAATGACGCTTCCATTGAGGACCAACTCCGCCTTTGCCGCGAACGCGCGACCAGAGAGGGTTGGACGATTGTGGACAGCTACAGTGACCGCTCAATCTCCGGCGCGAGCCTGATCCGCCCTGGCATTCAAAACCTTCTGGAGGATGTCTCGGCTGGTAATTACGACATTGTGCTAGCAGAATCTCTAGATCGCATCTCTAGGGACCAGGAAGACATCGCAGGTGTGTACAAACGCCTGAAGTTCGCTGGAGTTCAGATTGTGACCCTTTCAGAAGGCGACGTCGGCGAACTACACATTGGCTTCAAGGGCACGATGAGCGCTCTATTCCTAAGGGACCTCGCAGTGTCCGTCGTCAGAGTTTTTGGAACCAATGGCGGTTTAAACTAAGAGAGAGTTTGGCTCATCTGGTTTGTGTGATTATGCGGCGTGTTTGCTGTGATGCAAGCGTCGCGCTTCGAATGTCTTCCGTTTGATCCTTTCCCT
>JAAENN010000323.1 GCA_024224295.1 Shimia sp. | reverse complement strand
TTCCCTGTAATTCTGAAGTATTACAGGATTCCATGGTTTGAAGGTCGTACCATCTTGTCCGCGCTGGGGAATTCGAATCGTCGGCATCGGCATATCGGCATCGGTCTCCTGGATGAGCGGGCAGCGGTCAGTAGTGGTCGTCGATTCACACGAACCAGGCGCTGCGTTCCAGGGCCGGCGGGCGCGCCGGCGCCTGTCCTTCTGGAGCGAGACGACTGTCGCACGAGGGTCGGGCAAGGCGTCGCCGGCATCGGCGTCATCAGCATCGGCATCGGCATCAGCATCGGCATCGGCATCAGCATCAGCATCGGCATCGGCATCAGCATCGGCATCGGCATCAGCATCCCCATCTTGATCAGCTGCAGTGCGTCAAAACTGCAAGCGATCGAAATCATGGATGTTTTTGAAGCTCTTTATATCAAAGTAGTGCAAATCAGATCATTTGATCTTTTTTCAATTTTGTCAGTATCGGCCAATATGATTGTCTGGTAGGCTTTTCTGAGGACTACATGTTAAACAATGTAGTCACAAAACTCAGATGTTCCTACGTGTCACCACAGTCAAGAGAAAAGGGAAAACCTACACCTACGGTCAGCTCGTTGAGAGTTACCGTCGTCCTAGCGATGGCGTTCCCACTCATCGCGTAATCGCCAGTCTCGGTGCTCTCGAGCCGCACGAAATCGATAACTGGCGCACTGCCATGGCGGCTTCGCGGCAAGGGAAGCGAGTCGTGGTCGTAGCTGCGCCGACTACGAAGACGCGCAAAAATGCAGCGCCAAAACCGGTGGCCAACCTGCAACATCTCGACATCGCGGTGTTGCTGGAACTCTGGCGATCCTGGGAGCTCGATAGTCTGCTCGAAGAACTGATACCCACAGGCGATAGCGACATATCACCCGCCTCCGTGATCGCCGCTTTGGCCATTCAACGGTGCGTGGCCGCGGGCTCAAAACTCAGCTGCATACGCTGGCTGCCGCAGACGGCATTGCCCGAGCTACTCGAGCTCGCTCCAGCGAAGCTGAATAACACCCGCATGCACCGAGTCCTCGAACGCCTGGAAGGGTGTGAATCACTGCTGATGAGCAAACTGCCGCGACGATATGTCGAGGCAGAAGGGGCGTTTAACACGCTATTTCTCGACGTGACAGATGCTTGGTTCGTGGGTCATGGGCCAGAGCTGGCCAAACGTGGCAAGACAAAAGAAGGCTTGATTAAGCGGAAAATAGGCATCGTGCTTCTGTGCAACGAGCATGGCTATCCCGTGCGCTGGGATGTGGTCTCTGGCAACAGCGCAGACAACACCGTGATGAGCCAGATGCTTGATGCCATTTCACAACTGAGTTGGGTTGGAGATGCTCCTTTGGTGTGCGATCGAGCAATGGGTCACTCGGCGCAGCTCACCCAAATGTTGTCCGCGGGTTTGCGCTTTGTCACGGCACTGACCAAGACAGAATACGGCTCGTACTGCCCGGCTCTTCCGTCTCAATCGTTCGACCAGTTGGAGCTTCCCGCTGCGGAAGATAAGGCGGTGGAGCTGGTTGCGGAGCATGCTGGTTCTCTCGCCAAGGCGCACGAGGTCGCGCCTGATGGGTTCCTTTTTGATTTTGGCATTGTTCAGCGTGCAGCGCCCGAGACTGAGCGAGAAGCGCCCGACGAGACGTCTCACTCCCCCGAGACCGAAGTTGAAGAAGATCGTGGACGTCGCGCGATGCGGCTATGCCAGCGCCTCAGTGAGGCCGTCGCCGGTGAGCGCTTCAAATCCTACAATGCCGCCGGGCGTGATCTTGATATGACACTCGGCCAAATCAAGAAATATCGCCAGTTAGACAAGCTCGCGCCAAACATCCAGCGGGATGTTCTGGCCGGAAAAGCAGCTGGCCGGTCCCT
>JAAENN010000322.1 GCA_024224295.1 Shimia sp. | reverse complement strand
TTCAGAATATCATTTCGCGTATCGACCACGATGCCGATCTGTTTGAAAAGATGATGGTCAAGCTTGGCGTACGCGATGAAATGGCCGAGCTGGAGAACATTGGGGCTGTTTACCGAAGAGCCGCGATGCGTTGCGTCGATTGCAGCGCTGTAGAGGAATGTGAGAAGTGGCTTGACGAAGACAAGCAGGATTCAGAGGCGCCGAAATACTGCCGCAATCGTGCGCTGTTTGCCCGCCTCAATGCAGCGACGCCTCAGAAATTGAAATAGGCCCGACCGACATTCAAGTCAGCGGACCCGTTTCCGCACAGCTCCCTCATGGGAGAGTATCCCTCAACTAGCCCCGATCGCTCTTGCGATTCGGGGTCTTTTTTTGTTTGCTGGGGACCAATTTTCCACAAATGCGCGCAGAGGTAAAGCCCCCGGAGGCCGCAAATCCTTGATCCCGGGGCTTGTGTGGCGTTGCCTGAGGAAAATCGATGCGTCGTCTTGTCAACAAGCATGGTCATCGTAAGATAAGCCGCAGATCCACTTATAAATACCTGAACGCGCATTGTGCGTCGGGTGGTTCCACAAACTCATATCAGGGCCCAATGTCAGGGATGGATAAGTGAAAATCATGAACGGGGTAAAACTTTCCAGCATTTTGCCGGCCCTGTCCGCCGGAGTGCTGCTGGCGGGCTGCGGGCTCGACTAGGCGCCTATCCTGCACCCGAAGAGACCGGACGTGTGTGGACGCCCCGTTAAATGCAAGCCTTTTCTTTGGTCAGGTTCCGGCATGTGATCAGATGCTGTCGTGTGTCCGGCCTCTCATTGCGGCTTTCACACGCCGCGGGCCCGTATGGAGCTGCGCAGACTGGGACCAAATCGCTTACGCGCACTTTCATAGTGCTCCGTCCGGCAGCTGGTTTTCCCAATCCCGTATCAATGACCGTTTGCCCTTACCTGTCCTCCGATCTGCTCATATCCCCGACACCACCCGAATGACCACTGCTTTACGCGGCCGCCAACGGATCCCGATAAACGCCACCGTGTGCCATCAAAGCCCAGGCGATCCGCGCCATTTTGTTTGCAAGTGCGACAGCAACCAACATCTTCGGCTTTCGTGCCATCATCCTCGCCAGCCATGATCCTTCAGAAGCGCCGCGCCGCGCCGCCCAGCGGACCACAGCCATTGCGCCAGTAATAAGCAATCTGCGCAGATCGCGCTGGCCCATCTTCGATGTTCGACCTAAGCGTTCTTTCCCACCCGATGAGTGCTGTTTGGGGACAAGACCCAGCCAGGCAGAGAAATCACGCCCTCGGGCAAAGCTTTCCGCTGGCGGTGCCAATGCCATCATGGCGGAAGCACAGATCGGGCCTATGCCGGGGATCGTCATCAGTCGAGACGCGACGTCGTCTTCACGCGTCCTCACGCGGATTTCGCGTTCCAGCCCATTAATCTTTTGCTGTAGTTCTTCAATCTGGCTCAGCAGCATACGCCCAAGTTCGATGACCTGGTCCGGCAAGCCGCTATCGGGATCGCTGATCGCCTGAACAAGACGGCTCAGATTGGCCACCCCTTTTGGCGCAATAACACCGTATTCGGCCAGATGACCGCGAAGGGCATTGATCGTTTGGGTCTTCTGCCGGACAAACAGATCCCGCGTTCTGAACGTCATGCCGCCTGCTTGTTGCTCGATACTCTTCACCGCAACAAACCGCATCGTCGGACGAGATGCTGCCTCTGCTATTGCTTCAGCATCGGCGCTATCGTTCTTCTGGCGCTTTACGAATGGTTTTACGTAAATTGGCGGAATGAGGCGAACCTCATGGCCCAGATCGCGGATCGATCGGGCCCAGTGATGGGCGCTGGCACAGGCCTCCATCGCAACAAGGCAAGCAGGCTGTTTGGCAAAGAACGGCAAAACCTGGCTGCGTGACAATTTCTTTCGAAACGCAACGCTCCCATCTGCTCTAGCCCCATGTGCCTGAAACACATTCTTCGCCAAATCCAAACCAATGATGATAACCTTATTCATGGACGCCTCCTTCGCAGCGATTGTTAAACACCGCTACCTTGGCACATAGATGCCGTCGGGGGGCGTCCACCCCATCGCTTACCTAAGTGCCCTTACGCCCTTTATGGGTTTGGCTTGTAAGCCGGATTGTAGATTGAATACACACGCACATACGAAAACTTATTGTTTGGGCTGACATCATAAAAGGCGCACATCATTAGCCTGAATTTACTGCCGGCTTTGTATGGGATACCGTTCCATTCCAAATCTTCTTTGCAAAGGAAGTCTATCGGCGCTTCGGAAGCGACAGTCGTTTCA
>JAAENN010000321.1 GCA_024224295.1 Shimia sp. | reverse complement strand
GATATAAGGTCGAACAATCGTGGCGCCGTATACGGTTGCAAGAGCGCATCCCAGCCTTGGTCGAATTCAGTCATAGTCAATTCCAATAGAGGTATGAGTCTGAACGTTTGGTTGTGAATAGTCGGAATCATAATCGATTATGGGGCCTGTGGAGCTTGTGGTCAGCCGCCGGCCTGTGGATGGGTGTTGGGAAACGCACCGCGTTTTCCATGGGCCATCCACAGGATTGCGCATAGCGCAAAGGCGGGAATCGGCGTAGCCGACTGTCCACAAATCCACAGGCCGGTTTTCGTCGAAGTTGAGTCATGCGACATGACGGGATCGGTTTTGGATGGAAAGAAAGAGCTTATTGCGCGCCTTGTTTAGACGTTCCGCCGCTTCGTTGTCGCTCATGGAGCGGGCTTCTTCCCGTAAGGCGTCGAGCGTCACACCGGGTTTCAAGAAGCCGGTCGCGTTTGGCAGGGACACCAGCCTTTCAAGCGGTGTCATGACCAGATCGAGCGGATAGCGTTTGCGTATCTTGCCCTTTTTGTCGAGATAATCCTCGGCAAACAAGCAGGGACGATGGAAGTTGAGATAGGGGATCAGGTATGCGGCGCATAATGCATTGACCTTGGTGGCGAGATATTGCGGAATGTGGGTGTAGCCCAGATGTTTGCGGATGATCGCACCGTTCTTGGTCTCCACCAGGCCGTTGTCGTTGGAGTGGCGCGGCCGGGATTTGGTGAATTCGATAGCCAGTTTATCGAGCATGTTGGCCACCCGATGGTTGATGTACTCCGAGCCGTTGTCGGCATGAAAGCCCAGAATCCGGAACGGAAAGCCGTTGAGTAGTGCCTGGATGACGGGCAGCAGATAGGCTTCGCTGATTTTTTCGCAGGTGGCGACCAGTTCCCACTGGGTGACGCAATCGACGGCGTTGATATGATAGACGCCTTTGGTGCCATCCTGATCGCCCTGATGTACGCTGTCGATGCGGATGAAGCCTGGGCGGTTGTCCGGTACAGGAGCCCGGCGTTCGCCGATGGTAATCCTCGTGGGCCGTGTCTTGGTGAAGGCCCGCCGGCGGGTGAGGTAACCGTTCTTCTTGCGCAGGTTGTACAGATGGCCTACCGAAATGGTGGCCAAGCGCGCGTAGCGAGTGTCGCCATAGTGCTCCAGCGCCCGGCGCATCAGGTGTCGGGTTGACGGTCCGGACAGGGTGTTGTGCAGGACGTCCGTCTCGGCGAGCAGGGCGATGTCGGCGTCTGTGAATTTGCGCGGCAGGCCATGCGAGGGTGCGCGGTAGGCCTTGACCAACTTGTTGCCTGATCGCCAGCGTTTGACCAGCCGCGTGAGTTGCTGGCGCGAGTACCCCGTGGTGCGTTCCAGATAGCGCAGAATCAGTCCTTTGTCCGGTTTGGGGAGTCGTGGGTAGCCAAACCGCTCCAGCACCTCGCCAATGTGTCGGTAGCGATACCCATCTTCGCCACATCCTGTGAATTTGACCGGGGTCGTCCCCGCGAGAAACTCTCGCACCTGTTCCAGCGTCTTGATCTTCGCTTCGTTCATATCGATTATCATGCCTCTGATAATCGATCCCTTTACCTGTCTTCAGACTCATTCCTCTTTGGAAATCCGAAACCAAGTTCAGACTCATACCATTTTGGAAAAGACTGT
>JAAENN010000320.1 GCA_024224295.1 Shimia sp. | reverse complement strand
GGTTTAGACGAATTTGCTGCAGCACGAGAGCAGTTTGCCCAGCTTAGCGAAGCGCTTCAATCGGAGCCGAATCTTGAGCGCGAGCATGGCGAGATAGAGGCACTGATATGGCAAGAGGGCAACGAGCTTCTGAGGCGACTGCTGCAAGGACATCTTGATCTGCGCAGTGCCCTTGAGCCCAAGCGCGAGGGCGTCATCGGTGGTGATGGCGTGATGCGCACGCATCGTCGGAAGGGCTGTCAACGTCCACTGATGAGCTTATTTGGGGAGGTTAGAGTCAAACGTATGGGGTATGGTGCGCCCGGTAAAGCCAGTGTGTTCCCGTTGGATGGGCAACTGAATCTACCCACGAACAAGTATTCACACGGGTTGCGCCAACGGGTTGGCGAAGAAGTGGCTAAAAATTCATTTGACGAGGCGGTCAGCAGTGTAGAGCGCACCACCGGCGGTAAGGTCCCCAAGCGCCAGACTGAAGAGATCGCGGTGGAGCTTGTCCAAGACTTTGAGGCTTTTTATGACAGCGGCCTTAGCCATGGGCCAGAACAGACTTCAGATCCGTTGATTTTAAGTGAGGACGGCAAGGGGATCGTGATGCGGGCTGAAGGTTTGCGAGAGGCGACTCGCAAGGCAGCCAAGAGGGCCAAGCATAAGCTCAAAACGCGCCTGAGTCAGGGTGAGAAGAAAAATCGTAAGCGCATGGCAATGGTGGCTACGGTCTACAGTATTGCCCGGCATTATCGCCGTCCTGAGGCCATCATGGGTTTGGAGGAGGATCAGGATGATTCAACCCCTAGGCCGCGGGCACGCAACAAACGGGTCTGGGCGAGCGTGGAACGTGATCCAGGCAAGGTCACCGAGGAGCTGTTCGAGGAGGCGCATCGGCGTGATCCCGAACAACGCCGCCCGTGGGTCATGTTGGTCGATGGACATAAGGATCAACTCAAGCATATCTGGGCCAATATCAAGCACTTTGGTGTTGAGGTCATTCTCATTCTCGATTTCATTCATGTGCTCGAATACCTGTGGAAGGCGGCGTACTGCTTTCATCCCCCTGGCAGTGAACAGGCCGAAGCCTGGGTCGCCGAGCGGGCCTTGCGGATTCTACAGGGCAAGGCGAGCACTGTGGCGGGTGGGATGCGCCGTAGCGCGACCTTGCGTGGCCTTTCAGACGAAGAGCGCGAAGCGGTGGATAGTTGCGCTAACTATCTGCTCAAATACCAAGACATGCTGAAATACGATGAATACTTAGCCGCGGGTCTGCCCATTGCTACGGGGGTTATTGAAGGGGCCTGTCGTCATTTGGTCAACGACCGGATGGACATCACTGGTGCGCGCTGGGGGTTGCAACGTGCAGAAGCCATACTGAAACTGCGTTCGCTGAAATCCAGTGGGGATTCCAAGGCCTAT
>JAAENN010000319.1 GCA_024224295.1 Shimia sp. | reverse complement strand
TTCCCGGTCGCACACATCGATAAGTCGCGTCTGGGGCATCTCGGAAGCCAACGCAACCAGATCGCGGTGATGCTCAATCCAGGCAAAAGTCTTCTTCTCCTCGATCGGAATGGCGCAATGGGATCGCTCGTCCTCCGGCGGCTTCGCTTCGGGGGCTGTGCACTGAGCGCGCAGCACCCCCAAGGGAAGTCCGTTCGGGGCCACCGCCAAAGTGGAGTGCAGATGGAGTCCGCGGCTCTTGGCGCCGGTTTGGTTGGTTCCAATCTCTCCGAGCCCTTTACACTGGTGCAGGTTGGTGTATTCCAGATCGCTACCGTCCTGCACGCACAGCACGGTCTTTTGCCCCATCATGCGGCGCACAGTGCGCCGCCGGTGAGGCGCCAGGATGTTGGACGGACTGACGGCCGATTCCTCCGGCTGGTCGATCATGCGGTAATAGCCCTTTACTGCCGGCCAGTCTCCTTTGGCCACCCCGCTAAAGGCACGATCCGGCACTTCCGCTTTGGCGGCGGCCACGTTCACCAGCCTTTTGCTCAGCCGCGCATCACCCAAGGGGGCGCCGCCGAATTCGTTCTCCGCCCAATCGTCCGCCTCCAAGCCGTCCGCCGGGTTCAACGCGCCCAGACCGGCATCCGCGCTCAACCCCATGCGCTGACGAAAGTCGCTCTCGATCGGGTACACATAGATCGCCTTGGCGCTCAAAGCCGACTGTTTGAAACGATCTTGTCTGCCCCGGCCCTTGGTCCTGCCCACCGCGATCCAGTTCGCCGCCCGATAGCAGGTTCCGGAATAGCGGCTAGTGTCCACAAAACTCTCTACCAGCCAGGGCCGGTAGCCGAACTGCCGCTCAAAATCATCGGGCAACGCAGTAATCGCCAGGCTCAGAAGCTTCGAAGCCAGGTTGTGGCATTCGACGCTCGCACGAAGCAGAAAACGGCTCATCCCCACCACCATCTGCAGATACTCCCGGCGCCGCTCATCATCCCAGCCGATCCACTCGTCACGGTCGGCCAGATACAGGGCCGCCGCTGCAAATCCAAATCCGCCCAGCCACCCGTGTTGCGAACTGATCAGGTAACGCAACTGCCGCCCCACCAGGGGTCCTGCCCCTTGAGGATGATCGTTGCTCATCAGCTCATTCCAGATCCGCATCTGCTCGGACGTGCTCACCAAGATCAACTCCAGTCCTCGCACGGAGCCGGCTTGATCAGGAACCGCAGTGGGCAGTGGCACCGGCTCCGGCAAACGTCGGGGAGAACTGCGCCCAGGGCTTCTGCGAGCCGCCGGCAAAGTAAAATGCCCGGCGGCTTCCAACTCACGTAGCGCTTTCAGGCACCCGGCCCCTTGTTGCTGGCCACGAGCGTCATGGAACCCAAGCTGTTCGCATACCAGCGCGGCCAGCGCGCTTCGGTGAGGGATTTCGTTGTCCTCCAGCAGCCGACACACGTATTGTATGCTTGAGGGCTCCGACAGCACCCGCTTGATCTGATTCTGTGCGATCATGCCGCCAGAGTACACGGCACGAGCCGTTTTGTTCAGTCTCTATTTATGGGTAAAGGGCAGCCCTAGCCCATCGCCAGCGTGCTCCCCACATCCGGCAAGCCATGGAGCACAACGGCGGCTATATTCTCCATCTCGATGGCACCTGCGAAGGGGCCAGTCCCATGCTCATGGCCGGGCTGGACTCCATCACCGAGATTGTGCTGGGCAGCGTCAAGGCGCCCACCGAACGAGCCGAGTACATCACCCCCTTCCTGAAGGACATCCAGATCCGCTACGGCGATCCTATCGCCACCGTCCGGGACATGGGGCAAGGCATCGGGAAGGCCATACAAGAAGTCTTTGCCCAGGCCAAAGACTTCATCTGTCACTTCCATTTCCTGCGCGACATCGGAAAAGATCTCCTGGGCGAGGACTATGACACCATCCGAAAGCGGCTGCGCAACTATGGCGTCCGTGCCAAGCTTGGCCGGCACGCCCGGGCTTTGCAAACGACGTTCGAGCAGAACCCAGCCCTGCTGGATGTACTCCCCTTCACCTCCGAACCCGCTTCCGTGCCGGATGCCCTCCTCAAACACACCCCCGCGGTCTGCGCCTATGCGCTGATCCAATGGACGCTCGCCGGACTCCACCACGGCGACGGCTACGGGTTCCCCTTTGATCGGCCCCACCTGGAGCTGGCCAAACGGCTCTCCGTGCTTCGGCAGAAGCTCCAGGCCCTCGAAAACCTTCCCTGGCGAGGCCAATGGCGCGACAACGATCCGTTCCGGAAAACGCTGGCCGCGATCGGCCCGCTGCTGGACGATTCGGCTTTGCCCAAGGCAATCGCCAGCATCGAACGCGACATTCAGGTCTTCGATGCCCTCCGCGATGCGATGCGACTCGCGCCCCAACACGGCTCCCAAGGGCTCAATGATTCCGGCCAGCAAGAGGATATCCAGACCATCGAAGCAGGCGTCAAACGCTTCCGCCACTGGCTGACCACCCACCCCGCCGGCGCCAACGACCCCGGCTACGCAAATCTTCTCGGCCAACTCGACCGGTACTGGGAAAAGCTCTTCGCTGACCCCATTCTCGTCAACACTCCCGCCGGACCTGTACAGATCCAGCCGCAACGCACCAACAACATCATGGAGCGCTTCTTCCGCGGTGAGAAACAGGGAAACCGCCGCAGAACCGGAAACATTCGCCTAGGAAAGATGATCCAGACCATGCTCGCCGACACCCCGCTGGTGAAGAACCTCGATAACCCACGCTACCTGGAGATCCTGCTCGAACAACACCAGACCCTCGAAGGCGTGTTCGCCGAAATCGACCGCAACGGCGTGCGGACCCGGCTGCTGGAAGCCCAGCAACCGGCCGACAAAGTGCCCGCCAAAATCCAACGGCTGATTGCCGAGTCAGAGTTTCCGGAAATCATCCACGCTGGCTTCTCCAAGCTGTGTCAAACCCTCAAAAACGGACCGGATTCCAACCGTTCGTTGGAACAATAGGGATTTAGTGTTCCGGCTACTTCGGAGAATCACGCAATCGTTCGGGAAGCGCGGAACCAGCCATGGAGCTGTCTGATTGCACGTCTCAAGCGGGAGTTGGGCTCTCACGGAAGAAATAGTGCCCCCAAGTGACTACTGGCTCCCATACTCAGGAGTCCCGACCCCGACAGCCCGATCAATGCCTCACCTCCGCTCCTCAGTAGGGTAATGCCGCACCATGTGCCTGATCCACGCTAGCCGGTCCTGATGACGCTGCCGCTCCAACCACCAGGGTGTGCCCGGTATGTGAGCTAGGATGGCCGCGACGACACGACTGAT
>JAAENN010000318.1 GCA_024224295.1 Shimia sp. | reverse complement strand
GGTGCTGTCAGTCGGTGCTGTCAGTCGGTGCTGTCAGTCGGTGCTGTCAGTCGGTGCTGTCAGTCGGTGCTGTCAGTCTAATTTCCATGGATAGGGTTAGATCCTCCGTCTTCAGACGGACAGCTTCAGCGAGAACGAACAACGTATGATCTTCAAGCTCCGGTAAAATGAAGGCCGCTTGCCGAAGGCGTGCCTTCATTTTACCGGAGCTTGAAGATCATGCCATATGACAAAGGTTGCCACACGGTTTTCCATCACCGCTATCATCTCGTTTGGATCACCAAATACCGCTTCAAAGTGCTCAAGGGTGCGGTGCGTGAACGTGTTCGGGAAGTCCTCCGTCAGGTCTGCGATGAACTCGGCGTCAGTATCATCAGCGGCGCCCTATCCAGGGACCATGTACACATGTTCGTCTCGATACCGCCAAAGCATGCCGTCAGCGATGTCATGCGCCGCCTGAAGGGACGTTCCTCGCGCAAGATACAGATGGAGTTCCCCAACCTTCGCAAACGCTATTGGGGGCGGCACTTCTGGGCGCGGGGCTTTTTCTGTACCACAAGCGGGATGGTCACCGACGAGATCATACTTCAGTACATCGAAAACCACGCTCCCACCAAACCTACCGACGTCAGTCGGTAGTGGTTTAGTTGTCGGGTATTGGGACCGGAGGGCGCCGCCGGGTTCGTCAGCGCTTTTTCCGAAAGCATTCATCCCAGTAGTCGTAGAAGACCATCGCCAGCACGCCGATCACGATGATCCAGAACGGCAGGCCGCCCCAGAAGCCGGCAAAACCGGTCGAAATGCTGTGCGCCAGGCCGATCGTGAAGGCCGCTAGCATCATCGCCCCAATGAAGCCGGTAATGCGGCTGACAGTCTTGCCGTTCATGCTTGTCTCCCTTCGGGTGGCCGCGCTGCGGCATCCTCTGTTTCGTCCTGCTCTAGGTAATTTTGCATCCACTTGGCCGTCCCG
>JAAENN010000317.1 GCA_024224295.1 Shimia sp. | reverse complement strand
GAAACGCCAGATCGATTTCACATTGCTGGACAACACGTTCTTGGAGGTTGCCGACTGGCCCCGGGCGCAACAGATCGCCAACGGCTGGCAGATCCAACGGCTGCACGTGAAGCTGGACGAGTTCGCCCGCACCTATTGTCCGATTCACCGCGCCTTCGGGGTGGCTTATCACTGGAGCGTGGACCAGTGCGAGTACGCCACCGACATCGTGTTCCGGCGGCAGGCGGAGTTGGCGGCGATCTACGGCAACCTGACCCGAACGGCGATCCACACCGTCAAGCCGGACAATATCGCGACGTTCCTGGGGCGCAAGCTCAACGTGCGGTACGAGGGCGAGATGGGCAATCGATTCAACATCCGCATCGAGGGAACGCGGATTACTGAATCTCGCATAATATAGTGACAAGAGAGTCGACCAACCGATAGAATATTGGTATGACCCGACCCGTAGCACCCCGGCGAGATTTTGCGGCGATGCAACAGCGGCGTCGACGCGCCGCGCGATTCTTCGCCGCTGGCAAGCGGAGCCAGGCGGAGATCGCGCGGGAACTCCACGTCAGCCGCCAGAGCGTGAGCCGTTGGCATGAGGCATGGCAGTCGGATGAGCCAGGCTGGATACCTGGTGCGGGCCGGGCCGGCCGGCAGCCGAAGCTGGACGACAAGCAACTGGCGCTGGTGGACGAGGCACTGCGGCAAGGAGCCCGCGCCCACGGTTTTGGGACGGAGTTGTGGACGCTGCCCCGGGTGGCCACCGTGATCGAGCGGGTGACGGGAGTGCGCTACCACCCCGGACATGTGTGGAAGATCTTGGGGGCCATGAAGTGGAGCCTGCAACGGCCGGCCAAGCAGGCCCGGGAGCGCAAGCAAGAGGCGCGCCGGCAGTGGGTGGCGAAGCGGTGGCCGGCAGTAAAAAAAACGCCCGGCGTCGAAAAGCTTGGATCATCTTCCAGGACGAAAGCGGGGTCTCGGAGCGGCCGCCGGTGAGAAGAACCTGGGCGCCGAAGGGAGAGACGCCGGTGTTGGTTCACGCCTTCAACTGGAAGAAGCTGTCAATCTGTGCAGCGCTGGGCTACCGCTGGGACGGGAAGCGCTGCCGATTGTGGTTCCAAACCAAGCCGGGCAGCTACAACGACGAGAGCTTGATCGGTTTCTTGCGCGACCTGAAGAAGCACCTGCGCGGACAGAAGGCCATTCTGATCTGGGACGGCTTACCGGCGCACAAGAGTCGGGAGATGAAACAGTACCTGGAGAGCCAGCGGAGCTGGTTGCAGGTGGAGATGCTGCCGGGCTACTCTCCCGATCTGAATCCGGTGGAGGACTTGTGGGGCAACGTCAAAGGCCAGGAATTGGCCAACCGCTGCGTCGACGGCTTAGGCGAGGCCGAAGCAGCCCTGCGCAACGGCATGGAGCGGGTACGCCGATCCGAGCTGCCGTTTTCTTTCTTGCACCACGCCGGCTTCTTTTTTTGACCCAGATCGTCACTCTATTATGCGAGATTCAGTAAGCGAAGAAGATGTCTTGACAGGACACGCCTGTTATGTCATCATAACGCCAATAAAGGCGCAAAGGTGACATTATGAGACCCACGGAATACTCCGTAAAGAACATCGCGACGCTGTTCCGCAAGCAGAAGGTCGCCACCATGCCGGAGTTGAAGGCGGCTCTTGGCACCAACGTGAAGCGGACCGTGTTTCGAAAACTCAGGAAGCTGCCCTACCGCAGCAGCTACTCGCACTGCGGCCGCTACTACACCCTTGATGAGATCGCTCGGTTCGATGAGCTGGGTCTGTGGTCCTACGAAGAGATCTGCTTCTCGATCCACGGAACGCTGCTCTCGACAGCCGCGGCCATCGTGGAAACCGCCGAGTGCGGCTGTGTGGTTGATGAACTCGACAACGTGCTACGCGTTGGCACCAAGGATGCCCTGCGCAAACTTGTTCGTGACGGGCGACTCGCCCGAGAACACATCGCTGGTCGGTTCCTCTACTGCTCGGCCGATGTAGACACAAGACGTCAGCAACTTCTGGCTCGTCGAGTGTGTCTTGCGGAGCCTGGAGTGGCCGGCCCCTTGCCCGAGGCTCCGATCATGCCTGATGAGCTGAGGGCGGCCATCGTTCTGTTTTCCAGTTTGCTCGACGAAAAACAGCGACGCCTCTACGCAGGGCTGGAAGCGTTGAAGAGCTGGAAGTGTTGGGAGAGTGAGATTGGAGGTAGGGGGTGGTCTGGGAGTGCTGGAAGAGGCGAGAGCTCGAAGCATAGGAAGATTGGAAGAGCTGGAAGTATGTGG
>JAAENN010000316.1 GCA_024224295.1 Shimia sp. | reverse complement strand
GGCCTGCTGCCAACCGACGAAGGCTTCTTGCTGCGTGATCCAGAGGTGAACGCCCGGGTGAAAGCCGCTTTTGAAGAAGAAGGCGCGGATTGCTGGTACATGGATGGCGCGAAACAGCGCTTCCTAGGCGACAAGTACAACGCCGATGAGTGGGAGCAGGTCTTTGACGTGCTCGACGTGTGGTTTGACTCCGGGTCCACCCACGCCTTTGTGCTGCGCGACCGTGAAGATGGCGTGGCCGACGGCATCGCCGACGTCTACATGGAAGGCACCGACCAGCACCGTGGCTGGTTCCACAGCTCGCTTCTGCAAGCCTGTGGCACCAAAGGCCGTGCCCCGTACCGCAATGTGGTGACGCACGGGTTCACGCTGGACGAGAAGGGCAACAAGATGTCCAAATCGCTCGGCAACACCATCGTGCCTGAGAAAGTTGTGCAACAGTATGGCGCGGATATCCTGCGCCTGTGGGTGGCGCAGACCGACTACACCGCCGATCAGCGCATTGGGCCAGAGATCCTGAAAGGTGTGGCGGACAGCTATCGCCGCCTGCGCAACACCATGCGCTTCATGATGGGCTCGCTCAGCGACTTCACCGAGGCCGATCGCGTAGACCCGGCGGATATGCCGGAGCTGGAGCGTTGGGTGCTGCATCGTCTGGCGGAGCTGGATCATCAGGTGCGCAAAGGCTACGCGGAGTTCAACTTCCAGGGCGTTGTTTCTGCAGTGTTCAACTTTGCCACTGTGGAGCTGTCGTCTTTCTACTTCGATATCCGCAAGGATGCGCTCTACTGTGATGGCGACACGCTGCGTCGCCGCTCCGCGCGTACCGTTCTGGACATCCTGTTCCACCGCTTGACCACCTGGCTGTCGCCGGTACTGGTGTTCACCATGGAAGAGGTTTGGCTCGAGCGGTTCCCGGGTGAAGACAGCTCCGTGCACCTGGTGGATTTCCCGGACACACCAGCGGATTGGATCGATGAGCCACTGGCCGCGAAATGGGCCAAGGTGCGCGAAGTGCGCCGCGTTGTGACCGCCGCCTTGGAAATCCAGCGGACCAACAAGGTGATTGGTGCCTCGCTTGAAGCGGCTCCTGTTGTGCACGTTCGTGACGCGGATGTGGTTGCGTCTCTCAAGACCGGTGAGTTTGCCGATGTCTGCATCACGTCTGACATCTCGGTGACCAGTGATCCGATGCCGGCCGAAGCTTTCCGCATGCCGGAGGTCGAAGGTGTTGGCGTGGTCTTTGAGAAAGCGCAGGGGCAGAAATGTCAGCGCAGCTGGAAGATCCTGCCAGATGTTGGTCAGCACAAATATCCGGGCGTTTGCAAACGTTGCAGCGACGCTTTGGAAGAGATGGGCTACCCGCTGAGCTAATTTGCGTTCCAAATGATGCGCAAAATGAGGCGTCCCGCTTGCGGGGCGCCTTTTGCTTGGGCAGTGTGGCGTCATGTTGAGATTGACCGTAGACACACCCACCGGCCCAATGACGCTCACCGAACAGGATGGCGCTATTGTGCGTGCTGAATGGGAGAGTGGCGGCGCGGATGACACGCCGTTGTTGCGTGAAGCTGCTGCGCAATTGTCGGCGTATTTTGACGACCCGGCGCAGGGGTTTGATCTGCCACTGAAGATAGAGGCGTCAGACTTTCAGCAGCGGGTGTGTGATGCTATGTTGGCGATCCCGCTGGGTGAAACCCGCACCTATGGAGAGCTGTCCAAAGACCTCGGCGTGCCTGCACAGGCGATCGGGCAGGGATGTGGCGGCAATCCGATCCCGGTGATTATTCCCTGTCACCGTGTGCTCGGCGCAAACGGGTTGGGCGGGTTTTCCGGTCTAGGTGGCGTGGAGACCAAAGTCTGGCTGCTCAAACATGAGCGGGCCGGTGGTCTGTTGATTTGATTAGAGAGTTTCGCGGTAGATGAGCTGTTGCGCAGCACCTGCGACGGTGAGGTAAACCGAGGTGGCAACTAGCCCCCAATGTGCCCAGCTTTCTGGGTGGAAATCGACCCAGGCCGCCCAGCCGGCAAAGAACGTCCAGGCCAGCGCCATTGGGAAAGTCACTAAACGCCAGCGCTCGGTGCGGGTGGGGTGCACAAATTTGATTGGTAGGAACATGGTGATAGCAAGCACGGTCACTAGCGCGAGGCTGACCCAGAAGTTTGGCTCCACTGCAAAGATCACAATCACCACCATATTCCAGCATCCCGGGAAGCCGGAGAAGGAATTATCCTTGGTTTTCATGCGCGTATCCGCGAAATAAAGTGCGGAGGCGAAGGTGATGATGATGATCGCAAACCAGCCAGTCCAACCGTCCATCAGTCCCGATTTAAACAGCGCATAAGCCGGGATGAAGACGTAGGTGAGGTAGTCAATGATCAGGTCGAGCAAGACGCCATCAAACTCCGGCGCGTTTTGCTTCACGTGGTAGTGGCGCGCCAAAGGCCCGTCGATCCCATCTACGATAAAGGCCACGACCAGCCACAGGAACATCAGGCTCCACTTGCCATCCACCGCGGCCAGCATGGCCAACATGGCAAAGACGGCACCGGTGGCGGTGAAGAAATGGACGGAAAGGGCAAGGGCTCGAATACTCATAAAGATGTCTTGCCGGAATTGCGTGCAGAGTGCAACGGCTGTGCAGTGTGTCTTATCGGATGGTTAATGGCGTGGTTTGAGCGCAAAGATCGCCTGACGCACCGTTTCCGGCAGGGTGGTGTCAGCACCCTCCGGTGCGGCGTCCAGCGCGGAGGCAACATCTTTGGTCAGAATGCCAATGGTGTTGTCCTCTTCCCAACCGTCGCGGGCAAATTCGATGGCGTTGAAACCAGAGGCGAGCCAGTTTTGCCCCGAGGAGGTGTGGATCAGGTTCAGGAGCGCGTCTTCGTCGATGCCTGTTTGATCGGCCCAGTCGAGCACAAGACGGGTCATGGCCGTGTTGGACGCCGCCAGCAGGTTGTTGAGCACTTTGGCCTGCATACCTGCGCCGTAGTCGCCCATGTGATGAAAATGCGCGCCCATAGCGTCAAACAGGGGCTGATGTTGTTGCAGCGCATCTGTGTCACCGCCCAGCATAAATGATAGGCGAGCCTTTTCTGCGGCAATGGCTGCGCCGGACATCGGGGCATCGATCAAGGTGATGTGATCTGGCACGCGGTGGCGCAAAGCTCGGACGTATTTGGGCGATAGGGTAGAGGAGAGGATCACCGTTTGAAGACTGGGGCCGGTTTCGATCAGGTTCTGCGCGCCAAACAGCACGTCATCGGTTTGGGCAATGTCGCGCACGACTGTGATCAAGATTTGCAGGTCTTGGCGAAAGTCATCCAGAGCAAGCATCTGGGGCGCAAGATCCCCGAATTCTGCTGCTGGTCGGACGTCATAGCCAAAGGCGTCAAACCCGATATTACGCAGTGCGGACAGCATGGGCCCACCCATGCGGCCACATCCAGCGACGCCAATTCCTGTGAGCTGCATCCAAAATCCTCAAAATGCCCCGCCCACCGGTGCGGGCGGGGCAGGTAGGTTATGATAAGGCGCGTTTCAGCGCGGGAATGTTGCTCACGATTAACACGTCAAAGGCCAGCACGGCCAGCAGGGTCACACCCACCAAGGGGAAGGCGACCGAAACAAGCGCGGCAATCAGCAATACTCCCTTAAAGAGCGGCATTTCCTTTGGTGCAGGCGGAGCTGCCAGGCGCAAGGCTTTGGACGGGCGGCGTTTGAGCCACATGACCACACCGGACACACAGACAAAGATCACCATCAGACAGAACACTGTGTTCAGAAGCAGGTTCCACAGTCCCATTAGGCCCATGTGGAAAGGGATGCCCAACGCCATGGATTTACCGGCAACCGAATAGTCAGCATAGCGCACCTCGGCGAGGATTTTGCCGGTGTATTGGTCTACGTGAATGGTGGCGTCGACGGTTGGAGTGGTGCTGTCGCCACTCATGCTGTCCTGATTGATGGTCCAGACGCCAGCTTCGTCACGCGGGTAGGCCACGCGGAAACGGCCCTCAAGACCCAGGTCGCGCCCCAAGGCCACAAGGCTGTTGATGTCCACAGGTGCGCCTGCGGTGGTTCCGGTGACGCCCACATTTGAACCGGAGGCCGGCATTGGGGTCTGTTCCAGCGCCCATGGCACATCGTTCTGGTTGCCGTGGTTCATGCTGGCGTGGGGGCTGTCAGACAGAGGCACGTCATTCCACTTTTCCGCTGGGAAAGTGGACCAGGCTTGCACAAATTTGCCGCCCCAGATGCCCGCCCAGGCAAGGCCGGAGATCAGGAATATCACCAATAAAGCGGAAATCCAGAAGCCGGTGACGGCGTGCAGGCTTTTCCACAAGGCACGACCGCGCGCTTTTAGGTTGGGAATGAAAACAGAGGTGTCGCCGCCGCGCGGCCACCACAGGTAGAGACCGGTCAACACCAGAACGAGGCCAAGGCCCGCAGCGATTTCAATCAGCCGGTCGCCTGTGTCGCCCAGCAACAGCGAGCCGTGGATGTTGTCGGCCAGATCATACCAACCCGCGCGACGGTCCCAGTTGCCGAGCACAGCGCCGGTGTAGGGATCGACGGCGACCATCTGGTGGGTGTCGCCGGTGTTGATGCGGAACACAGTGGCGAGCGCATCTGATTTTGGTCCGATGTATTCGACCACTGTGCCGGGCACCGCGGATGTGGCGGCGGCGGCCTGATCGGTTACACTCAACACGGTGTCTTGTGGGGTGACGGCGATCTTTTCGCCATCGCGTCCGTCAAACTGGGTGATGAACATCATCATCATGCCGGTCACGGCAAGCATAATCATGAAAGGCACCACATAAAGCGCCGCGTAGAAATGCCAGCGCCAAGCGGCGAAGTAGAGTTTTTGAGAGAGAGACGTTGCGCTGGATTGCTCTGCGCGCACGTCGGCAAATTGGCTGTCCTGAGCCATGAAGGAACATCTCCTGAAGGGCCACCTTGTGTCTCCAAGGCAGCTTGTTTTGTGTTTGATTTTAAGGGGAACTCAGGAGAGTGCCGGGGGACCGCGCGCGTCGTAGCGGCGGTGCAAGCCGGCGCTATTGTGGGTGAAGTCCCGATGTTGCCAGCGGTCAGTCAGGGACGCATCAAGCGGCAACGGGAAGGGGCCGTTCATAACCGGAACGACATCTGCAACCGCGGAAAAGGCGCAAGGGCTGCGCTTGTCTTCGGTCTGCTCATGCAACGGCACCGGCGCCCCGGTCTCGTCCACAAGCATTTCAACAAACTCATCACCGGTACAGATGACAAGCACCATATGGCCACCGGCAAACGTCTTTGGCATCCATCCCGTCGGGATGAGTGCGGAAGCCATCAAGGCTACCAGAAGCACCAAAGACGTCAGCAGGCGCATGTATTATTCGAGACCGGCTATGATGGAGCGCAGCGTGGCAATGCCGTCGCCCTTTTCGGAGCTGGTAAGTACAATCTCCGGGAAAGCCGCCGGGTGTTTGGAGAGTTTCTCGCGCACTTGCTTGAACACCTTCTCGCGGTCTTTCTCTTTCACCTTGTCGGCTTTGGTCATCACCACCTGAAAGGTCAGCGCAGAGCTGTCCATTAGAGACATGATCTCCTCATCCACGTCTTTGATGCCGTGACGAGTGTCGATCAACACAAAAGCGCGGCGCAGGTTGGCGCGGCCGGAGAGATATTGTTTCAGCAGGCGCTGCCATTTCTCCACCACTGCCAAAGGCGCGTTGGCATAGCCATAGCCCGGCAAGTCGACGAGATAGTGGCTTTCGGTCAGCGTGAAGAAGTTGATCTCTTGCGTTCGTCCCGGGGTGTTGGAGGCGCGCGCCAGTCGGCTGCGGTTGGTCAGCGCGTTGATCAACGTGGATTTCCCCACGTTGGAGCGGCCGGCGAAACAGACCTCAACACGGTCCCCCGCAGGCAGGCCATCCATGGCAACCACACCTTTGAGGAAGTCGGAGTTGGAGCCATCAAAAAGCTTGCGGCCGCGCTCAAATGCGATGGGTTCGGGGTCTTCGACAAATGGGAAGGGAAGCTGCATCAGAGCACCTCTGCTGTGTCGCCGACGGCAATGTCGCCGGATTTGGTCACTACACCGTAGACGCCAAAGTCCTGATGGCCAAAGGCTTCGTTCAAAACGCCCAGTGTGTCTGCGTCACGGACACCGGTGTCCGTGTTGGCGGTGGTTGCTTTGCAGCGCGTAATGCGTTCACGCACCTCGATCTCTGTGCCGCCAATGCGGAGTGTCTTGCCAATCCAGTCAAATTCTTCCCATGGCGCGAAGCCGTCGAGCCAGATGTTGCCGCGCCAGCGTTCGGTGGTGAGTTTTCGGCCTAAGCGGCCTTCAATGGCACGGTGGCTGGCGGTGGTGTGAATGGCAATGGACGGGAAGGGGCTGTCGGTCATGCCAAATTCACCGGCGGGCACCAGTTTGGCACTTGCAGCGCGGTCCTTGGGCATGATGGGACGCACCCAATCAATCAGCTTGTCGCCTTGGGTTTCCGGATCAATAGTCAGCTCCCAGAGGTCCGGGTGTTGCAAGGTGATCTTACCACTGGCTTCGTCAACCTTGGCGGTGATGGCCTGCAGCGAAGGCGCCCCGGCCGCGCGGGAGAAATTGACGCAACGTGCCCATTCGCCACCTTCGGTTTTGGCGCGCTCATGAGCAACTGCGTAGCGACGATCCCAAGGGAAGGTTTGCCCCTCCACCAAAGAGACATGACCCACGGACTCGCGTCCGTGGGCCTTGATCGGGTGTCGCCAAAGAGCGGAGACGTTTCCCATTATTTAGCGTCCTCCTCGGGTTTCTTTTTGAAACTCGATTTGATGTTGCCAAACACGTCGGGCTTATAGCCGTGCTGCCGCATGATGCCGTACTGCTGGATGAAGGTGATCACGTTGTTGGTGATCCAGTAGATCACAAGTCCGGACGCAAAGCTGCCGAGCATGAACATGAAGACCCATGGCATCCAGGCAAAGATCATCTTTTGCGTTGGATCGGTTGGGGCCGGGTTCAGTTTCTGCTGCAGCCACATGGAGATACCCAGAAGGATTGGCAGAATACCGAGGCTGAAGATCTCAAAGAAGCCCAGCTCTGGCACACCGTATGGCAGGATGCCAAACAGGTTGAAGATCGAGCTTGGATCCGGCGCGGAGAGGTCGGTGATCCAACCAAACCATGGCGCGTGGCGCAGTTCCTTGGTCACAAAGATCACTTTGTAGAGCGAGAAGAAGATCGGGATCTGGATCAGGATTGGAAGACAGCCTGCTGCCGGATTGACCTTTTCCTTCTTGTACAGCTCCATCATCGCCTGCTGCATCTTTTGACGGTCGTCGCCGGCGTTTTCCTTGAGCTTCTCCATTTGCGGCTGAAGCTCTTTCATCTTCGCCATGGAGGCATAAGATTTATACGCCAGCGGGAAGACGATGATTTTCAGAACTACGGTCAGCGCGATGATCGCCCAGCCCATGTTGCCGATGAAACCATAGAGCCACATCAGGAGCCACATAATCGGCTTGGTCAGGAAGGAGAACCAGCCCCAGTCGATGGACTCCAGCAGACCTTCAACGCCTTCTTCGTTCTGATAGTTGCGGATTTTGCCCCAGTCCTTGGAGCCTGCAAACAGACGCGAATTGGCAGTTGCCGTTTCACCTTCGGCAACCTGCATGGTCTGCATCACGGCTTCGGTTTGGTAGATGTCGCGCGACGCGTCGTATTTTGCCACGGATTTGAATGGCTTACCTTGTTCGGGGATCAATGTCGCCATCCAGTAGTGGTCGGTGAAACCGATCCAACCGTTGGCTTCCACCTGGGAGACTTCCGCTGGCGCGCCTTCGCGCTGATCGAAAGTGTAGTCGGTCATACCGTCATAGTCAGTTTCGGTCAGCTCGCCGTCGGCCATAGAGATCAGACCTTCGTGCAGGATGAAGAAGTTCTTCAGATCGTCCGGCTGACCGTATCGCGCGAGCACACCGTAAGGCGCCAAAGAGACGGTGCCTGCGCCGGTGTTTTCCACAGTTTGCTCAACCGAGAACATGTAGTCTTTGTCGACCGAAATCGTGCGGCGGAAGATCAGGCCTGCGTCATTGTCCCATTTCAGGGTGATCGGAGTCTCAACTGTGAGGGTTTCGCCGGATTCTACAGCCCAAAGCGTGTTGGAACCTGGCACCTGGTCCAAGGACAGTCCTGCGCCCGGTGCCCAGCCATACAGTGCGTAGTAAGCATGAGGCTCCCCATTTGGCGACAGGAAGGTCACGATGGGTGAATCTTCGTCCTGTGTTTCGCGGTAGTCGTTGAGCTTCAGGTCGTCCAGACGGCCGCCCAGCAGAGAGACGGAGCCGGACAGGCGCGCGGTGTCGATATCCACACGCGGTGCATCCGCAACTTCGGAAGGCTCGACAGAGGTGGCCGCGCCGGAGTCAGCAGACGCTGTCGCAGGTGCCGTAGACGGGGTGACCGCGTCCGTGCCCTCAACAACGGCGGTTGGAGCGTTGGGATCCTGAGTGGCCTCAGGGGGAGGCATAAACCAGAACCAGATCAGGATTACGCCAAAACTGAGCGCCGTCGCGAGGATGAGGTTCTTATTCTGATCGTCCATTGCCACAAGCCATCTGTCGTTAAAAAGGATGGTGAGGTTCAACAGAGGTGACAGCCAAAGGTCAAGGGGATTCGACCCAATTTGCCGGAAAGGCAGCGGTTCGTTGCATGTCGGGAGGAGAAGGTACCAAGTTCAGCGTGGCGGTCAGCTTGGTTTGTTGCCGATCTGAAGCGCCGGACCAATTTTCTCTTGGTGCTCGGTCATCCACTTGATCGTCTCATAGAACGGCATCGGGCGAGCGATGCCATAGCCTTGCACATGAGAGCAGCCAAGCTGTGCGAGCATTGCGTGTTCCGCTGGGTTTTCAACACCTTCTGCCAGAGTTTCCAAGCCAAGCCGCTCTGCCATGGTGACAATCGCGGCAATCATGCGTTGTTGCTCTGGGTCTTTGTCGATGTTGGTCACAAAGGAGCGGTCAATCTTAATGCGTTTGACCGGGAGGCGGCGGATCGACGATATCGAAGCATGGCCAGTGCCAAAATCATCCAAATCAATTTCGCAACCCAGTGCGCTGATGGCTTCAACGTTACGCACCACCATATCATCCGGAGTCCCGGCAACCACGCTTTCCAGCACCTCGATGCCAAGACGTTTGGCGTCTAATTCGGTGCGGTCCAGCTCCCATTGAATGCGTTCCACCAGAGTTGGGCTCCGCAGTTCTTCACCAGCAAAGTTCACGCCGACCATTGGTACGTTGAACCCTGCATCATCCCAGGCGCGGACGGCATCCAGGGATTGACGCAACATAAGGTCCGCCAACTGTCCCATTTGTCCGGTTTGATGCAGCACATCGAGGAATTGGATGGGTGCCAGAATACCACGTTCTGGGTGTTCCCAGCGGGCCAGCGCCTCAAAACCAGTCACTTGGCCCGTGTCTGTTGATACCTGTGGTTGAAACCAAGCGCGAATTTGGTCGCGCTGCAATGTCCGGGCCGCTTCGCTTTGGGTTTTGCGACGGGAAATTACCTTGCGGCCCATGTCCGTGGAATAGGCGCGGATGTTGCTGTCACCGGTGAGTTGGGCTTCGCACATTGCCATATCCGCGGCTTGGACCATCGCCGTAGCCGATGGGCGATTAAGGCGCGAGGACAGGCAGAAACCGATTGAGCAGCTGACATAAATAGAGGCCATTTGAAGAGGCACAGGCTCTTCAATGGCGGTTTGAAAACGGGTTGCCATCTGAATGCCGCTTTCGACATCGAAAAAGGCAATAGGTTCAAGTGCAACACAGAAGGCCGCATCGCCAGATCGCGCAACCAGATCCCCCGTTCTGAGCGCGCTTTTCATGCGTTCAGCCACATAGCGCAACACCTCTTCGGCGGCTTGGTCACCGTGGTTTTCGCGCAGGCGCGCAAAGTTGTCGATCTTGATGGAAAAACAGGCCGTGGTGCGCCCATCCTCTTCCAGCGCGGACATCTTTTCCTGCATCTGGCGCTCAAACCCCGCCGGAGAAAGCAGACCAGTGAGCCCGTCGACTTCGCTTTTTTTGCGCCGTTTGGAGGTGGTAAAAGGAGAGAACACCAGAAAAGGCAGCGGAAGCAAGAAAGCACAAACCAGAAGCCCTAGTTCTCCGAAAGCAAACCAGGCGGCCAGGGTCACCGCGGGAAACAGCAGAGGAACAAACCGACGCACAGAGGATTCACGGGTGCTAAACGCCCGGAGTGAAGCCAAAAGTGTGTCAAGTCGCGACTGCATATGAGGTGTCCTGTGACGCGTAAATCTCAGTCTAGTGTCATCGATTCTCTTAAGTGATCAGTTAACGTAGCTTAGGGATCGTATCTGAATTTTGCTCAAATTTTAGTGAATCTCGAGCTAAGCCGACGAAATCGAACAGCTTTGGGTCCATCATGTGGCTGGGTCTGACATTGGTCAGGGCCTTGAACATCACCTGGCGACGGCCCGGGCTGTTGGCCTCCCATTGGTCCAAAATCTGTTTGACTTGTTGACGTTGCAGGCCGTCCTGCGAACCGCAGAGGTCACAGGGGATGATGGGGTAGTTCATGGCCTTGGAGAATTTTTCACAATCCTCTTCCGCCACGTGCGCCAATGGACGGTACACAAAAAGATCGCCTTCTTCGTTAACAAGCTTTGGGGGCATGGTGGCCAGACGCCCGCCATGGAAAAGGTTCATGAAGAAGGTCTCGAGGATGTCATCACGGTGATGGCCAAGCACAACGGCGCTGCAACCCTCCTCGCGCGCGATCCGGTAAAGGTTGCCACGGCGCAGGCGCGAGCAGAGTGCGCAATAAGTACGGCCCGCCGGAACCTTGTCTTTCACAATCGAATAGGTGTCCTGATACTCGATACGGTGCGGAACACCCATTTTCTCCAGAAACGCCGGCAGGACCGTGGCTGGAAAATTTGGTTGGCCCTGATCAAGATTGCAGGCCAAGAGCTCAACAGGCAGTAGGCCGCGCCATTTTAGCTCATGTAAAACAGCCAGTAGGGTATAGGAATCCTTACCTCCGGAGAGGCACACCAACCACTTCGCACCGCGTTCGATCATGCCGTACTGTTCAATCGCCTCACGCGTTTGACGCACGATTCGTTTGCGCAACTTCTTGAAATTGGTCGAAGAAGGCGCGTCCTGAAACAGGGGGTGGATATCATTGAGATCGTCTAACATGCCGTGCCTTATGCGGGGGACCATCCAAGGTCAATCTATCCCCAAGGATATCCACAGGTTGGGGGCTGACCACAAGCGCTCGTAAGGAAAACCTGACCCGTGTGATTTCGGGCACAGGGCATTTATACGGGGGTGGGGGATGAGAAATGTGTCGCCGGCTGACATAAAACCCCTTTTTTATTGGGGCTTTGCATTTGGTTAGGGGGACAATGGAAGGCGTGTAGACGTGATGTTCACGCGACTGTGAGCGAAAGCCGCTGTGGCTGTTTTGGAAACATAGTGTTTCGCGGGTGTTGGTTCCTGTCCGGGGCCGACGGGCGCCTTCCCCGGACAGATCGCTGGGGCCGTTAGTTAAGCTGGTCTTCGTTGCACTTTTTGGCCAAATCCAGTGCTTTGGCGGTGCCGGCTAGATTTACGATGAAGGAGTATTCCTCCTCTGGGAAAACCGTCATTGTGCGCGCGCGGCGGATGTCTTCGTAAACGGCGGGGTTGTCAGTCAGCACATAGCCACCACTGTAGCCTTTAGTGATGTTGCCACGCATACCAGTGGCCTCTCCCACGTAAAGATTTTCACCAATCAGCAGGGCAACATCCTGTTTTTTATCGGTACGGATGTTGGTTTCGTCTTTCGTGAAAACGCCGATGTATCCAATAGCGCGGTCTTTGGTTAGGCCCATTTGGATGACATTGTCAAAGTCATCTTTGGTTTCCACCAGACAAGTACCTTTTTCGGTGTCGATATGAACGTTCCAGCCGTCCACGGCGCCATAGCCGACAAATTTGTCCGCCAATACTGCGGTGCTGGATATGGCCAATGCGGCCGTTGTGGCCAGGATGGGGGAAAGGCGCATGGGAAATCTCCTGTAAAGACAATTGAATGCGCTTAGGCTAGCACTCCCTTGAGTGGTGTCCAGTCAGCTTTTGCAGCTTGGCGTGTCGCCGGATGCGTCATCGTTGCTTCCACAGCATGGCGGCACGGGATCATAACCGCTGCTGCCGAAGGGGTGGCAACGGCCAAGGCGGCGCAGAGTCAGCCAGCTGCCTTTGAAGGCACCATGTTTTTCCAGCGCCTCCAGCGCATAGGCGGAGCAGGTTGGTTGAAAGCGGCAATTGTGCCCAACCCACGGACTAAAAATCAAACGGTAGGCCCGGACGGGCAGGGCGGCGATATGAGCAAGCGGTGACATAGGGGCTATGTAGGCGAAACAGGACGCATAAAAAAGGCCGCGTAATGCGGCCCTTTGGATCACTTCACGATGTGCTCGTCTTTCACGAACATATTGGCCCAGGCGCGATCAATCAGGTCGGGGCGCATTTGGTAAGGAATACCCTCAAATTCGCAGATCGAGATGATCTGATCAATCAAGAACACCGGCTGATAGTTGGCGTAGGTGTTGTCGATCGTTGGGTATTTGGTTTTGAGCAGGTGAATGAGCGAGGTCTCATCCAGCGGGAGCCCCTTTTTCTTGGCCACAAGGGCGAAGATTTTCAGGAAGTTTTCCTGGCTAGGGCCGTCGATTTTGATCTTGTAGAAGATCCTGCGCAGGGCTGCTTGGTCAAAGATCTCGTTTGGGTGGAAGTTGGTGGAGAAAATCACCAGCGTATCAAACGGTACCTCGAACTTCTCACCAGACTGCAGGGCGAGAATGTCTTTGCTCTCTTCCAGTGGCACAATCCAGCGGTTGACTAGTGCCTGTGGGGGTTCTTCCTGACGTCCCAAGTCGTCCACAATGAAGATGCCGCCGGTGGATTTGAGTTGCAGCGGCGCCTGATAGGTGCGCGCGGTCGGATTGTAGACCAGATCGAGCATGTTGAGCGACAGCTCACCACCGGTGATCACCGTAGGTCGGTCACATTTCACATAACGGCTGTCAAATCGCGCGGTGCGGCGCAGGCTATTCTCATCTTGTTCGTCCGCCTCAGCAGCGGAGTGCACAATAGGGTCATAAACAGTGATCACCTGACCGGCGTATTCGATGGCGTGGGGCACATAGACCTTGTCGCCCATCGCATCGCGGATGCCGTTGGAAATCGAGGATTTACCGTTGCCGGGCGGGCCATACATCAGGATTGAGCGGCCGGATCCCACGGCAGGGCCAAGTTGGTCCAGCAGGTCAGGCGGCAGGATCAAATGACCCATCGCGCCGGTGAGTTGGTCGCGAGTGATTTGAATGTTGCGGATCGATTGACGTTTGACCTGCTCGCGGTACACATCCAGCGGCACCGGCATGGCGCCAAAGTACTCGGACTGTGCCAAAGCGTCTTGCGCGCGGCCTTTGCCAGCATCGGTTAACTGATAACCCATCTCGTCGCCGGAGTTTGCGTTGAGCGTGCCAGTCGCCTCAAGCAGGCGTTGTTCGCGGGCCATGTCAACCAGCTCTTGTGTCACCGCGCGGGGCAGGCAGATGGCTTTGGAGATGTCTCCCACCATGTCAACGTTTTTACGGAACATGGTTTTCAATAGGATGTCCCGCATCATCACCACGGGCAGTTTCATTTCCTCAATCCGCTTTGGAGGCGGTGGGGCCATTACGCTTGTGGTTTGCATGTTCATGACGCAACACTCCTGAGTGAGGGCCGCAAAGCCCTCGGTCTGTTTCCATCCGATAAACAATCAAAAGGTGGCGTTTTTTGGGCCGCTTCGGGCCGGCATCGTGGAGGATGCGATTTATTGGCCGTGCACTATGCCGAGGATGAGATAGGTGCAAAGCGCCAATCCAATGCCTGTGCCCATTGGAATGGTCATTTGATCGCCCTTGCCGACATTGATGTCATTTTCGGAGGCTTTGAGTTTCCAAGCGGCCCAATCTGGCGCCAGGTTCCGCAAAGGCGTCGCCCGGATGATCAACGTGGCCAATACGGCAACAATGATCGATCCAAAGGTGATGATTAGCATATAGCTGACATCCGCCCTTTCGACATAAAGCGCAGCTACCGCTGCCATCTTTACGTCTCCAGCTCCAACTTGCCGTGCCATCCACATGAGAAGGAGTACTGCAAAAACAACACCATAGTTGGCAAACCGCCAAGCAAAATCCATGAGCGGCAACGTCGCAAGTCCCACGACCACAAAGATCGCAAAAAGCGCCCAGACGGACCGATTGCTGATTTTTTTGTGCTTCATGTCCATCCAGAAGATGTAGACACAAAGAGGGGCTGCTGGGATCAAAGCCCAAAGCGCAAATGTGCTAGAGACCTGCATCTTGACCCTTAGCCGTTCTCGAGCGCATCCAAGGCACGCACTGCAGCTTCAAAGTGCTGCGGATGGGTTTCAACCGCCTCACGCAGGAGCACTTTTCCGGTTTCGGTGTCGCCTTGCTTGATCGCGGAAAGTGCCAACGTATGTAACAGCTGCGCCCGCTCGGTTTGTACCATAGGGATCACCGGCAGCGTGTACTGACGTTGTGCTCCGCGGGCCAAAACCATGTTGTTCTTGGCAGTAAACAGGGTGTTGTCCTGACGCACGGCTTCGCCAAACAGGCGCTCTGCTTCTGAGTAGTCACCGCGAGTCAGCTTAGAGTAGCCCCAGTTGTTCATCACACCTGCGGGGCGAGTGGTAAGACCTACTGCGATTTCGTAAAAACTATCTGCCCGGTTCCACTCTTTGTTGCTGTCCGCAATCATGGCTTCCAGGCGGTACCTTTTGAAGGTCTCATGCGTAGGAGGGATGCCATCTAGTGTTTTTTCCGCATCATCCCACAGGCCCGCACGAATTTGCGAATCCGCCAGATCCACCCGGTCGTTGGCAGTGCTGTCTTTGTGTTTGCTGACGGTTTTCCACGCTGGTACGGCTTCGGTGTAGCGTTTCGCACGGACATACGATACCGCCAGTCCGCGCTGGATGTCGATCCGGCCGGGGTTGTCTTTTAGCGTACGCTGGAAGTAGGAAATGCCTTCGTTGGGATCGGCTACTGTCAGCATCACATCTGACAGGTTGGTCTCATCAACCGCGTTCACGTCTTGAATAGCGCGCTCGACGCTTTCATCACCTTTGTCGGAACAGGCTGTCAATGCGACAAGCCCGGCCACACAAATTGTCCCCAAAACAGGATGGCGCATTGTTTGCGTCCTTTGCTGCTCTTGCTCTCAATTCATGGTGTCTGGCGGATCACGTAGTCGCTGCTACCTCGCCGCACCAATTTATATTCTTGTTGGTTTTCGTCACCATAGACCGGTTGATTCGAATTTGCGAGCGCTAAGCGCAAATTATCTCGGATTGCGTCACTTTCGCCATTGTCCAGCGCATAAGCGCGTCTCAGGATTTGCTCGGCTTCGGCATATTCGCCGCGCTCCATTAACACAATGCCAAGGTTATTCCAGGTCTCTGGGTGCGTGTCATCTGCGTCTAACGCCTCGCGCAGAATGCTCTCGGCTTGTCCCAAGCGCCCCATCACCAGATTGGCGGTTCCCACGGCGGCCAATACGTCTGAGGTGCGGCCCTGTTCAACGCCCGCCCGCACAAAGGCGTCCATTGCCAGATCATATTCGCCCGCATCCATCAAACGCCAGCCAACAACCAGGCCATCTACGGCCACTTCATTATGGTCCACAGCGGGGGCGTAAGGGCTGTCATCAGATACACCAAAGCCGCCTGTATCACAGGCGGCAATAGCAAAGCTTAAAGTCATCAGGGCGACGGCCCAGAAGTGTGTCATTTGGTGTGCTTTATTGCTCGTTTTGCCTCACTGGCCGAGCGCGGTGATCCCAATGACAGAAGGGCTGACCAAGATGATCAACAGCGGTGGCACAGTAAGCATCATAGTGGCCAAAGTCATCTTCGTTGGCAACTTGTTTGCCGCCTCCTCTGCGCGCATCACACGTTTGTCACGCATTTCTCCAGCATAGACCCGCAAGGCCTCTGCAATTGATGTACCAAAGGTGGCCGACTGGATTAGCACTGTAACGAAAGATGACACATCCTGTACGCCACACCGCTCTCCCATATCCGAGAGAACTTGAGATTTGTCCTTACCGGCTTTCATCTCATGGGCGACGATTTCAAATTCTTGGGCCAAGGCCGGGTAAGAGGCGCGCAGTTCACCGGCAACACGGACAATAGATTGATCCAAGGACTGGCCCGCTTCCACACAGACGAGCATCATGTCGAGACTGTCGGGAAAGCCAGATGTGATCTCGTCCTTGCGTTCGCCCACGCGACGGGTGACCCAGTATTTAGGCAAGAAATATCCAGCGCCGCCCGGTCCGAGAATCCAGAACAGCATATCAGACGTTGTCGACTCGTCGGTTTGTGCCACAAAAATGAAGTAGCTCACGCCCAAAGCCAAACCGCCAAGACCCAGCAGCATCTGGGAGAGATAGTAGGCGCGCACCGCATCGCGAGATGGGTAGCCGGCCTGCATGAGCTTAAGCCGGACAGAGCTGAGCTCTGCTTCGCTTTGCGGTTCCAGAAAAGCCTTGTATTTGTCCAGTTTGGCGTTCGCGGCTTTGCGGCGCAGGCGGTCTTCTTTTGTCGACCGCGTGGCCGATTTCTGCTCTTGCGTCTTTTTGAGTTTGGCAATTGGGTCATCCTGACGCGCCATCATTCCTGCTGCGACCAGAAGGACAAAGAAAAGGGCTAGAACAAGGACCGCAATGAATGGGCCACGCGGGCCAAGAATGTCGGTCAACATCAAGTTTAGGGCTTCCAAAATGGTCATAGCAGGATCTCCTTACACTTTGATGTTGGTCAGAATTTTCATGACGATCAGGTTCAATCCCAGAAACACACCCACGGCGATACATCCAGGTATGTAGAGCCAGTGTTCTTTCACTTCGTCATAGTAGTTCGGGTCCATAAGGTTGATCACAATCAAGGCGAGGACCGGAAAGGAGGATAGAAATTTTCCGGACCACTTCGCTTCTGCTGTGATGGCTTTTACGCGGCGGAACAGGCGGAAACGGGCCCGGATCACTTTGGACAGACCGGCCAAAATTTCGGCGAGGTTACCACCGGATTGTGCTTGGATGGTCACGGCCACCGACAGGAAGCGCATATCCTGCATGTCCAGCCGTTCCGCCATGTCTTTCAGAGCCTCCCCAAGATCCCGACCATAAGCGGCTTCATCAGCAATCACGCCAAATTCGGTGGCGAGCGGATCTTCGATTTCCTTGGAGACAATTTGGATGGCTGCGGAGAACGGATGCCCAACACGCAGTGAACGCACCATGAGTTCGATGGCGTCTGGCAACTGCTCCTCAATCATCTTGATGCGTTTGCCAGCTTTCATTGAGACCCAAGTGTAGACACCTCCAACGCCCATCATAAGAGCGATTGCGGCACGTGTTATGGCACCGGACTGGGTGCCGATCGTCAGTCCGACAAAGGCAAGTACGGTCACAACCGCCATCATCATGATTAACTGAATAGGGGAAAAAGCGATGGCCGCTTTCTGGGCCTTTTCAGCCAGCATGGAGTAAAGCGGGATACCTTTGTTCTCGCTGTGCTGTTTCATCTCCTTACGGAGTTGATCTAACACTTCTTCACGTTTGGCGCCTTTGTCCAACATCTCCAATCGACGGTTTACGCGGCTGTTGAGGCTGATGGATTTGCCAAAGACAGTCAGATAGACGCCCTCAACCAGAACGAAAACGCCGACAAAAATAAGGCCATAGACAATGAGTTCGGGCGAAAATGGCATGTCTGATTACCCCGCAGACGGTTCGTAGATTTCAGGTGGCAAATCGTAACCCCAGAGGCGGAAACGCTCGGAATAATGCGAACGTACGCCGGTGGCGGTGAAGTGGCCGATAATCTTGTTCTCCGGCGTCAAACCTGTGCGCTGAAAACGGAAGAGTTCCTGCATGGAAATCACATCGCCTTCCATGCCTGTGATCTCCGTTATTGAGGTCATGCGGCGTGAGCCATCCTGCAAGCGAGAGGCTTGTACAATCAGGTTCACAGCCGAGGAGATTTGGGACCGTACCGCCTTCAGCGGCATCTCGATCCCTGCCATTGCAATCATGTTTTCCAGGCGCGAAATACCATCGCGCGCGTTGTTGGCGTGAATTGTGGTCATAGACCCATCGTGGCCGGTGTTCATGGCCTGCAACATGTCGATCACTTCTTCGCCACGCGTCTCGCCCACGATGATGCGGTCCGGGCGCATCCGTAGCGCGTTTTTCAGACAGTCGCGCGGGGAAACCTCGCCTTTGCCTTCCACGTTTGGTGGGCGGCTTTCCATTCGGCCAACATGCGTCTGTTGCAGTTGAAGTTCGGCCGTATCCTCAATGGTCAGGATGCGTTCGGCATTGTCGATGAAAGAGCTGAGAGCGTTGAGCGTGGTGGTTTTACCAGAACCGGTACCCCCGGACACAATCACATTCAGACGGGTGGAGACAGCCGCCTGCAGGTAGGCGGCCATTTCCTCGGAAAACGCGCCAAATTTCACCAGGTCGTCAATACCCAGCTTGTCTTTCTTAAACTTACGAATGGAGACCAGAGAGCCGTCCACCGCAATCGGTGACACCATGGCGTTGAAACGTGAACCGTCACCCAAACGGGCGTCCACATAGGGGTTGGATTCGTCCACTCGGCGGCCTACTGCGGAAACGATTTTGTCAATGATGCGCAGTAGGTGCTTTTCATCTTTGAACACAATATCGGTGAGCTCAAGCTTACCGGCGCGTTCCACAAAAATCTGTTTGGGGCCGTTCACTAGAATATCGTTGACGGTTTCGTCCTGAAGCAGCGTTTCCAGCGGGCCGAGGCCTGTGACCTCATCATACAGCTCTTGAAACAGCGTAGTGCGTTCTTCACGATTAAGGACAATTGCCTTTTCCTGAAGAACTTCGGTCGCAATCGCCGTGATTTCAGCCCGCAACTCACGTTCTGACGCCTTGTCCAATGCCGCCAAGTTCAGGTTGTCCAGAAGCTCGCGGTGCAGTTCCAGTTTGATTTCACCTAGGCGCTCCTTGCGGCGGCGTTCTTTGTCGCCAGGAGCAACCACACCCGCAACCTGTTCCGTAACGGGGCGACGCATGACCTTCTTAGGCGCTGGTGTCGCGGTCGAGGCGGCGGCTGTTGCGGAGGCGGCTTTGGTTTCCTCGGTCTTTACTGCTTTTTCGGCAACAGCGGGACCAGGCTTGGCGTCTGACTTCTTATAGCGGGAAAACATAGCTCCGGTCCTTTTTTATGCTGCTTTTTCGCTGGCCTGATCCAGCGCGTGCAGGCTGGCAGCCAATTTGGCAATCTCTTTACGCAACGGATTTTTGGCAGCGCCAAGCGCGAGCGGTTGTCCGTGATCTGACGATTGGGTGACCTGTTTGCCGCCATCCGGCATGTTCAGGTCAATCGAGATGCCCAGACTTTCGGCCAGCCGTTTGACACGGCTTTTCCCAGCTAGGTCTGTGAACTTTGGCGCACGGTTCATAATGTAACGCAATTTCTCAAATGGAAGGTCTTCGGCCTGCAGGGCTCGTTTCAGGCGCATTGCGTTTTGAGCAGAGCGCATGTCGATTTCCATCGTGGCGAAATAGACGTGTGCCGCTTGAAGCACGACCTCCGACCACTGCACCAGGGTCGAGGGCATATCGACGATCACATAATCGTAGTGCCTGCGCGCCATTTGCAACATCCGGTCAATGTCCTCTGGGCTCACAAGGTCCAGGGGAATGATCTCTGCCGGCGCTGTCAGAACATGCAATTTGTCCTCATAGGTCTGCAGTGCCAATCCAAAGCTTTCGCTGTCCATGCTTTCGGTGTCAGTCAACAATTCGAAAACGGCGTCCGGACGGTGCAGATCCAAATAGGTCGACATGGTGCCAAACTGCAGATCCAAATCGACAAGGCACACACTTGGCGGTTCTTTACCTGTGGTGGCCAGCTCCCAACCAAGGTTGGTGGCGAGTGTTGTGGCGCCAGTGCCGCCAGCCAGCCCGTGTACCGCGATCAGTACACCTTCATGAGATTCCTCGGATGCGGCGAGTTTCACCTTGGCCGTCGCAGGGATTTGTGCGGCTTTGGCTGCGGCCCTGATTTTGTCGATGGCCGCCTGCAGTTCGCCAGGCGGTAACGGATAGGGGATAAATTCGTCCGCGCCGTGACGCAGTAAGGTATGCAGCGACGCAGGTGTCACATCTTCAGCAATCAAAAGTGTGCGAATGTTGCGATTGCGGGCCTCGGTAATGATCTCTGTCAACTCGTCCAGAGATTCTTCATCCATGTCGTCCATTGCGATCGCAATGAATTTCAGATTTTCTGCCTCGGGCTGCGCCATAAAGGGAATGGCATCTTCAAACCCCAGATCACCCCACTGTTCGCCAAGAGCCTCTTCCATGTCTACAATCAGAAGCTCAAAATTCTGCACATCCCGACAAATGGTACATGCCAGGATAGGATTTTGCTCGGTCTGCAGCGCTTCGCTACTCATCTTCAGCCTCAAGTTCCTCTGGCGCAATTGGCGCCTGTTGTTGTGCAGAGGTGCCCACCTCTTGTTGGCGACAACCGATCAATCACCCCGATTGATGGCGGTCCGACTCACGCCAGACACAATTTGCCTCGGGAATGAAGATCACCTCGAACTTGGGCAACATTGGGGCCAAAAAGCCGAAATTGTGCGGTATTGTGCGACGATCTCAGAGAAAATGGCGGATCGTTTCGAAAAACAAAAAAGCCAGCCCGGAGGCTGGCTTTAAGTTAATCGTTTGATTTTGTCGGGCTATTCGCCTCCGGCGACGGACAAACCTGTGATGCCAGGCGCTGGCACAGCACTTGCCACGTATTCGCGATACACAACGGCTGCATATCGGCCATCCAAGATGTTTGGATGATTGGAAACAAACCCGGTGACCTCGGTCACCGTGCGGCGGTTGCGACGCTCCCGGTTCTGGGTTGCCACGAGCGGTTGTGTTTTGCCAAGGGATACCAAAGCTTCCAAACGGTCTCGGCCAATGCCCTGCGACGACAGGTAAGATACCACCGCCCGGGCTCTGCGCATCCCAAGTGACTTGTTATACGCGTTGCTTCCCACAGCGTCGGTATGGCCATAAACTTTGAACCGGACTTCCGGGAACTGGCGGATCCACTGGGCCTGCTGCCGCAGCACAGTCCGGGCGTTTTGATCCAAAACTGAGCTGTCGAAGTCGAAGTTAACCATAGTGGGCACTTCTTCGGCAAAACGATTGGCAAGGCTCAGGACGTAGGACCGATCACCGTTTTGGATACCCACGTTATTGGCCGTGGCGGACCCAAAGGTCCCGTTATCAACAACGGAGCCGGATTCACGCACCCAGGAAGGTGCGACGCTTCCGCCGCCATCAGAGCAGGCGGAGACGATTAGCAGGGCAAGTGCGGCGAGTTTTTTCAACATGTCTCTGCCTTTCCTTAGTCCATCACGTAGCCGTAAGAGCCGGTGAAGTCCTGTTTTGCGACTTCACCTGCCGCGCCACGTTGTTTTTTCGCATTGCCTGACACATGGCCAAACAAGAACAAATCCTGCTCTGATGGCGGTTTGACCCGGTCTGTTGGCAGGGCCAGTGCTTCGCCACGTGTTGGGGTCACCAAATGTGCGGTGACAATCACAACCAATTCCGATTGCGAACGCGAGTAATCGGCGCTGCGGAACAAGGCCCCGAGTACAGGCACGTCGCCAAGCCAGGGCAATTGCTCGTTGTTGTCTAGGAAGTTGTCTTGCAACAAACCAGCAATTGCAAAGCTCTCGCCATCTCGCATCTCAACGGTTGTCGATGCTTCCCGGCGGCTAAACGCTGCAATGTTCAGGGTGCCGTTTGTGAAGCCATTGGCTTCATCCAATGCGGAAACAGCCGTGGCCAGTTCCAAGTTTATCAGGTCGCCGTCGACCACGCGGGGCACGAAGTTCAACTCCACGCCGAACGGTTTGAATTCAACGGTGATTTCCCCGCCGTCCTGTGCGACCGGAATGGGGTATTCGCCCCCTGCAAGAAACTTCGCCTCCTGGCCGGACAGCGCAGAAAGGTTTGGCTCTGCCAAGGTGCGCACCATCCCCTTTTTCTCCAGCGCTTGCAGCATGACATTGATTTCAAATGCGCCTGCGTTGAGGTTGAAGAAGCCAGTACCACGCGTGTCTGGATTCAGGGCACGCGCGCCTGTGGTCGGATCCGGTGCCTGATTGAAAAAGCCAGTCGCAATCCGGTTGAGATTGTTCGTGATTTCCAGGTCGGTGGTCAGTGCCTTGGAAACACTGCGCTGCATTTCTGCAAAACGCACTTTCAGCATGACCTGCTGCACGCCGCCAACAACCATCAGGTTGGAGACACGTTCAGGGGCGTATCGTTCGGCTAAATCCAGCGCCCGTTGTAAGCGTTGGGCAGAGGACACTGTTCCTGACATGACAATGCCATCGTTGGCAGAGCGTACGTCGATTTTTTCATTTGGCAGGATCTGCTTCAAACGTTCCTTGAATTCTGACAGATCTGGAGCCACGCGGACATCGACGTTGGTGATCAATTTGCCGGTTGCATCCAGCAAAGTCAGCGTGGTCAAGCCAGGCGATTTACCCAGCACATAAATCGTGCGGTCCGACAGCGACGAAATATCCGCAATCGCCGGGTTGGCGATCGACAGTTCCGCGAAGGGGACGTCACTTTCC
>JAAENN010000315.1 GCA_024224295.1 Shimia sp. | reverse complement strand
CCCAGATCAGCGAGGAGCGCGTCGAGAAGGTCAGCGACAAGCTGTCCGAGGGCGACGTTATCCGCGTCAAGGTCTTGGAGGTCGACAAGCAGGGCCGCGTGCGCCTGAGCATGAAGGCCGTGGGTCAGGCCTGATCCGCAAGGCCACAAACGGCAGACCGGAAAAGGGGCCTTCGCGGCCTAGGCGTTCTAATAAGGTGTGGAAGAAATAACGTCTTGGCACTACAATACCCTTGGCATTCCAATCAATTACGAATACCAAGGGTTTCTCCATGTCTCGGAAGAAATCTTCCGATGATCACGTCGCCAAACGGCGCGTACCTGCTCCGTACCGCGGGATCCAGGTCAATTTCTGTAAGTCGCCTGTCTGCGACAATTTTGATGTGCCACCACAAGACGGCACCCGGATTCGCGGGCGATCCGCAACGCCCGACACACGGTACAGCATCAGTGGTCTAGCCGCAGGGGAAACCGGTTTCAAGTGCAAAGCCTGCGGAGAAATCCTACCTGCCAAGAGCAATCGCGGGATCTACTGCGAGTTGCAGCGGATTTCGGCCTACCTGACGCCGCACGAACCTGGTTGCCCTAACGCCCAATGCGCGAACCACGGACGCGGCGTCATATCGCATGGCGAGTGCTACTACCCGCATGGGACCAGTCGTCACGGGACCCCCCGATTTCGCTGCAAGGCGTGTCGAACGACGTTCTCCGTTGGCAAGGCGACCCATAAGCAGCGCAAGCCGCATGAGAATATCGCCGTGTTCAGGCTTTTGATCAACAAGATGTCGCTCCGGCGAATGATGGAGGTCACAGGGCTGAGTGCCGCGGCACTGTACGGCAAGATTGATTTCATTCATCAGCAATGCCGCCGCTTTATGGGGCATCGCGAAAGTAGATTGGTGGATAGTTTCGAACAAGAGCGCCTCTATTTGTCGACCGATCGCCAGATCTACATTTGCAATTGGACCCGGCGCACCGACCGGCGCAATGTGCAATTCGAAGCCGTGGGGACCGCGGACAATGACTCCGGTTACGTCTTCGCCCTCAATCTGAATTTCAATGAACAGCTCCACGCCAACCGAATCGAAGACTGGGCCATTCGATGCGGCGACTATCGTCGGCCCAAACCCTTTCGCCGGCATGCCCATCTCTGGCTCGCGAAAGATTATGCGGACTCAGTGGAAGCGACGTTGCGCAATCAGGGGCGGCACGGCATCGAGCAATGCAGTGATCTGAGCGATGCGATTGCGCGCCAGTATGCGTTGGTCGATGGGCGCGCCGATGTCGAATCCGCCGAGATGATGGACAAGTTTCAGGCGCTACCGCACAAGGGCATGCAGGTCCATAACGAGTACACCCTCTATGCCCATTTCCTGTTATTGGAGCAGATGTTTCGCCACGTCGGGAAGGTGCGCTTTTTCATGGATTTCGAATCTGGCATTCGCGCGGCATTCATGGCGGCTTTTGGGCAACGGGTGCGCGAGCACAGCGCTGACACTTGGTACGTGCGGATCAACAAGGACATGACGGTGCCAGAACGGGAGAACGCGAAGAAATGGGCGGGTAAGGCCTTTGAGACATACGGGAAGGAGCACCCAGAGTTGGAGAGCCACTGGGCAATACGCATCGCCATGATCAAGGAAGAAATCGAACGAATGCAAAGCATTGGGAAATGGAAAGACCGGTGGCTCAAGCATCCATTCCCCTCCATGAGCGAGCCGGAGAAGCGAGTCTGCTGGCTCACGGATCTAGACGACTACGACCGAGACCATCAGGCCGCACTGTACAACAAGGCCAGTTTGCACGCCATCGACCGGGCCTTCATGCAGGCTCGAAGACGGCTCTCATACCTCGAGCGGCCCATCCAGACTGCCTCGGCGCGCAGGACTTGGTACGGCTACAGCGCCTACGATCCCTATCGCATGGCGCAAGTCCTGGACATCTTCCGCACCGCCTACAACTACTGCCTGCCGGGCGGGAAGAAACGCACGCACGCCCTGCGCCTTGGCTTGGCGAAAGGCGTAGTCGCTTTGGAGGATATTATCTACTACCCTTAATCTGGCCCCGTCGGCGGTTCACGTGAAGTCATGGAGCGCTCATCCGGCCCAAGTATGCGCGACTCACTGCTAGCGCCAGTGTCTCGGATGTGCTCCGTCTACGCGGGCCAGAAGATGAAAACCCTCGGGGCGGTGCATCCCGAGGGCAGCGATAGGAACAAAAAAGCTCCACACCTTATTAGAACGCCTAGCACCGGCCGTTGGGTTTACAAAAAAGGGGGTTCCCTTTCCTGATAGAATCGGATTCACCATAAACCCCAAGCCACACAAAAAAGGGAACGTGAATGATGCTATCACCGCGTCTTGCAGAAGGCCAACAGATTCCCCTCATTCATGAGGTTCACAGCGACGATGAGCACCTACTCAGCACTATAGACGGCGAGTGGTTTGCGATACTTTTATATTTGCCCTGGGAATATTATCGGTCATTCGCGGCGGATTACTACAACGCGCTGTACGATTTCAATCAACTGCTGCCACTCCTTGCTACAACAGGCGAT
>JAAENN010000314.1 GCA_024224295.1 Shimia sp. | reverse complement strand
ATTCAAGACACATTCGGCTGGCAGCTCGAGAAGACAGGGCTGAACGGCTCGATTCGTGGCTACGTCGTTGCCTTCCGCCGACCGCAGGCGCTTGGTGAGGCTTTTCACGCCCTGCGGCATAACGGCATGCTACCCAACGATTCCTTGATCTTTGACTACTCAATCGTGCCGGTGTCAGGGACGCTGAACGTCTTAGGGACTTTCGAAAAATAAAACATACCAGGGGGTATAATAGCCACCAGATGAGCACATCGTGGAGGCCCCCCATGGAATTAACCGAATCCCGTAAAACATGGCTGATCGAAACGGCCAAGGCGCTGAAGGGAAGTGATCGACGCCTATTCATGGCGCGCACCGTCAAGGAATTGGGTCGAGGCGGGCAGCGCTTGGCGGAACGCGAATTGGGATGGAATCGGGAGACGATCCGCAAAGGAAGGCACGAATTGGAGAGTGGCGTGGTCTGCATCGACGCCTTTTCGGCGCGGGGACGCAAACGGGCCGAAGTGCATTTGCCCAATTTGTTGGATGACATGCGTGCAATGGTGGACAGCCAAAGCCAGGTGGACCCGCAATTTCGCACCCAGCGCCTGTATACTCGCTTGAGTGGGGCAGAAGTCCGCCGCCAATTGATCCTCCAGAAAGGCTACACCGATGATGAACTGCCCACCGCCGAAACGATTAGCACCAAACTCAATGGGTTGGGCTATTACTCCAAGCAGGTCACCAAGAGTCAACCCCAAAAAAGATTCCCGAAACGGATGCGATCTTCGCGCAAGTGAACCGAACGAATCAAGCAGCCGATGCTGCCGAGCACGTACTGCGTCTCTCAATGGATGCTAAAGCCACCGTCAAAATCGGTCCTTTCTCGCGTGGGGGGAAAAGTCGCGTCGCGGTCAAGGCCGCTGATCACGACTTCAAGCCAGATGGAACCCTCACGCCGGTTGGGCTCTTTCTCCCCCAGTTTGACGACTTGTTTCTGTACATGGTGACCTCCAAAGTCACCGCCGATTGTTTGGTGGACTGTCTGGAACGCTGGTGGCTGAGTGTGTGTGACCGCTTTGCTCATATCGATACCCTGGTCCTCAATCTGGATAATGGTCCTGAGAACCACAGTCGGCGTACTCAGTTTCTGTACCGTCTCCTGGCTTTTGCCCAGCGGCACCCTCTCACCATCCACTTGGCCTACTATCCCCCTTACCACAGCAAGTACAATCCCGTCGAACGCTGTTGGGGCATCCTGGAAAACTACTGGAATGGTGCCTTGTTGGATGCCGTGGATGCCGTGCTCAACTTTGCCGCCAATATGACCTACAACGGTCACCATCCCGTCGTCGATCTGGTCACCTCGCGGTATCACACCGGGGTCAAACTCACTCAACAAGCTATGCGGGCCATCGAAGCCCAAATCGAACGGCTGCCCTTGCTCGAAAAATGGTTCGTGACCATCAATGGGGCTGCGTCTTCATCTGGGACGTTTATGTTTTCTTGAGTCCCT
>JAAENN010000313.1 GCA_024224295.1 Shimia sp. | reverse complement strand
GGTCAGCGCAACAGTACGGCCTCGGACGTTGTCGACGCTGTCCGAAAGCTCGTTCTGATCGCGAACGATGATGTCATCGCCGGTATCCTCAACAGAAACAAACTGGTGACAGGCAATGGCAATCGCTGGACCCGCGAGCGCGTCTGTGCGTTGCGATCGCATCGCCGGATTCCGGTCTATCGCCCCTCATCGGACGGTATTGAGCCATGGCTCAATCTGACCAAAGCAGCAGCGCTTCTCGACATCGCTCCCAAAACGCTTAGATTGGCTGCCGAAGCCGGCGAGGTCGCCGCAATCCACCCCCTCGCCGACGGTCCGTGGCTGTTCAAACGGGCAGACCTCGAAGGATCAGTCGTTCAGAGCCTGGCCAGTCGCGCCAAGGAACGGCGAAAATACCCCACGGGACCACACTCCGATCAACAAAACCTTTTTACTTCAACAGCATAGACAGATGGGTGTTATGAAGCAGGATTGTAGATCGAGCGGAAGCACTCAAAGCGCTCCAGCTGTTCGCCCAGAGAACGGGCCGGCGGCGAGGCGGTTTCCTGCTTGAGCGTCAGATGCATGCGC
>JAAENN010000312.1 GCA_024224295.1 Shimia sp. | reverse complement strand
TGCGTTCAGCCCGAAATTACCTCCGAGCCGATAGAAACTGCCGGGGCATCGCGTCCGAAAACCAGTGTCCCCACATTTCCGAGGCAAGGTATTTTCGCCCGTGCGATGAGAGTGGTCCGAAGGCTGGTTTTGGCACATCGCGACGCTGATGGGCATGTCGCTCGGTGAACATTGGCCGAGTTTGAAAATGACGAAAAGTTGAAGGTTTGTGGCTGCTGGATGCTTGTCATCCAGCGGCGATAAACCTGACAAGGAGGAAAGCGCGGGCTTCGGGCGATGCGTTATGGGGATTGTTGTCTAAGCGAACATTTCGTTTGATTTCAACAGATATGGTTGCAGAGGTTTCGTTTGCATCTTGCTGCAGCTTCAAGCCGGGAATAGGCACCGTTGATTGAGAAAGTTGGTGTTCCAGCAGCTTTTGACACGCGGCGATCACGATTTCTGGCATAAATCCTGTGTGCGCTGGCGTAGCCTCGCGGGAGAAAGCGTATCAAGTTCACTATTTTCATGCAGCTTTATCCTTTGGTGGCGCGCGTGATCTTGGCAGTTGGCCGCGCTTGAATGTCTGGATAATAACCATTACGCCCCCGCAGTGGGGACAGGGCTGGCGCAGCCCTGGCGGCGTCTGATCAGTATCTTGCACATTGCCGCTGTCTTCGGGTGTTTTTGGCGATGCCATTAGATAATCGCGGATATCAGCAATTCTGGCGCGGCGGATGCCGTTGGCGAGAAAGCCTGTGTGCCGGATGCGGTGGAAACCAGGCGGCAGGACATGGATCAGGAAGCGGCGGATAAACTCGGATGCTTCAAGCCTCATCACCTTGTGTCGGTCGTGCCCGTTTGCACGGGAGTCTTTCCATTTGAAGGCCACCGTTTTGGCATCAGCGCTGATCAGACGGCTGTTGGAGATGGCGATCCTGTGCGTGTAACGGGAGAGATAGGCGAGAACCGCCTGCGGTCCGCCAAAGGGCTTTTTGGCGTAGACAACCCATTTTGTTTTATGCAGTGGGGCCAAATACGCATTGAAGGCTTGTGGATCGGCTAGTGCTGTTAGCTTAGCGTAAAACTGAAGCTCTCCGGCCTTATGAGCAACGACAAGCCTCTCAAGAAACAACCGCCGGAACAATTGCGATAATACCCTGACTGGCAGGAAGAAGCCCTTTCGACAGGATTGCCACGTCTTAGCGTCCTTTGACAGTCCGCCACCGGGCACAATGATGTGTACGTGGGGGTGATGCATCATGGCCGAGCCCCATGTGTGCAGCACAGATGTCATGCCGATCTTTGCCCCAAGATGTTTTGGATCGCCAGCGATAGTCAGGAGTGTCTGGGACGACGCCTTAAACAGCAGATCGTAAACCAGAGCCTTGTTCTGGAACGCGATGTCGGCGATCTGCGCTGGCAGGGTAAAAACAATGTGGAAATACTCGACCGGCAGCAGGTCTTCGCTCCGCGCTTCCATCCAGTCCCGCGCGGCGACACCCTGACATTTGGGGCAGTGCCGATTGCGGCAGGAATTATAGGCAATGTGGGAATGAGCGCATGCCGTGCAAGCGGCGACATGCCCACCGAGAGCTGCGGTGCGGCAGGTCTCGATGGCTGACATCACCTTGAGCTGTGTCAGGCTCAAGTGGCCGACGTTCATGCGACGATAAGCAGACCCATGGGCACGAAAAATATCCGCGACCTCCAGTTTGAAACGTGACATGGAATGCGCGCGTCAGGCAGCCCCGCCCTTCTCACCAACCAGCAGATCAAGCGGACTGGTCACACTCTGGATCGTCTTGGTGGCCACCTTGGTGTAGACGGCGGTGCTGTCCAGTTTGGCGTGGCCCAACAGAACCTGGCTCACCCGGATATCGGTACCGCCTTCCAGCAGATGGGTTGCAAAGCTATGCCGCAATGTATGGGGCGAAACCTTCTTCTTGATCCCGACAAAGTTGCAAGCCAGAGCGAATGCCCGATTGAACTGTCGCGTAGAGATCGGGTTGATCCGGTCACGACCGGGAAAGAGCCATCCAGCGGGCCGGGCTTCGCGATAGTACTCGCGCAGTAAAATCAGCAGGCTGGGCGATAACATCACCTGCCGGTCTTTCCTGCCTTTACCTTGTTCAACACGGATGAGCATCCGGTCGCTGTCAATGTCGGGAATGCGCAGATGGGTCACTTCGCTGGCTCTAAGCCCGCCGCCATAAGCGACGCTGAACGCGGCTTTGTACCTCAGGCCGGGGCCTGGTGCGGCTTCGAGTATGCGCCTGACCTCCTCTGCACTCAGAACAACCGGGATTTTCTTGGCTACGCGTTGATAACGCATATAGCGCTTCATCTCCTCGCGTGCGCAGGTGACGCAGAAAAAGAAACTCAGCACACTCAACCGGTTGTTGAATGTCGGCGCTGCGATGCCTTTGTGTGACATGTCGAGTTGAAACGCTCGCAAGTCCTCAGGCGTGGCCGTGTCCGGTGAGCGCCCCAGAAACGCGGTGAACTCACGCATGGCCCGCAAATACATGGTCTGGGATTTTGGCTGCAAGCCTTTGATACGCATGTCTTCAAGAAAGCGCTGGCGCAGTACGGGAATAGAATGTTCGGACATGAAAACCTCCTGTCGTTGGGTTGAGAAGGTCTCCATCCAACAACAGGTCGCACCATCCGCAAAATCTGACCATGGTTATCAAGCCTAGCACCAACAACAAGCGCCATTACCGCGAGAGCGGTTTCGTCCAAGTCCGCTTAGCTGACCTTGACCCATCAATATTTGAAATTTGACGAACGGCTGTTCGGAGCCCTGAGCAGACCTGAAGCCAGTGTCGTGGAATAGATAGCG
>JAAENN010000311.1 GCA_024224295.1 Shimia sp. | reverse complement strand
GGCTATCTGTTCGAGTTCGGTCAGGATTTTGGTGGTGTTGGCGGTGACTACACGTTTATTTCAACAACTGCCCGAGCCGTCGCTGAAGCCAAAGTGTGGCATGAGGAAGTAACACTACGTGCCACGTTCCAAGGCGGAGCGCTTTACTCCCCGGATGGTGATAGTCGGATTGATGACCGTTATATTGTGACTAACCGGAATATACGAGGTTTCCAGCCTTACGGTATTGGCCCTCGAGAATATCAGGATGGTGTCCAAGATGATGCCCTTGGCGGAAAATACTATGCTGTTGCCCGGTTTGAAGCAGAATTCCCTCTTGGGCTCCCAGAAGAACTGGGGATTACTGGCGGTGTTTTCTATGATGTTGGGTCTCTGTGGGGCCTGGATCAAACGTCACCAAAAGTTGAGTATGAAGATTTCTCTCTGCGGCACGTGATTGGGGCGTCCATATTCTGGACAACACCTATTGGTCCTCTTCGGTTCAATTTCACCAAAGCCTTGCGGAAAGAAGAGTTCGACCGGGACCAGAACTTTGATTTTACCATCAGTGCTCAGTTTTAATTCGCCATGCGGTGGAATGCACTTCGCATAACACTTTTGGCCGGGGCGCTTTTGAGCGCCCCGTTTGTCTTGGCGCAAGAGCGCGTATTGCCACAATCCCAGATACTGACGGTAGACAGGGATCTTATGTTCAGCCAATCGCTTTTTGGTGCACGCGTCGCCCAAGAGTTGGCAGCGGAAGAGGCTGTTTTGCTGGCGGAAAACCGTCGCATTCAGGCGGAGCTGACGGCTGAAGAAAAGGCTCTCACTGAGAAGCGCAGCGACATGGAGGCGGACGCCTTCCGTGCGGTAGCAGAGGCCTTCGATGCCAGGGTTGTTCAGATCCGTACGGAACAAGATGCAAAGGCAGCAAATTTAGAGCAACGGCGTCAGCGGGAGCAAGAGGCGTTTATCCGAGTGGCCAGTCCGATTTTGACGACATTGATGCGGGATGCTGGAGCCAGTGTGATTCTGGAGCGCCGCCAAGTACTTTTGAGGGATCCAGCTGTGGATATTACTTCCTTGGCAATTGAGCGTATCAACAAAACACTTGGCGATGGGCGCTCCCAAAGCACGGTGCCAGAAGACCAATAACTCGCGTGTCTGCGAGCCATTGGTTGACTTCGTAAGCCATTGACTGTGCTCGGGTGCTTGCTCCTTGGGACGCAGGTTGTTAGGGCTAATATCAAAGTCCTAGGCCGCATGAGGAGCAAAATATGTCCGAAGATCTCAAGAGCGCCGATATCGAGCTGATCCAAAGGCTCATTCCACATCGCTACCCTTTCCTGTTGGTCGACAAAGTGGTCGATATCGATGGATATCAATCGGCCAAAGGCATTAAGATGGTCACGATGAACGAGCCTCATTTCCAGGGGCATTTCCCCAAAAAACCGATTATGCCGGGCGTTACCATTGTGGAAGCTATGGCGCAGACTTCGGCCATTATGGTGGGCGTGGCTTTGGATTTGGCAGACAAAGACTTGTTGGTTTATTTTATGGGCATCGACAAATGTAAGTTCCGCCGCATGGTGGTGCCGGGTGATGTGCTTGAAATGAAGGTCGAGACGACCCGTGGCAAACCAGGTGGCAAAGTTTGGAAATTTGCGGGCACTGCGACGGTTGACGGAGAGGTCGCTTGTGACGTTGAATTCACCGCAATGATGGACCTGCCTAAGGAGTAAGGCTCATGGCAGTTTCTACACAGGCAGAGGTGCATGCCTCAGCGGTTATTGAAGACGGTGCGGTGGTTTCGGACGGCTGTATTGTCGGTCCTTTTTGCGTAGTGGGACCCCAAGTCGTGCTCCGTAGGGGCGTGGAATTGAAGTCTCATGTGGTGGTGACCGGCAATACGGAGATTGGTTCGGACACGGTGGTGTTCAGTTTCGCCGTGATTGGTGAGGTTCCGCAGGACCTTAAGTTCGGCGGCGAACAAACCAAACTTATCATTGGTGAACGCAACCGTATTCGCGAGCATGTGACCATGAACAGTGGCACAGAAGGCGGCGGAGGCCTCACCCGAGTAGGCGACGACGGGCTGTTTATGGCGGGCTGTCACATCGCGCATGATGCCCAGATTGGTAACAACGTGATTGTGGTGAATTCTGCTGCAGTAGCGGGACACTGCATCATCGAGGATGATGTGATCATTGGCGGGCTTTGTGGTATTCACCAATGGGTGCGCATCGGCCGTGGCGCCATCATTGGCGCGGTTAGCATGGTGACAAATGACGTGATTCCCTATGGTCTGGTGCAAGGGCCGCGTGGCGAGCTGGATGGGTTGAACCTTGTTGGGCTTAAGCGTTGCGGCGTAGCGCGCTCTGACATCACCGCTTTGCGGGCAGCGTTTCAGATGTTGGCCCAAGGCGAAGGGGCGTTTCAGGCGCGGGCCAAGCGGTTGGGTGAAGAAACCGACAGTGACTATGTGCAAGAGATCGTGGCCTTTATCATGGGCGATACGGATCGTTCCTTCCTGACACCGAGGTAATCCCATGAGCCGACTTGCTATTCTTTGTGGTGGCGGCAACTTGCCAGTTGCGTTGGCCGCAGCGTATTCGGATGCTATGTGCGTGGTGTTTGACGGTGTGGCGCACGACATGTCCGGTGACGTTCACACTCATCGGTTTGAAAAAATGGGTGGGCTGTTTGACGCCTTGAAGGCTGGCGGTGTAACGCGGCTGGTGATGGCGGGAGGCTTGGGCCGTCCGGCGCTGAATCCAGCTGAGTTTGATGCTGGGATGATGGCGATTGCGCCACGTTTGTTGCCTGCGTTGCAAGGCGGGGATGACGCGATTCTGCGCTTGATTATCGCGGTGTTTGAAGAACAGGGCCTTGAGGTTGTTGGTGCGCATGAGTTGCTTGATGGCCTCGCCGCAGAGGAAGGGCTGCTGGCTGGTCCAGAACCGTCAGCGCAAGCTTTGCAGGATGCCAGCAGAGCTGCGGATATTCTGCTGGCGCTATCGCCGCTGGATGTGGGGCAAGGGATGGTTGTTGCGGCTGGTCTTGCGTTGGGCATTGAAACGCTTCAGGGCACCGATGCAATGCTGCGTTTTGTGGCAGAGACGCCGAAACACTTGCGGCGTGGCAAAGGTGTGTTTCTGAAGGCGCCAAAACGCGGGCAGGATTTGCGGGTCGATATGCCTGCGATTGGACCTGAAACCGTGCGGGCGGCTGCTAAGGCTGGTGTGGAAGGCATCGTGGTGTCGGCAGGGCGGGTTGTTGTGCTGGATCGGCCTAAAACGCTGGCCGCGCTAGAGGAGACGGGGTTGTTCCTGTTGTCGCGGGTGATCTGATGAAAGTGTTTCTGGTCGCTGGCGAGTTGTCGGGCGACCGACTTGGCGAGGCGCTCATGGAGGGGTTGCGCCAATTGGTGCCAGATGCGGCGTTCGCCGGGGTAGGCGGCCCGCTGATGGCCGCGCAAGGGCTTGAGAGCCTGTTTCCCATGGATGAGCTGAGCGTTATGGGTATTGCCGAGGTGCTGCCCAAATACCGGCATCTGGTGAAGCGAATGCATCAGACGGCGGAGGCGGCTCTGGACTGGCAGCCGGACGTGATGGTGACCATTGATAGTCCAGATTTCTGCCTGCGAGTGGCGCGGGAGGTGAAAGCCAAGAGTGGCCTGCGCTGTGTGCATTATGTGGCGCCGTCGGTTTGGGCCTGGCGCCCTAAACGGGCCGAGAAAATGGCCAAACATGTGGATCAGGTGTTAGCGTTGTTGCCGTTTGAGCCATCCTACATGGAAGCCGTTGGCTTGCGGTGTGATTTTGTCGGG
>JAAENN010000310.1 GCA_024224295.1 Shimia sp. | reverse complement strand
TGTCGCGGCGCTTGGCGGGCTCTGCCTGACACACCCACTTGTGTCGTGCATGGCGACCTCGCACCGGGCAATGTGCTGCGGCTTTCGGACGGTCGTTTTGTGCTGCTTGATTGGGACGAATGTCGCGTGGATCTGCCGCTGTTTGACACCGCGCCGCATGCGCCCAAATCCAAAGTTGAGACACGCGCGCATTTGGATTGGGAAGTGGCGTTCAGTTGGGCGCGGGAGCCGGCCTATGCCCGCTACATGGCCGACCGACTGCGCAACACATAGGGCGTTGCGTTAACCCAATTCCGCTGCAAAACGCACCTCCGCAAAACAGTCGTGATACCGACAAAATACCGACGTGGTTTTGAGGCCAATTTTAGTCCGTTAACGCCTGGTTCGGCTCCCCCGGCGTCAAGATGTGCCGCAAGAGCGCCATCGGGTGTTTGCGCAGGGTCAGTCGCATCGCCACATAGTCCTCCACCACCTGCTCGCCCATCGACATCTCCGGCAGGATCGCCGCAGGTTCCAAGATGCCCTCGCCGTCCATATCCCCTGCAAACAAAGGCAGTGGCTTGTCCGATTTGATCGCCTTGGCCTCCCACAGCGCGTCCCGCCGCTTGAGCCCCAAGGAGGCAAAGGCATCCGCCTCCGCCAGCCGCGTGAGCACATGCGGATCAATGCCGGCCCTGCGCCAGACATCTTCGACGGTTTGATAGCCATTGCCCCGCGCCGCCGTGATCCAGCTTGCGTCCTCTTCGCGCAGCCGCCGCACCTGCCGAAACCCCAGTCGCAGCGCCAGTCCGCCACGCCCGTCCGGCTCCATGACATTGTCCCAAAAGCTTTCGTTGATATCCACGGGTCGCACCTCAACGCCGTGCTCGCGGGCGTCCCTAACAATTTGAGCAGGCGCGTAAAATCCCATCGGCTGAGAGTTCAGGAGCGCACAGGCAAAGATGCCGGGATGATGGCATTTGATCCAGGCCGAAGCATAGACCAAGAGCGCAAAAGAGGCCGCGTGGCTCTCTGGGAAACCATAAGAGCCAAAGCCCTCAATCTGGGAAAAACAGCGTGCGGCGAAGTCCTCATCATAGTTGTTTTTCTTCATCCCGCGCATGAACCGCTCACGGAATTCGCTGACATTGCCGTGCTTCTTGAAGGTCGCCAAAGAGCGCCGCAGCCGGTCCGCTTCCTCCGGTGTGAACCCCGCACCAATGATGGCAATCTGCATCGCCTGCTCCTGAAACAGTGGCACGCCCAGCGTCTTGCCCAGCACTTCGCCCAAGGCATCTGAGGGGAAGGTTACTGTCTCCTCGCCGTTCCTGCGTCGGATATAGGGATGCACCATGTCGCCCTGAATCGGCCCCGGTCGGATGATCGCGACTTCGATCACCAGATCATAGAAATTGCGCGGCTTCATACGCGGCAGAAAGTTCATCTGCGCCCGACTTTCGACTTGAAACACCCCGATGCTGTCCGCCTTGCACAGCATGTCGTAAACAGCTGAATCCTCTGGCGGAATTGTTGATAATGTCAGGTCCATCCCGTGGTGACGCTTGAGCATGTCAAAGCCTTTGCGAATGCAGGTGAGCATGCCAAGGCTCAGCACGTCCACCTTCAGAATCCCAAGGCTCTCAATGTCATCCTTGTCCCAGCAAATGACCGTGCGATCCTCCATGCTGGCGTTCTCAATCGGCACCAATTCATCAAGCCGCCCCTCGGTCATGATGAAGCCACCGACGTGTTGGGACAGGTGGCGCGGAAAGCCGATGATCTCCTGCACCAGCGCCATGGTCTGCGCCAGACGCCGGTCATTGGGATCAAGGCCAATCTCGCGCATCCGCGCATCTTGCACCACATCGGTGGAGAAGAACCCCCAAAGCTGTGAGGACAGCGCGGAGATGGTATCCTCTGTTAGTCCCATGGCCCGCCCGACCTCGCGGATCGCGCGTTTGCCGCGGTAGCGCACCACGGTGGCGCAAAGCCCCGCGCGGTGCCGCCCATAGCGTTCATAGATGTGCTGAATCACCTCTTCGCGGCGTTCATGTTCAAAGTCGACATCAATATCAGGCGGCTCATCCCGCGCCTCACTGACAAAGCGCTCAAACACCATGGTGCCGATTTCCGGGGACACAGACGTCACGCCCAGACAAAAGCAAACCACTGAATTTGCGGCACTTCCTCGACCTTGGCAGAGGATGTCGCGCGAACGGGCAAAATGCACCACATCACGTACAGTCAGGAAATATGGCTCGTATTTGAGCTTTCCGATCAGGGCGAGTTCATGTTCCAGCATGCCACGCACCTTCTCTGGCGCGCCATGGGGATAGCGCCAGCGTAGCCCTTCATAGGCCAGCCGATGCAGCCGGTCTGTGGGCGTTTCCCCCTGTGCCACCTCGCTGGGATATTCGTAGCGCAGCTCATCCAGCGAAAACGTGCAACGCTGCATCAGCCATTCCGTGCGCTCCAATGCCGCCTCATGTCCCGCAAACAGGCGGCGCATTTCCTCCGCACTGCGCAGTCGCCGTTCCCCATTGGTTTGCGCCTCCGCGCCGAGGCTGTCCACGCGACAGCCCTGCCGGACGGCGGTCACCACATCCGCCAAGCGCCGCCGCCCGCCGTGATGCATCACCGGCAGGGTGGTGGCCACCAGCGGCAGCCCAAGCTGTGCAGCGTGCTGTGCGTGGCTGGCAAAGCGGGTGGCATCCTCGCCGTCATATCCCGGCGCCAGCGCCAGTTGCAGCCGCCCGGCAAAGCGGCGTGTCAGCTGGGACGCAAGTTTGGCCCAGTCACACGCGCCGCGTGGCTTGCGATGCGTGTGTGGATAGGGGTGCAGGATCAACTGCAATCCAGTGCTGAACTCCAACAGATCGCCCAGATGCAGGATACAACTGCCTTTCTCCGCCCGCAGGCGCCCTTTGGATAGCAGGCGACACAGGCTCGCCCAGCCCTGACGGTTTTCCGGTAGCGCGGTGATGGGCGGCGCATCGCTGAATTGCAGCCGAGCGGCAGGCATCAGGCGTGGCGTGGCATAGATCGGCGCGCTGGGTGGGGACGCAATGTGCTTGGGGCAGGGGGGGCCAATCAGCCCTGTTGCATGATCAAAGTTGCGCCGTTCGCGCACTTTACGCGCAATTTCACGCGCTTCGGTATGACTGCGCACAATGCCCGCCACGCTGTTCACATCGGCAATGGCAATGGCGTCCAATCCGGCCACGGCGGCACGCCTAATATACTCCTCCGGATGGGATGCTCCGGTGAGAAATGTGAAGTTCGACGTGATGCAAAGCTCGGCAACCATGAGAATCGCCATT
>JAAENN010000309.1 GCA_024224295.1 Shimia sp. | reverse complement strand
GTACGGTAACGGCGACTTTGCATGAAAGCACGCGGGTATATCGAGGCTCCTTTCTGAGAGGGTCACCTGTAACGACAGCTGGATTTGCGGGTGGATAAAACCACAGCAGCGCGCAATTGGTACGGGTAAGTCGCCGTATCTGCCGGGTCAGTCGAATCGCTGCCTGGCGGGGTTGGTCATTCGAGACCCAAGACGGCGGGATGCCATACCCGCCGCCAAAGCTGTTTTAATTTTGCGCTCGGCGAATCACACTCGTCTCCCTTAGTAGTACTGAGACCCGACCCAGCTGTGTCATGCAAGCCCTTGCGAGTGAGCAAAATCGCGAGCTCGGTGAATTGAATCGACACTTGCGGCCATGTCCGATCGCGTTTCCGGGAGAAACCACCGCCGCTCCCGATCCCTTGCAAGGACGAGGTGATCGCGTTCCGGCGATGCCAGGAGACAGGGCGGCGTTGGCCGGCCGCCGACAACGGGAGCCCGGCCGATCACGATCCGCTGCCTCGATCCCAAGCACGGCGGCGCTGACTCGTCCGATCAGGGCGGTCATCAGCGGAATTTTTCGCGTCAGCCAGGATGCGGCGTCTCGCTCTCTGGCGGGGATGCTCATTTGAGACCCGAAACGGCGGATTCCCAGGCCCGCCGCCTCCGTTGTTTTAATTGTGCGTTCGGCGTGGCACCATCACTGCCGATGTGTGCTC
>JAAENN010000308.1 GCA_024224295.1 Shimia sp. | reverse complement strand
TTGCGGTATCCCATCGGCCTTGAACACCATAAACGACAGGCCCACCACACTAACCGAGGCGAGCGCAGCGGTGAACAACAGGCCCCAGGTTGGCAGGTTCTTGGCCTGACGCACCGGCTGTTCCACCAGTCGCCAGGACAGGACGGCCAGCACAAATGAAATCGCAATCCAAAGCGCCACTTCGCCGGGGCCGCGATACCCGATAAGCAGGTATTTGGAGAACGTAAGGACCGGCCAATGCCAGAGGTAGAGCGAATAGGAAATCAGGCCGATCAGCACAGGAATGCGCATCGACAAGCCGCGGTTGACCCAGTTGTCATCTTGGCCGTTGCCAATCAGCAGCACGGTGCCGAGCACTGAGAAGATCACTTGCCAGCCGGGGAAGCCTGCACCCGGAATCACCAGCACAACAGAGGCCATCACCAGCGCAAGGCCAGCCCAGCTGAGCGCCTGATGCCGCCGCCACAGATCCGGGCGCTCGATGTTCAGCACGGCCAGTCCAACGCCCGCCAATAGCTCCCAGGCGCGAAACGGGAACAGGAAGAAGGCCGCTGGATGGGAGAGTGGCGTGGTGACCAGATTGCTCACAAGAGACAGGCCAAACACCGCACCCAAGGCCCAGAGCATCACGGTTTTGTTGCGGGCAAACAGCAAAAACAGCAGCGGCAGGAAGATGTAGAACTGTTCCTCCACGGACAAGGACCAGGTGTGCAGCATGATCTTGTCTTCGGCCGCACCATCAAAATAACCGGATTGGCGGAAGAACAGTACGTTGGAGAGGTAAACCGTCGCGGCAATCACGCCTTTGGCCGTCTCTCGGAAGTCGTTGGGCAGCAGGATCAGCGCGCCGATAATCAGCACCACAAAGGCCATGACAAAATAGGCCGGCGCCAGCCGCTTGATGCGGCGTATGTAGAATTGGCCCAAGGCAAGGCGCCCGGTTTCCTGTTGCTCGCGCCACAGAATGCCGCCGATCAGGAAGCCGGAGATCACAAAGAAGACGTCCACACCGATGAAACCACCGCCAAATCCCGGCACGCGAAAGTGATAGAACACCACGGCCAGCACTGCGATGGCGCGCAGCCCGTCGATCTCCGCGCGGTGGCCCTTGGCGGCTTTTTGATCAGAAGCAAGTTTGGGCGCGGAGGTTTCTACCTCAGGCGACTCGTTGGTGCTCATGCGCGGGCGCATCCTTGGATTCTCAGCGTTTGTGCACCAAAAAACACAACTGGACGAGGTCTCGCAAGCGCCACCGCAAAGCAGAGTTAAGTTGCTTTAACACAGAGGTTTTGCGACAACGCTTTGAAACCGCCCGCTTTTGCGGGACTTGGCGCGGAGGCAAATGCTGTGCAGACTGACCAAAACGTGTCCGCCACAGAGCCGGATTGGTCGCGGGAAGTGCCGCATGGGTTCTGGGATCCCGGTCCCAAGCTGTTGCGCGCGCTGCGCCGCTATCAGGCGGCCAAGGCGCGGGGCGGGGTGCTTGGTGTGTTGGCCTCCAAACGTTGGGTGCTGTCGCACCGGTTTTGGTCGGTGATCACCCAGTC
>JAAENN010000307.1 GCA_024224295.1 Shimia sp. | reverse complement strand
GCTTCGCGATCCGCGAAGGTGGCCGCACCGTTGGTTCCGGTGTTGTGTCCAAAATCGTTGAGTAATCGCGCCTAGCGTAATTCGGACGACAGACTACGGAAAGGCCGCCCAATGGGCGGCCTTTTTGTTTGCAGTAAAGCGGAGTTACTCGCCCGTCTTTACCCAGGCCACGGCCTTGTTAAAATCATCCGCGCTAAAATGCTGTGCATTCACTCCAAAGGCGTGTTTGCCCACTTTGGACGCCATGTTTTGCCAACCGGCGTCGCCCACGATGGCCGCGCGAGTCAATTGCTTCACATGTGCACTCGCAAGGGCAAAGTGATCCCGCAAGGCACCCAGTCCTTGCCAGCCGTCAAACTCCCGCAGATCGACCACCAGGCCAAATTGGCTTTTGCCGGCCAGTAAATTGTCGAGGTCTTCGGATTTGCCTTCGTATATCTCACTGTCGAGTTTGCCCATTAGGCGTACGCAGACGGTGCTGTCATCCACTGCATCAATCTGAATCGAGCCAAGGCTCTCGCGCAGCCAACGGCGGGCATCGTCGGCCTCTGACAGGCCAAACAGCGCCACGGGGCAGGGCATCAGCACACCAAATACGGAAATCAGGCGTTTCATTGTGCTGTCGTCCGTCGCAATGGCACAGCGGTCAAACCCGCGCCAATGTTTGAACCCCATACGGCTGTCCTGCCACATGGCACCGGCGGTAAAATCCCCCGGTCCACCGTCCAATATCACCAGTAGCCGGATGTTTTCAGCCTGCTCAATGGCGCGGTCAATCGCGGGCGTCAGTACGTCGGTATAGTCACTTTCAGTAATTGGCGCGGTCATGCGGACTTCCAAAAATTCTGGTCCGCCTGCTTCAGTCACTTCAATCATGTCATCACCTAATTATACAAACTGGACCGACATGGTCGCACATGGGTCAAAGCCTGCCCAATAAAAGTTTGAGTGTTTTGCTTGGATTGCAGGCTAACAGAGAAAATTGTTGTGTGAAAATGGCTTAACTTGTTCACAAAAATGTGTGCCGATCTTGCATTTACTCTGTGCTTGGAGCGACACTGTCTGTGTACCCGCGCGACATGCTGCGGAGATTGAACAGGGGAACCAAAATGAAGCATTTGGTATCTGCGGCCGTCTTGGCCGCTGTTTGTGCTGCGCCCGTTGCAGCCGAAGAGTTTAAGTGGGCAGGCACCACGGATCCGCAAACCATGGACCCACACGCGGTAAACTCCGCGCCAGTACTTGGTTTTTTGAACAACGTGTACGAAGGCCTGGTGCGTCGTGGCAAAGACATGTCAATTGAACCGGCACTTGCCACCAGTTGGGAGCCGATTGGCGAAGGTGAGGGCTGGCGGTTCCATTTGCGGGAAGGCGTGACCTTCCATGATGGCAGCACCTTTGACGCTGAGGATGTACTGTTCTCCTACGAGCGCGCGTCTAACGAAGTGTCCGACACGCGCAGCTGGTTTGCGCCAGTGTCCGAGGTGAAAATCGTCGATAGCAAGACCGTCGACATCATGACCTCGGCGCCCAACCCGATTTTCCCGGACAGCATTGCCAATTGGATGATCGTGGACAAAGGCTGGGCCGAAGCCAACAACGCCGCGCTGCCGGACAAGGAAAACGGCAACTACGCCACGTTGAACGCCAATGGTACCGGCGCCTTTATGGTGACCGAGCGGGAACCCGACCTGCGCACGCAGCTGAAGCCATTTGACGGCTGGTGGGGTGAGGCAACCCACAACATCACTGTAGCGGAGTTTACCCCTATCCAGAACTCGGCCACCGCGGTGGCGGCGCTGTTGTCTGGCGAAGTTGACATGATCAACCCGGTGCCGATCCAGGATGCTCAACGTCTGCAAGGCCAGGATGGCGTGCAGGTCATTCAGGGCATTGAGGCGCGCGTGATCATGCTTGGCTTTGCCCAGGAGGCTGACGTGCTGAAATACGGCGCGGATGCCGGCAAGCCAAATCCGTTCCAAGACGCCCGTGTGCGTGAAGCGGTGTCCAAAGCGGTAAACGTGGACGCGATCTTGAAAACCATCATGCGCGGCAATGCCGAACCAGCCAGCCAGTTGGTAAGCCCGGCGATGCGCGGTTACTCCGCGGCCAACATGGACCGTCCGACCTATGATCCGGAAGGTGCCAAGGCCCTGCTGGCGGAAGCGGGCTATGCCGACGGTTTTGCCTTTGGTCTGAAATGCCCCAACAATCGCTATCTGAATGATGAGGCAGTGTGTCAGGCGGTCACCGCAATGTTGGCGAAAGTCGGCATCTCGGCACAACTGGATGCCATGCCGGTGTCTAACTACTGGCCAGAGCTGCGCGCGGATAACTTTGACATGTATTTGCTGGGCTGGTCCCCAGGCACCTTCGACGCCGAGCACCCAATTCGTTTCCTGGCGCATACCCCGAATTCTGAGAAGAAACTCGGCAGCTGGAACTTTGGCGGCTACTCCAACGCCAAGATCGACGAGATGCTGCCGATGATCCAATCGGAGATCGACGACGGCAAACGTCAGATGATGCTCGACGAATCCGCCGCGATTCTTCAGGCGGAAACTGCCTATGTGCCAATGTACGTGCAACCTCTGGTATGGGGCGCACGTGACAACGTCTCTTTGACACAACGGCCGGATAACTTCTTTATCCTGCGGTGGGTGAGTCTGCAATAAAACTGCCTAAAAATGAGGCAGCGAGAAACTTTCGCTGCCTCTTGCGCTGCACTTGACCTGCGCCCTGAGACAGAGCAAGGCTCGCGTCAATAAAAAATAAAGGGACGCAGTGATGCTGACGTATGTCTTAAAAAGAGTACTACAGTCCGCTTTGGTTCTCCTGGTCGTGGGCCTCGTTGCCTTCAGTATGTTTCAGTTTGTCGGGGATCCAATCGACAACATGCTGGGTCAGGAAAGAACCGATGCAGACATTGCCCGTCTTCGGACGGAGCTTGGGTTGGATCAACCTTTCCCGGTGCAATACTACAAATTCCTAGAAAACGCTGTTCAGGGCGATTTCGGGGTCAGCTACCGTCAGGGCCGCCCTGTGGCGGAAATCCTTGTGGAGCGCGCGCCGGCGACGCTGGAACTGGCGGCGGTCAGCGGCTTTCTCGCGATTTCTATAGGTATCGGGTTAGGGGTTCTCACTGCGATCCGCAAAGACGGGTTCCTCGCTAATGCCATTATGTCCCTATCGCTGATCGGTGTGTCACTGCCGACCTTCCTCATCGGTATTCTGCTGATCTATCTGTTTTCGGTCGAGTTAGGATGGCTACCCGCCTTTGGCAGAGGTGACGTGGTGCACATCGGCTGGTGGAGCACCGGTCTTCTGACCGGTTCCGGCCTTAAGGCAATCATCCTGCCAGCGATCACATTGGGTCTGTATCAAATGACCCTGATAATGCGGTTGGTGCGTTCCGAGATGCTCGAAGTGCTGCGTCAGGATTATGTGCGCTTTGCCCGTGCCCGTGGCCTGAAAGACCGGACGGTGAACTTCCGACATGCATTGAAAAACACGTTGGTGCCAGTGATCACTGTGACCGGCCTACAGCTCGGGTCTATCATTGCCTTCGCGATCATTACGGAAACCGTGTTCCAATGGCCGGGTGTCGGCCTCTTGTTCATCAACGCGGTTCAGTTTGTCGATATCCCGGTGATGGCGGCCTACCTGATGCTGATTTCGGTGATGTTTGTGGGGATCAACCTGATCGTTGATTTGCTCTATTTTGCAATTGATCCGCGCCTGCGCACGGACGGGAAGGGGGCACACTGATGTCTGATCAATCCTCAACTGCGCCGCAGTCGCGTCTTGCCAAGGCGCTGGACAGCGATTTTGTTTACAGCTTCCGCCGCTCACCCGTAGCGGTGGTGTCTTTCATCGTTGTGATGCTTCTGGTGTTGAGCGCCGTCTTTGCGCCGTTGATCGCGCCGCATGATCCGTTTGATCCAGGCTCTTTGGACCTGATGAACGGTTTCACCGCGCCGATGGCCCCAAATGACTTCACCGGTGACGTCTTCTGGCTTGGCACAGATGACCAGGGTCGCGACGTGTTTTCCACAATTCTCTACGGCATGCGCGTGTCACTCTTTGTCGGCTTGGCTGCCGTGAGTTTTGCCATGGTTCTGGGCATCACGCTGGGCCTTGTGGCTGGCTATGTCGGTGGATGGGTGGAAACCCTGATCATGCGTGCGGCTGATGTGCAGCTGACGTTCCCATCCATTCTTGTGGCGATGCTGATCTTCGGGATTGCCAAAGGTGTCATCCCGATCCAGCATCATGACCAAATGGCAATTTGGGTGCTGATCATCGCCATTGGTCTGTCCGATTGGGTACAGTTTGCCCGTGTTGTGCGCGGCGCAACACTGGTGGAGAAAGACAAGGAATACGTGCAGGCCGCGCGTATGATGGGCCGGGGCCGGGGCATCATTATGCTGCGTCATATCCTGCCAAACGTGCTGTCGCCGGTTCTGGTGATTGCGACCATCTCCTTGGCGCTGGCCATTATTGCTGAGGCGACCCTTTCGTTCCTCGGCGTGGGTGCACCGCCAACCCAACCGTCGCTGGGTACCTTGATCCGTATCGGACAAGATTTCCTCTTCTCCGGTGAGTGGTGGATTATCCTGTTCCCTTCCGCGACCCTTCTGGCGCTTGCGCTGTCTGTGAACCTGCTGGGCGACTGGCTGCGTGATGCATTGAACCCGAGGCTGCAGTGATGACCGAGACACTTCTTGATATCGAGGACCTCTCGGTCCACTTCCCAACCCGTCGCAAGCTGTTTGTCGCGGTGAACAAGGCCAACCTCGCGGTTGAGCCGGGTGAAATCCACGGTCTTGTGGGCGAGTCCGGTGCGGGCAAATCCACCATCGGCGCCGCCGTGATGGGCTTGCTGGAACGTCCCGGCCACATTGCCGAGGGTACGGTGAGCTTCAAAGGTGAGCACATCAACGGGCGCGATGCGGACGGCATGCGGGCGTTGCGGGGCGCGAAGATATCGATGATCTTCCAGGACCCCCTGACCTCGCTGAACCCGCTTCTGACCGTTGGCCAGCAGTTGGTGGAGACTATTCAGTTCCACCTGAAACTATCTGACGCAGACAGCAAAAAGCGGGCGATTGAGCTCTTGGATCGGGTGGGTATTCCCATGCCGGACGAGCGTATCAATCAATACCCGCACCAGTTCTCTGGCGGCATGCGTCAGCGGGTGGTGATTGCGCTTGCGCTTTGTTCTGAGCCGGATGTGATCATCGCGGACGAACCCACCACAGCGCTCGATGTGTCTATTCAGGCGCAGATTCTTGAGTTGATCAAGGAACTGGCCCGCGAACGCCAGACCGGTGTGGTCCTGATCACCCACGACATGGGCGTGATCGCGGACACCACGGATAAAGTGACCGTGATGTATCAGGGGGAGGTTGTCGAAAGCGGCACAACCGAGCAGGTGCTCGGCGCCCCGGCGCATGAGTATACTAAGTCGCTCATTGCCGCTGTACCGCGTCCGACGCTGAAGGTGCATCGCTTCCCGCAGCTCAGTTATGGTGGCCGTCAGATCGCGTTCCACATCGACGATCTGGCCCGCAATTGGGACCGTCCAGAGCCAACCAAATCCGGCACACTTTTGAAGGTCGACGGGCTGACCAAGACCTTCCTGCAAAGTGGGTCACTCATCCCATCTCGACGCAAATACTTCACTGCCGTGGACAAGGTTAGCTTTGACATTCGCGAAGGCGAGGTCTTTGGCATCGTGGGGGAAAGTGGCTCCGGTAAGTCGACCGTGGCACGCATGATTGCGACGCTCTATCAGACCAACGGCGGCAAAATCTTCTTTGACGAAGACGAGATCACGCAGCTCAAGACCGCCAAGGACTTGGAAAGCTACCGCCGTCAGATCCAAATGATCTTCCAGGACCCGTTCTCCAGCCTCAATCCGCGCATGCGCGTGGATGAGATCATCGCGGAGCCGGTGAAGCACCACAAATTGCTTGAAGGCGACGCTATTCAGCACCGCGTGGATGAGCTTCTGGAACGTGTGGGGCTCGGCTCTGAAGCAGGCCGCAAGTACCCGCATGAGTTCTCCGGTGGTCAGCGTCAGAGGATCTCGATTGCACGTGCCTTGGCAACACAGCCACGCTTCCTGATCTGTGACGAACCCACCTCGGCGCTCGACGTGTCCATTCAGGCGCAGATTCTGAATATCCTCAAGGATCTTCAGGAACACCTGGGCCTGACCATGCTCTTCATCAGTCACGACCTGCCGGTGGTGCGCCAGATGTGCGACCGTGTTGGCGTGATGCGTCAGGGGCAAATGGTGGAGGTGGCAGACACCGAAACCCTGTTTGCCTCCCCTAAGGAAGCCTACACCCGGGAGCTTTTGAGCTTAATGCCCAAGCTCGAAGGGCTTTCCACCGAAGGTCTCGAAGACGAGATTGTTTAAAACCAGAAAACGCCGCTCCCCAAGAGCGGCGTTTTTCATTTGCAGGGTGTGACCAAGCTGGTGCTGGCATCGCTTTGAATCTGCTGGCAGAGTGTTTGAGCCATTCAAGGAACACCGCCATGATCGATCCTAAAACAACAGCCTTTCCTGAGCAGCGCGACGGCGAGGACCGTCTGTCTTTTGACCCCATGGAACGCGTTGACGCGCATCTGCGCTTCATTGGCCGGATTGAAACTCCCTGGCAGCGGGGCGACTGCCCCAAGAACGTGACCCGTGCAAGGGAAACCGGCCAGGAGGCACGCGTTGTTCTGGAGCCGGGCTTTGCGCAGGGGTTGACCGGTTTGGAGGTGGGGCAGGGGATTATGCTGTTTTATTGGATGCATCAGGCTCGGCGCGATCTGATCACGCAGCGGCCTCGTCACCATGATACCGCACGCGGCACCTTTGCGCTGCGTTCTCCCAACCGGGTACCCGATTTCTCTGGCGGCGGTACGCATCACATCGCTGGACTTACAGGCGGGTGTCATCGGCATTGACGCCATTGACTGTTTTAACGGCACACCACTTCTGGACATCAAACCCAGCGCGCCTGCGGTGGATGTGCCGCCCGCGCTTTAGGGGTTAGCCCGCAAAAATACGGGGGCTTCTGGGCGCAGTGTGTGGCCAAATTCGGCGGTTTTTGTTGCAGGACGGTTTGGGTTCCACAGCGAAGTCTGAGTCGCCACAAGCGGCGACAATAAACGCACCCATACGGATTGCCCGACGCGCTGGAGGGCGCGCGTCTTGTGATGAACCGCGTGGTAGTACCCAGACTGACAAATGTGTTTTTGTCATATTTCCCATCCCCTTACGAACCGCGCCCTGAAGAGAGAATCAGATGGTGCAGGCGCTGTGCTAACGACACGCAAAAACCGTAATGCGAATTGGTTAATGAAAAGTCAGTGAACAAGCGGCGGTTCACGAAAGTCAAAAAATTGGGATTTTTGCGCGCTGGTATGATGGAGGGCGGGATTGTGCTTGCCGAGAGCAAATGGCTCCTGATAACGCTATCTGGCTATGACTTTGACCACGCGATCATATGGCTGGAAACGGCCTCCGGATGCGTCTCCCACCTTGCATGGGGCATGGGGGCTGTCATGAAACTAGACAAACGGGACATCGACATCCTGTCCGTGCTGACGCGCGAAGGCCGCATCACCAAAGCGGCGCTGGCGGAGAAAATCGGCCTTTCACCAACCCCCTGTTGGGACCGCCTCAAAAAGCTGGAAAAAGCCGGGCTGATCGAAGGCTACGGCGCGCGCATCAATCTCAAGAAGCTTGCTCCCAATGTCACTGTGTTTGTGTCTGCTGAGATTGCCGACCACACCGCCGCCAGCTTCCGGGCTTTTGAGGCGGCGATGCAGCGCTATGACGAGGTTGTTGCCTGCTGGGCGCTTGGCGGTGGGTTCGACTATTTGCTGCAAATCGTGACCAGCGACATCGACGCCTATCAGCGCCTGATTGACGAAATGTTGGATGCCCGCATCGGCCTGTCGCGCTATTTCACCTACATCGTGACAAAGCCGGTGAAAGAGCACGGCGCGCCACCGTTTGATTTGCTACTTGGAGCGGTCGAGCGCAGCTAATTCCTCTGTAAATACGGGCAACTTTGGACAAATCTTCTGTCCGCTTTCGCCACTTTCTCCTCACAAAGAGGAGACTTTCCACCATGACGCAAACCGCGCTTTCTGCCCGCGCAGACATCACCGATAAGGCCCTTGTACGGTCCTTTTCCTATATCAACGGCAAATGGCAAGCCGCCAAGGATGGCGACAGCTTCGCCGTGACCAATCCGGCAGATGGCACCCATTTGGGTGGTGTGGCAGCGATGTCCGCCGAGGAATCCTCGGCAGCAGTGGACGTCGCACAGGCGGCTTTCCCGGCTTGGGCGGCGCTGTTGCCACAAGAGCGCGCAGCCATCCTGCGCCGCTGGTTTGAGCTGCAACTGGAGCACAAAGAAGACCTCGCCCGCATCATGGTGCTGGAGCAGGGCAAGCCGATTTCCGAAGCGCGTGGAGAGATCGATTATGGCGCGGCCTTTTTGGAGTTTTACGCAGAAGAGGCCAAACGCCCTAATATCGAGGGCGTCACCAGCCACCTGCCGGATGCAGAGGTGGAGCTGTGGCGCGAACCGGTGGGCGTGGCTGCGCTGATCACCCCGTGGAACTTCCCCTCTGCCATGCTGACCCGCAAAGCCGCCGCAGCATTGGCCGCGGGCTGCACCGTGGTGGCGCACCCCTCCGGCGAAACCCCTTACAGCGCGTTGGCGCTGGTGGAGCTGGCGGAACGGGCTGGCATCCCGGCGGGTGTGTTCAACGTGGTCACCGGCCTCGCCCCCACCGTGGTGGAACTCTGGACTCGCGACACCCGTGTGCGTGCGCTTTCCTTCACCGGCTCCACCGAGGTTGGCAAGCTGCTCTATCGCCAGTCCGCAAGCACGGTAAAGCGGCTGGTGATGGAGTTAGGTGGCCACGCGCCGGTGATTGTCTTCAAAGGCGCAGATCTGGATGTGGCGGTGGAAGAAACCATTAAAGCCAAATTCGCCACCTCCGGACAGGATTGCCTGGGCGCGAACCGCATTTTTGTGGAACGCGACATCTACGCGGCCTTTTGTGAGAAATTTGTCGCTGCCACCAAAGCTCTGAGTGTTGGCGTGGGCATGGACGATCCCGATATCGGTCCGTTGATGAACGAGAAAGCGGTGCAGAAGCAGGAAGAGCATGTGGCGGATGCACTGGCCAAAGGCGCAACACTGGCCTGCGGCGGCAAGCGCCATGCTCTGGGTACGCTGTTCTTTGAGCCAACCGTGCTGACTGATGTGCCGGCAGACGCGCAGATCATGTCGGAAGAAGTCTTTGGTCCGGTCGCGCCGATCACGCCGTTTGACAGTGAGGACGAAGTGGTCGCGGAGGCCAACGACACGGAATATGGCCTTATGGCTTATGTGCACTGCCACGATCCGCGCCGCATTTACCGGCTGTGCCGCGCGCTGCAATACGGCATGGTGGCGGTGAACCGCACCAAAGTCACCGGCGCCCCGATCCCCTTTGGTGGCACCAAACAGTCTGGCCTGGGCCGCGAAGGCGCCCGCTTGGGCATGGAAGAGTTTACCGAGATAAAATACGTCTGTCGGGATTGGGGCTAGGCGCTCTCAAATCAATCGTTTCGGCGCGCGCATCCCCACGGATGGGCGCGCTTTTCTTTTTCTGAGAGATGCGTGGAGGCCAACCAAATGTCACAACGGAACCAGGGTTCTTTTGCGCCTAGATTAGGTGTGTCAGGTGGTCAAAGTGGCATCCCGTAGGGGAATCGAACCCCTCTTTCCAGGTTGAAAACCTGGCGTCCTAACCGATAGACGAACGGGACGCGCTGAAGCGTGAGGCGTATCTAGTGAAACCAAGGGGTGGGTGCAAGTGGAAATTTGCGCGACTTCCGGAAAATTTTTGCGACGGGGGCGGGGGCGTTGCCCCCATCGCAGCAGAGCCGCGATTCCCCCATGAAATTGGGGGCTAAATGAAGCTTCGGCTAGGCGCGAGCTGCGTCTTCGAGCCGCAATTGCACGGATTGGCGACCGCCCCATGTGTTGATTTCCAATCGCCCTGCAAGATGAAAACGCGCGCCGCCGTGCGATTCGAGTGAAGGGCCAAGTGGGGTGTCGTAAGCGCCAAAGGCTATGGCATCAATGCGCGCGCCAAAGCCGTCACCAAATGTCAGTTTCAGGTGGCTGTCGCCCACACGTTTGGTGAAACGTATTTCCACATCGGGAAAGGCAAATCGCGGAGCAGCCGCGCTCGCACCAAAGGGGCCGGCCTTTTCGATGTCGTTGATCAGATCCACCGTGGCCCCGGTAGGCATCAGCAGGCTGTCGAGTTTCAAATCCGCCGGTCCGGCATTGCCAGCGCCCTGTTTTGCCAGCATCTCGGATAGTCGATCCATGGCTGGTTCCAGTTGATCCCTTGCAACAGAGAGACCCGCCGCCATCTTATGCCCGCCGCCTTTGATCAACAGCCCTTCAGCGGCAAGTTTTTGAATGCTCGCGCCCAAGTCAACGCCCGAAATTGAGCGGCCAGAGCCTTTGCCTTCGTTATCCTCAAGGCCAATCACAACCGCAGGCCGGTTGGTGGCTTCTTTCAGGCGGGAGGCGACAATGCCCACCACGCCGGGGTGCCAGCCTTCGCCCGCTGCCCAGACCAGCGGCGCGTCCAACCCGCGCTCTTCGGCCTGCGCCATGGCTGCCGCGCGCACTGACGCCTCAATATCGCGGCGTTCAGTATTGAGTTCGTCCAGTCGAGCGGCGATGGCGTCCGCCTCAGCAGGGTCACTGGTCGACAATAGGCGGGCGCCCAGATCGGCCTGCCCAATCCGCCCGCCAGCGTTCACCCGCGGCCCCAGCAGGAAGCCAAGGTGGTAACTGTTGGGGGCGCTGTCCATGCGGCTCACATCTGACAGGGCAACGACGCCGGGACGATCCCGCCGCGCCATTACCTTCAGACCTTGTCGCACCAGCGCGCGGTTCACGCCAATCAATGGCGCCACATCGGCCACTGTGCCAAGCGCCACCAGATCGAGCATCGCCATCAGGTCCGGCCCGCGCGTGCCATCCGCCTCACGCATCTGCCGGTTGGCTTCCACCAGCATCAGGAACACCACCGAAGCCGCACAAAGATGCGCGAGATCGCCACTTTCATCCTGGCGATTGGGGTTCACCACCGCCACGCAATCCGGCAAGGTTTCTCCGCCAAGGTGGTGGTCCAGCACAACCACATCCGCGCCTTTGGCTACTGCAATAGGCCCGTGGCTCAGGGTGCCACAGTCGACACAGATGATCAGGTCATGTGCTTTGGCCAAATCAGCCATCGCCGCCTCGTTGGGGCCATAGCCTTCGTCAATCCGGTCTGGCACATAAAGCGTGGCCTTCAAGCCCATCTGGCGCAGCCAGGTGATCAGCAGCGCTGCCGAGGTGCCGCCGTCCACGTCATAATCGGCAAAGACCGCGATGCGTTGGCGTGATTTCACGGCCTGCAGGAACCGGCCCGCAGCCACTTCCATATCCTTGATGCTGCGCGGGTCCGGCAGCAGATCGACCAGCTTGGGCTCCAGAAAGCTCTCGGCTTCACCCGCGGTCACGCCGCGCCGTGCCAGCACCGCACAGAGCGCGGGGGGGAGGGACGTATCCTGTGCCAGCTGCTCTGCTGCGCGGGTGGTTTCGACATCCGGCCCCACCCAGCGCCGTCCGGTCAGGCTTTCGGAAACACCAAGAAAGTCAGTCATGTCGGTGGCCTTCGTCTTATGAAAAGGCCCGCCAAAGAGGCGGGCCAAAATGGGCGCGCGGCCCAATCAATCAAGTGCTGGCTCGGTGATCAAGAGGTCTGATCCACCGGCGCGCGGTAGGTCATGCGGCGCACGGAGCCGGACTTGGAGCGCATCAGCAGCGTTTCTGTTTCGATCCAGCCTGGGCTGCGTTTGATCGCGGGCAGAAGCGAGCCGCCTGTCACGCCGGTTGCGGCAAAGATCACGTCTTGAGTGACCATCTCGTCACGGGAGTAGACACGGTCCAGATCGGTGATGCCTGTTTTTGCGGCGCGGGCGCGTTCGTCATCGTTGCGGAACACCAGACGACCCCACATCTGACCGCCCATACATTTCAGCGCCGCCGCCGCCAGCACTCCCTCAGGAGCACCGCCACGGCCCATATACATGTCGATGCCGGTTTCTTCGGCTTCCGCACAGTGCATCACGCCAGCGACGTCGCCGTCGGTGATCAAGCGGATCGAGGCACCAGTGGCGCGTACTTCAGCAATCATGTCCTCATGGCGAGGGCGTTCCAGAATACACAGGGTGATGTCGGAAGTGTCACAGCCTTTGGCCTTTGCCAGGGCTTCAACCCGCTCTTTTGGGCTCATTTCCAGCGACACAACATTTTCAGGATAGCCTGGACCAATGGCCAATTTGTCCATGTAGGTGTCCGGCGCGTGCAGCATGGAGCCGCGCGGCCCCATGGCAATCACGGTCAGCGCATTTGGCATGTCTTTGGCGGTCAGCGTGGTACCTTCCAGCGGGTCCAGCGCAATGTCCACGCCAGGGCCATTGCCGGTGCCCACCTCTTCGCCGATGAACAGCATGGGGGCTTCGTCGCGCTCGCCTTCGCCAATGACAACGACACCAGCGATATCCAAAAGGTTGAGCTGTTCGCGCATTGCATTCACGGCGGCTTGGTCTGCGGCCTTTTCATCGCCGTTGCCGATCAGGGCAGCGGATGCGATGGCAGCCTGTTCCGCAACGCGGGCGAGACCAAGAGACAACATGCGGTCATGAAATTCCGGCTTCTGAGACATGTTCGGAGAGTCCTTATGTGCTTTGTTGAAATAGGGGATAGCGCAGGGGCGCAAGGCTCACAAGGCCTAGCGCCCGCGCCAATTTTATACTGCTTCGATGCGTAGGGCGACGGGATCCGCAGCCATAACACCGGTTTCGTGCATGGCGACCACGGCGGCATCCAGTGCCGCGCGCTGGGTTTTGTGGGTCACGATCAGCACCGGGGCATGGGCATCATCGTGGCGGGTTTGGCGCATGCGGTCGATGCTGATGCCATTGTCACCCAGTGCCATTGCGATCTTCGCCATGGCGCCAGGGCGATCCTCTAGGGTGAGGCGCAGATAATAGGGCGCCGGGGAATTGGACTGTGCGGACTTGGCCGCGGTCAATTGTTCCGCAGGTATGCCAAATGTCGACAGGCGGAAACCACGTGCAATATCACAGACATCGCCCAACACCGCGCTGGCGGTTGGACCTTCGCCGGCACCAGGGCCGCGCAAAACCACCTGCTCCACCGCGTCGCCTTCGATCACCACCATATTGGTGCCTCCCTGAAGTTGACCCAACGGGCTATCCGCAGGTACCAGACAAGGCGACATGCGCTGTTCAAGACCACGGCCGGACATTTGGGTCACACCCAACAGCTTGATTTTAAAGCCAAGCTCAGCTGCCTGGTTGATGTCTTCAATGGAAATGCGCTGAATGCCTTCTAATTCCACACCGTTGAAATCTACCTTGGTGCCGAACGCAATTGCGGACAGTAGGGACAGCTTATGGCCGGCATCAATCCCGCCAACATCCAGATTCGGATCGGCTTCCAGATAGCCAAGCGCATCAGCTTCGGCAAAGACTTCGTCGTAAGGCAAGCCTGCGTCCTGCATCCGAGTCAGGATGTAGTTACAGGTGCCATTCATCACGCCCATGACACGGGTGATGTCATTGCCTGCCAGACCTTCGGTCAGCGCCTTGATCACCGGAATACCACCGGCCACAGCCGCTTCGAACCGGATCACGGCGCCTTTGGCTTCGGCGGTTTGTGCCAATGCCTGACCGTGGTGCGCCAGCAGTGCCTTGTTCGCGGTCACGACATCTTTGCCCAATGCCAATGCCGCTTCAATCGCGTCTTTCGCTGGGCCGTCTTCGCCGCCCATCAGTTCCACAAACACGTCCACATCGTCGCGCTTGGCTAGGGCGACCGGATCATCTTCCCAAGCGTAGTCAGCCAGAGACACACCACGGTCTTTGTCTTTGGAGCGTGCGCTTACCGCGCTGATTTGGATTGGGCGACCTGTGCGGGCGGCCAATACGTTGGCTTTCTGGCGAATGATTTTCACAACGCCCACGCCGACGGTGCCCAAACCGGCAATCCCAAGACGAAGCGGTGTGGATTGGGAAGTGGTCATGATGAGCTACCTCTGTGCAGGAGAGTTGAATACGTCAATTTGCCGTTTAGCCGCTCTTTTGGCCCTGTGCAACGCGCGGTGTGACGCTTGGGCTGACTAAAGCGCCCTGGCCCGATCTTTCAGGCGGGCACCCCGCGCGTCAATTTCGTCTTCGCTGTTGGCTGTTAACCGTCCGGCTTGTGGCTGAGGCAGGGCATTTTGTGGTAAAATGTCGGGGTAGGGTGCGGCGTCCAAAGCGGCGTCATTGGTAACGCCCAGTCCGGGAACATCGCCACAGCCAGTTATCCCCAATAGAGGGAGTAAACCTAAAACACTGGCGCGAAAAAACTGCATCTACCGTTCCATATTAATCACTGCTTTATGCCTATGGCCGCCGCGCCACACAAGGCTGGATTGCGTATTGGGTTGCGGCAAGTGTGGGTTTTAAACGAACGCATGTTCAGATAACTGTTGGTAATGGCACGAACTCAAGGCTCTCATTCCGGCATCACCGGTCCGCGTGTGCGCGCGGCGGCGCTCCAACTGTTTGCTCAACATGGCTACGCGGCGGTCTCTATGCGCCAGATTGCACGCGAAGTGGGCGTGCAGGCCGGAGCTCTCTACAATTATACTCCGGACAAGCAGAGTTTGTTGTTTGACTTGATGCAGACCCATATGACCGAGCTTCTGGCCGCACGTGAGCACTCGCCCCGTGGTGCGACGCCCACCGAAGCGCTGGAACACTTTACCCGCCTGCACTTGCGGTTTCACTCCGAACGGCCGGATGAGGTCTTTATCGCCTACATGGAACTGCGCAACCTGACGCCGGAAAACTTCGCCAAAATTGAAGAGCTGCGTCGGTCTTATGAGGATGGGTTGGAAACGATATTACGAGCCGGTGTGAACAGCCGCGACTTTGAGGTCAACGATCCAAAGATCGCGGCTATGGCGGTGATTGCTATGCTGACAGGTGTGAACACTTGGTTTCGGGAAGGCGGACGTCTTTCGTTGACGGAAGTGGAGCAAATATACTGGGATATGGTGCGCAAGGCTGTCGGCGCATAGGGCTGCGAGCCTGCGTGTGCCGACAACTGGTCTCGCCACAACAGCCCGTCCACAAAGAGGCGTAATGTGCAGGATACTGCTGCAATGAACAGCAACATATAACCCATGTTTTCCGGTGTGGTGCCCGTTTCCCGGTCAAACACAACGCAACCCAGAGCCGGCCCCCAACCGCTGCACGTGCGGTCGCGCATTACGCCGACAGACAATCGGGTTTGTGGCAATGTCAAAGGCCTGGCCAAACATGAATACAGCGCCCACTGCCGATAACCCTAGTCCCAGGCCAACGGCGTAGAACTTCTTCATAAAGCTGACAACGGCGAAGTTGATCATGGCCAGGGGCGCGGTCAGTAGGTTGAAGCATAACAGCTGCCAGCCGGTCAGCAGCCGAAATGACGTCTCCTTGCTTTCCCTTTGATCGCCATCAAGATGCACAACCTTATTGCGCAAAGTGGCCTTGGTGAGATGAAACTTAGGTGGAGAAAAACGTCCAGCGGCCAGAGGTCGCCCTCCAGCCGCCAGCGTATTCAGTGTGCTGGTTTGATAAACGTGCCGTTGCGCAGCTCGGCGAAGGCCTGTTGCAGCTCTGCCTGCGTGTTCATCACAATTGGCCCATGCCAGGCTACCGGCTCCTGAATGGGTTGCCCGGAGATTAACAGAAAGCGCACGCCTTCTTCTCCGGCCTGAACCGTGACCTCATCGCCATTTCCAAAGCGAACAAGCGTTCGATCTCCGCTCATGTCGCGGATGTTCAGCTCCTCACCGGCCACCTCTTTCTCAAGCAAGATGCCGGTCGGTTGGCTCGCATCCGCAAAGGCCGCATCTCCTTCAAACACATAGGCAAAGGCGCGCCGCCGCGTGTCGATCGGGAAGGTTTTCTTCACCCCTGCAGGCACGGTCACATCCAGAAACATCGGGTCCGCAGAAATGCCATCCACAGGCCCGGTTTTGCCCCAGAAACTGCCGATGACAATGCGCACCTTGGTGCCGTCGTCATCGATGATCTCCGGGACTTCTTTGCCTTCCACATCTTGATAACGCGGATCGGTCATCTTCAGGTCGCGCGGCAGGTTGGCCCAAAGTTGAAACCCATGGTTCACCCCATTGGCGTCCGCTGTGGGCATCTCCTGATGCAATATCCCACTGCCGGCGGTCATCCACTGCACGTCGCCGGATTTCAGATTGCCGGTGTTGCCAAGGCTGTCCTGATGCTCCACCGCGCCGTCAATGACATAGGTGATGGTCTCGATCCCGCGATGTGGATGCCAGGGGAAGCCTTTCTCATACATGCGGGGATCATCATTGCGGAAATGATCCATCATCAAAAACGGATCAAGCTCCTTAGGGTCCTGAAACCCAAACACCCGATGCAAATGCACGCCAGCGCCTTCCATTGCGGCAATGGCCTTGCGTGTCTCCAAAACTGGTCTGATTGACATGGCATGTCTCCTTTCGCTGACCAAGATAGGGCGACAGGCGCGCCGTGACCATCGGCAGCCCCGCATCAAGAGTGTGCGCCATTGCACAGAGCCAACAGGCTCTGCGACCAAAGTGTAAGTCCGCGCGACGTAACGGCAGCTCAAATGCAGGCTTTTGAAATTCGAGAACTTGCGCGTAACGTACTCTGGCGAACAGACACTCAATGGCAGGGGAGGGCCATATGCAAGGGTCCATGATGATGCGTCCGCTGAAGATTGCGGACATTCTAAGCTACGCGGCAGAAATTCATTCAGAAGGGGAGGTGGTTTCGGTCCGCACTGAAGGTGACATCCATCGTCAAACCTATGCGCAGACCGCCAAACGCGTGGCGCAGCTCGCGCATGGGCTTACGGCGCATGGGCTGAAGCTCGGCGACCGGATCGCCACGCTGGCGTGGAATGGGTACCGCCACCTCGAACTTTACTACGCCATCTCCGGCGCTGGGGGCGTGTGCCACACCATCAACCCGCGTCTGTCGGCCGAACAGATGACCTATATTGTCAGCCATGCCAACGACACGATGCTGTTTGTAGACCTGACCTTTGTGCCCATTGTCGAGGCCTTGCGCGGCCAATGGCCTGCTGGTCTCAAGGTGGTGGTCATGACCGACCGCGCGCATATGCCTGATGGTGACTACTTCTGCTACGAAGAGCTGCTTGAGGGGCAATCAGAGCATTTCGACTGGCCCGACCTGCCCGAGGATACCGCCGCGGGCCTGTGCTACACCTCTGGCACCACTGGCAATCCCAAAGGCACGCTCTACACACACCGCTCCACCGTGCTTCATGCGATGATGGTAGGTCTCTCGCTGCCCGCCGCGCTGCAACCGGGCAAGCGTATTCTGCCAGTTGTTCCGCTTTTCCATGTAAACGCTTGGGGGCTGCCCTATGCTGCACCGCTCACCGGCGCATCCCTGATCTTCCCCGGCGACGCTTTGGATGGGGCCAGCTTGTTTAAGCTGATGGATGCCGAGAAAGTCTTTTCCGCCTGGGGGGTGCCAACCGTTTGGCTCGGCCTGCAAGGCGAGATTGCCAATCAGGGGCGTATGCCGGAGGGATTGGGGGACATGGTGGTTGGTGGCTCCGCCGCGCCAGCGTCGATGATCCAATACTTTGAAGAGGGCGGTGTAAACGTCTGCCACGCCTGGGGCATGACCGAAATGTCCCCCATTGGCACACAAGGCAATCTGCCGGATCATCTGGACGACAAGCCAATGGCCGAACGTATTGCGATTAAGTCCAAACAAGGCCGCCGTGTCTTTGGGGTCGATCTCAAAATTGTGGATGAGGATGGCAACCGCCTGCCGCATGACGGAGAGGCTGCTGGCGAGCTCTATGTGCGTGGCAATGCCATCACCGCTGGCTACTTTGAAAATGAAGACGCCAATGCAACCGCCTTTGACGCCGAAGGCTGGTTTGGCACCGGCGATGTCGCAACTATTGATGCCAACGGCTTCCTCACAATCACAGACCGCGCCAAAGACCTGATCAAATCCGGCGGCGAATGGATCAGCTCACTTGATCTGGAAAACACCGTCATGGCGCACCCGAAAGTGGCCAATTGCGCGGTGATCGCTGTGGCACATCCAAAATGGGACGAGCGCCCGCTGCTGGTGGTGGTGCCGTCTCCCGAGGGCAAGCCAGAGGCCAGCGCGTTGATGGACCTGCTGCTGGAGCATTTCGCCAAATGGCAGCTGCCGGACGATGTGGTCTTTGTGGACGAACTGCCCCTCACCGCCACCGGTAAAGTCTCCAAACTCACCCTGCGCAAACAGTTTGCCGACCACAAACTGCCGGACATGGCCTGAGCCTTGCGCAGCGACACCTTAAACATTGCCGGCCATGACTTTCACGTGTGTGTGGCCGGCGATCCCTCCAAGCCCCCGATCCTGATGCTGCACGGTTTCCCGGAATACTCCGGTGCCTTTGCCAAACTCATGGTGCAGCTGGAAGATGATTACTTTTGCATCGCCCCGGATCAGCGCGGCTATGGTCAAAGCTGGCGGCCAGCCGAGGTCGACCACTACGCCGCCTCCAAGCTGGTCGGCGATGCCGGCGCTATCCTCGATCACTACAACCCAAATGCACCTGTGGTAGCTGTCTTGGGCCATGATTGGGGCGCAGCCGTGGCCTACGGTCTGGCCTTTCGCCAACCGGACCGCCTGCAAAACCTAATCATTGCCAATGGCGTACATCCAATCCCCTTTCAGCGCGCGCTGGCGGCAGGTGGCGCGCAATCGGAGGCCAGCCAATACATCAACTGGTTGCGTGCAGATGGCTCGGAAGAAAAACTCGCGGCCAACAACCACGCGCGTATGATGGGCATTTTTTCCAAGCATATGGACATGTCTTGGATGACACCGCAGAAGCTCACCGCTTATCAAACGGCCTGGGGCGACGCCGCACAAATCCGCGGCATGGTGAATTGGTACCGCGCGTCTTTCCTCAAGGTGGCCGCCCCCGGTGTGCCTTTGCCGGACGAAGACCTGCTGTCACTCCCGCCGGAGCATTTGCACGTCCCCATGCCGCACCTGCTGCTCTGGGGCGAAAATGACACCGCGCTTCTGCCGGAATGCTACACAGGGCTTGAAGACCACTGTGCTAATCTCACCATTCAAACCGTCCCGGATGCCGACCACTGGCTGCTGCACCAAAAACCGGCCGAAATCGCCCGACACATCCGCGCATTCCTCAGGCGCTAAGCCCATTCGCAGTCTAAAAATATCCCCGCCGGAGGCATCCAATCTCTTTGCCACTCACCAACCACCCGCCAAGGCACACCCAAAGTGACGTCATGTTACTTTGCCAACCTCTTGCTTGAGCGCCTCGCACGCGGCCTTATCCTGACACCAACAACAGGAGTTTCTCATGTCTGGTGACAGCCACCTTCCAAAGGCTTTGCAAGGTCTGCGCATCCCCGCAGTTGCCTCGCCTTTGTTTATCATTTCCGTACCCGCGCTGGTTATTGCCCAGTGTAAGGCAGGCATCATAGGCAGTTTCCCCGCGCTAAATGCACGCGAAGGCGAGGGCGAACACCCACTTCTGGACACCTGGCTCACACAAATCAGCGAAGAGCTGGACCGCCACAACCAGAAAAACCCTGATCGCCCGGCCGCGCCGTTTGCGGTCAATCAGATCGTGCACCGCTCCAACACACGGCTGCAGCGCGACATTGAACTGTGTCACAAACACAAGGTGCCCATCTGGATTACCTCGCTGGGCGCGCGGGTCGAAGTAAATGACGCCGCGCATGATTGCGGCGGCATCGCACTGCATGACATCATCAACAACAAGTTTGCCAAGAAGGCGATCGAGAAAGGCGCGGACGGCCTGATTGCTGTCGCGGCGGGGGCCGGTGGCCACGCAGGCCCGCAAAGCCCGCTCGCTTTGATCAGCGAAATCCGCGAGTGGTTTGACGGACCTTTGCTGCTTTCTGGCTCGATTGGCACCGGCGCGTCACTCTTGGCGGCGCAAGCTATGGGGGCCGATCTCGGCTACATCGGCTCGCCGTTCATTGCGACAGAGGAAGCCAACGCCCAACAAGGCTATAAAGATATGATTGTCGACAGCGGCGCCGAAGACATCGTCTATTCATCCTTGTTTACCGGCGTGTCTGGCAACTACCTCAAAGGCTCCGTGACCAACGCTGGCATGGACCCGGATAATTTGCCGGACGGTGACGTGAAAACCATGGATTTCGGCGGCGACCGCGAAAAACCCAAAGCATGGAAAACCATCTGGGGCTCGGGCCAGGGTATCGGATCTGTCAAAGAAGTCACCAAAACCGCAGACCTCGTGGACCGGCTGGAGCGCGAATACATCGCCGCTTGGGAGCGATTGCAGGCCCGCATGCCATGAGCCAGATGTTCCATCTCATCCGCCATGCCCAAGCCAGTTTTGGCGCGGCAGACTATGACAACCTGTCAGACCTCGGCCACCGACAGAGCCAAGCGCTGGGGGCGGCATTGAAACGCCAAGGCGTGATGCCGGATGCAGTCTTCATCGGTGCCCAAAAACGTCATCGCCAGACGTGGGACGGCATCGAAAGCGCGCTGGGCACCGGGCTTGAACCAATTGTCGTACCGGGGTGGAACGAATTTGACTTTGGCGGGCTGCTCGAAGCCCGCTACGCCAACCGCGACGACAAGCCGACAGGCCTGCATGATGACCGAAAAACCCACTTCCGCATCCTGCGCGACACGGTGATCGAATGGCAGCGTGGTGAGATCGACAATCCACCCGAAAGCTTCGCCACCTTCACAGATCGCGTGCGCGAAGCCCGCGCCATTGTGGCAGCGTCCGACGCAAAAACGCCCCTCGCGGTCAGCTCCGGCGGTGCCATCGGGCGCACCATTGCAGATGTGCTGGACGCGCCCGCCGAACAGATGATCCTGTTGCAGTTGCAGGTCAAAAACTGCGCCGTGGCCCGGCTGGTTATGGCCAAGGGCCACACATGGCTCAACGGGTTTAACGAAACCCCACACATTGACGGCAGCAATCAAGACGAGATGCTGACCTACAGCTAACGTGGATCTGGGGAGGAGAAACAGATGGATGCAACCACCTTGGATACAGACGCCGTTGCGCGCTGGCTCACAGAGAATCTAGACGGTTTTGAAGGCCCCATCACGGCCACCAAATTCGATGTCGGCCAGTCCAATCCCACGTTCCGGCTTGATAGCCCGTCTGGCCAATATGTCCTGCGCCGCAAACCGCCCGGGGTGCTGCTCAAATCCGCCCATGCCGTGGACCGCGAATTCCGCGTACAAAAGGCGCTCGCCGGCTCCGAGGTCCCCGTTGCCCACATGCATCTGCTTTGTGAGGACGATGATGTGATTGGCTCCGCCTTCTACGTCATGGATTTCATCGAAGGGCGCAATTTTGATGACCCGCGCCTGCCAGAACTCACCAACAATCAACGCGCCCAGGTCATCGACGAGATGGGCCGCGTGCTTGCGGCCATTCACTCTGTCGACATCAATGCCGTCGGCCTGTCGGATTACGGCCCTGAAGGCAATTATTTCGAGCGTCAGGTTGGCCGCTGGACCAAGCAATACCGCGCCAGCGAAACTGACAGGATCCCGCAGATGGACCAATTGATCGACTGGCTTGCCGCCAACATCCCGGACGATGACGGCAAGCGCACCTTGGTGCATGGTGACTATCGCATCGACAACATGCTCTTTGCCAAAGACCGCCCCGAAGTGGTCGCTGTGCTTGATTGGGAACTCTCCACCATTGGCCATCCCTATGCCGACTTGGCAGCGGTCATTATGCAATGGCAAATGCCGCCCGGCAACGAGGGCAGGGGGCTCGCTGGTGTCGATCGCGCCGCACTGGGCCTGCTAACAGACGAGGCATTCATCGCCGCCTACTGCAAACGCATGGGACTGCCCGGCATCGAAAAATTTGGTTTCTACCTCGCCTTCTGCTTCTTTCGTATGGGCGCGATCATTCAAGGTGTGAAAAAGCGCGCGCTGGATGGCAATGCGTCGGACCCAGAACGCGCCGCCAAGCTTGGCACCTTTGTGCCGATGTTTGCAATCGCCGGACTGGAGGCCAGCACCCGTGGATAAGATGTTTCAGGACAAAGTGGTGATGATAACCGGCGCCGCCAGCGGGTTTGGCGAGTTGGCGGCTGAAAAGTTCGCCGACCAAGGTGCCAAACTTGGGCTATCGGACATCAACGCAGACCAGCTCGCCTCCGTTGCGGAAGCCCTACGTGCCAAAGGCGTCGAGGTTGTTGTCGACGTGGTCGATGTTGCCGACGAAACTCAGGTTGCGGCCCATATCGCAAACATCGCCGAGACCTTCGGCGCGCTCGATATTGGCATCAACAACGCGGGCATCGGTCACGACGTGCGGCCTCTGCAGTTCCTTACAACCGAGGACTTTGACCTGATGATGAACGTGAACGCCAAAGGCGTGTTCCTTTGTATGAAGTATCAGATCCCGTTGATGCAAAAGGCCGGTGCGGGGGCGATCCTCAATGTGGCCTCCGCGGCCGGTCTGGTTGGATCCGGTCATCTGTCGCTCTATTCTGCCGCCAAACACGCTGTTGTGGGCCTAACCAAGGCGGCGGCGGACGAAAACGCCACACGCGGCATTCGGGTGAATGCAATCTGCCCATCCTTCTCAGCCACACCCATGGTGGACGAGATGGCGGATCAGGTTGGGGAACGTGGGGGTTTGTCCCGCGACGATGCCATGACCCATATCGCCAGCCGCGTGCCCATGCGTCGCGTGTCCAAACCAGAAGAGGTGGTGCAGGCGATGGTGTGGATCAATGCGCCAGAGAATAGTTTTATGACCGGCCAGGCGATTGCCATCGACGGCGGTTTGACCGCGGTATGATTGCGGCTACACAGGGCGCAGCCTGCTTGGGTGGGCGCGAATGCGCCTGCCGAGGGGTAGGCAGGCGCAGCCCGGCGATGCCGGGCGGAACATTGTTTGAAAGAGCATTACCATGACCCATGCCCCTCTCGACCCCACTCTCGACGAAGCCCCTTACGAGCTGCAAAAACACCTCGGGTTTGAGCTCACTCATTGGGACACAGACTACGCCCGCCTCGCGCTGCCAATTGCGCCACATTTGATGAACCGCGCGGGCATTCCCCACGGCGGCATCTATGCCACGCTTCTGGATACGGTCATGGGGTTTGCGGGTTGTTACACCGGCACACCGGAGTACAAGAAGCTGGCGCTTACGCTCTCCCTGACCACCAATTTTTTGAGCCGCCCCAAAGGGCAAGGTCTGATCGCGGAAGGCTGGCGCACTGGTGGCGGCGCGAAAACCTTCTTTGCTGAAGGCACCATCACGGACGAAACCGGTGAGGTCATCGCCCGTGGCTCTGGTGCGTTCAAATACCGCGCAACAACGCTTTAGCTTGCCAAAGCTGTTTGGGTGTCAAGGTCCCAGCTGCGGGCCAGTTCGGCCACAGATGCCAGGACAAAGTTGACGGTTTCATCCGTCATCAAAACGCTCAAGTTTAGGCGCACGAAGCCTGGCTTGGATGTGCCTGGCCCCTGCAGGATGTCGTTTCGAATGACGGACGACTGATCGTCGCCAATCTTCAGAAGTTCATGCACATAAGGGCCGGCACAGGAACAGCCGCCGCGTGCTTGAATGCCATATTGCTCTGACAACGCGCGGGTGAAAGCGTTGTGGTCAATGCGCTCGCCATAGGCGTTCAGCGGCACAAACGACAGGATCGGCAGGCGCTCTTTGCGCTCCGATGCCAAAATCCGCAGCCGGGGTTCATTCCCCCAGGCGGCAAAAGCCCGCGCGGTCAGCACGTCATTGCGCGCCGTCATAGCCTCTTGGCCAATCACCTCTTTCACCTTCAGCGCCAACGCCACACGGATATCGCCCACCACATTTGGTGTGCCACCTTCTTCGCGCTGTTCCAGTTTGGCGACATAGTCATGCTGATGCGCGTTCACAAAAGCCACGGTTCCGCCACCCGGGCGATAAGGCACACGGGCGCAGGCCAGCTCTTGGCGCATCACCAAAACACCGCTCGCGCCAGGACCGCCAATGCACTTGTGCGGCGAGAATACCAAGGCGTCGATTTCTACACCTTTCGCTGGCGTCATCTGCATCGGCAGGTAGGGTCCGCCCCCGGCATAGTCCCAGACCATGATGCCGCCATAAGTTTTGACAAGACGGGTGACCTCAACCACATCTGTACAGACGCCTGTCACATTGGCGGCTGCACTCATGGCCACGATCACCCGTCCCTTGAGGCCTTGTTCAGCGAGTGTTTTGGTTAAGGCACCAAGATCCGGTCCCGGCGTATTGCCTTCCGGAATTTCGATCACAGTTGCGCCGCTTTCGCGCCACGGCAGCAGGTTGGAGTGGTGCTCATAGGGTCCCACCAGAACGGTGTCGCCAACGCCGACGCCCATCAGATGCATCAACTGGTTCAAGCCGGTTGTTGCACCGGAACCGGAGAAAATCACCGCATGCTCATCCGTGCGCGCGCCACAGTGCTCTCGCACAACTTCCCGCGCCCCTTCGCGCAGCGCGCCCATGCGCGCGCCGCAGAACGATGCGTCGGTGTGGGTGTTGGCATAGAACGGCAGTACCTCTTCCATCACGAACATCTCAACCTGACGCAATGCCCGCCCGGAGGCCACGTAATCCGCGTAGACCAGCTTCTTTGGGCCGGTTGGGGTATCGATCAGCGCCTCGCCGCCAAGCAATCCGGTGCGCAGGAACTCTTGCGGATCCTTCGCAGTCTTCAACGTGTTGGCAAATGTTTCAAAAGGGGCGATCAGCTTGGTCATTTTGGTCCTCATGCGCGTGTTGAGGGGATGTTAGCCCTATCGAAATAGATATTTTCTCCCTTTCTCATCGCCAAATTGCGGTTTTTGTGATCAAATGATCGTCATGAGCAAGAAAATAGACAAAATTGATCGCAACATCCTCGATGTATTGCAAAGAGACGCCTCGCTGTCGCAGCGTGAGGTTGCGGATCGGGTGGGCCTGTCGCAAAACGCGCTTTGGCGCCGGCTCAAGAAGCTGGAAGAGGACGGCGTGCTGCTGGGCTCACGTATGCGCATCGATCCCACGACGCTCGGCCTGGACCTCACCGTCTTTGTCATGGTGCGCACCCGCAACCATTCGATGGAATGGGCTGAGGGCTTCAAAACCCATGTGGCGCGCATCCCCCAAGTGGCCGAGATGCACCGGATTGGCGGTGACTGGGACTATATGTTGAAAATCATCACCTCGGGCATGTCTGGCTACGATGCGGTCTACCGCCGCCTGACCACAGGTTACGAACTCGACACGGTCACAGGCTTCTTCTCTATGGAAACCATGCTCGAAGACCGCCCCGTCGACGTATTTGAGTGATCGACCACACCAGCGTCACAAAAAGTTCATCGCATCACGTCAGAAAACCGGCATGAAATACTTGCGACTCATTCTTTATTTCCATATGTCATGAATTATGGATATGATATCAGCCCTGACGGCCTTTTCGGCCCTATCCCAGAAAACTCGTCTGGAAGCTTTCCGTCTTTTGGTGACGGCAGGTGACGCAGGTATGAGCGCCGGGGACATCGCCGAGGCCTTGGACGTGCGCCAAAACACGCTCTCGGCCAATCTAGCGGTGCTGCTGCAAGCGGGTCTTGTGCGCAATCAGCGCGAAGGCCGTGTGATCCGCTACTTTGCGGACACGGACGGCATGCGCGGTATGTTGGGCTTTCTTCTGCAGGACTGCTGCGGCGGGCGGCCAGAGCTGTGTCAGCCACTTATTGAAGACCTGACTTGTGGTTGCTGAAGGAACGCACAGAATGACAGAAAAAACCTACAACGTGCTCTTTCTTTGCACTGGAAATTCGGCCCGGTCCCTGATTGCCGAAGCCGTTCTTCAGCGCGAGTCCATGGGTCGCCTCAAGGGCTATTCAGCCGGTTCTTCTCCCAAAGGCACGCCGCACCCCTACACGTTGGACCTGCTGCAAGGTCTCAACCACGACACAAGCTTTGCCCGCTCCAAGAGCTGGGAAGAGTTTGCCAGCCCGGGCGCGCCACAAATGGATTTTGTTTTCACCGTGTGTGATCAAGCCGCCGCTGAAGCCTGTCCTGTGTGGCCGGGCCAGCCTATGACGGCGCACTGGGGTTTGCCGGACCCGACGCAGGTGGACGGCACGGAGGCCGAAAAACGCGTGGCCTTCTCGGAAACCTACCGCATGCTGTGCAACCGGATCTCCGCCTTTGTGAACCTCCCGGTTGCGGGTCTGGACAAGATCGCCTTGCAAAAGAACCTGGATGTAATCGGCGCAAGCGAGGAGCCCGAGGACATACTCACCGCCATCCGCAGATTATCGGGGCCGCAAAATGACTGATCACAGCGCAGAACTTGACGCGGGTTTGGGGACGTTTGAACGGCTACTGTCGCTCTGGGTGGCCTTGGCCATTGCCGCAGGGCTGGCGCTGGGCAGCCTGTTTCCGGGCCTGTTTGGTTGGCTCGCCAGTCTGGAGGTCGCCTCGGTAAACCTGCCAGTCGCGGTGCTGATCTGGGCGATGGTCTACCCGATGATGGTAGGGATCGACTTTGGCGCACTGTCTGACGTGGGGCGAAAGCCCAAGGGATTGGTCATCACTGTGGTGGTGAACTGGTTGATCAAACCCTTCACTATGGCTGCGCTGGGTGTGTTGTTTTTTGAGGGTATCTTTGCGCCCTGGATTGATCCGCAAACCGCAAGCGAATACCTCGCCGGGGTGATCCTGCTGGGCGCCGCGCCCTGTACTGCCATGGTTTTTGTCTGGTCCAATCTGGTGCGTGGCGATGCCAACTACACTTTGGTGCAGGTAAGTGTGAATGACGTGATCATGGTCTTCGCTTTTGCGCCTATTGTGGCCTTCTTGCTAGGCGTGACCGACATCACTGTGCCGTGGAGCACTTTGCTCCTGTCGGTGCTACTCTACATTCTGCTGCCATTGGTTGCCGGCGTTATCACCCGCAACCGTCTGATGGGGCAGGGTGGTGAGATTGCCGTCGATGCTTTCCGGGACAAGTTGCGTCCAACCTCAGTTGGCGGTCTTCTGCTCACTGTGGTGTTGCTTTTTGGATTTCAGGCACAGGTAATCTTGAGCCAGCCACTCAATATCTTGCTGATCGCAATCCCGCTGTTGATCCAAACCTACGGTATTTTCTTCATCGCTTACGGTGCCGCGCGGCTTTGGAAAGTTCCGTTTGAAGTAGCCGCCCCCTGTGCCTTGATTGGCACATCCAACTTCTTTGAGCTCGCGGTGGCCGTTGCCATCTCGCTCTTTGGTCTTGGGTCTGGTGCGGCCTTGGCCACCGTTGTTGGCGTGCTGGTCGAAGTGCCGGTGATGCTGTCTCTAGTCGCTTTCGCCAACCGCACCCGTGGTTGGTTCCCCACTCAATCCTGAAGGGTTCATTTCAATGACCAAAATCGCAATCAATGGCCTCGGTCGCATGGGCAAACTGGTGATCCGCAGCTTCTTTGACCTTGGATTGGACGCAGAAATTGTCCTGCTGAATGATCCTGTCGGGGATGCAGAGTTACACGCACATTTGCTGGAGTTCGATACCGTGCACGGCCGCTGGCGCGCAGATTTTGCCTTTGATGACGACAGCATCACCATCGACGGTCACCAAATGCGCAAAACTGCGGCCTGGAACATCGAAGACCTGCCACTCAAAGAGCTTGGCGTTGATCTGGTGGTGGACTGCACCGGCGTGTTCAAATCCAATCAGAAGCTACAACCCTACTTTGACGCGGGTGTCAAAAAGGTCGTGGTCTCCGCACCTGTGAAAGAGGACGACGTCGCGAACATCGTCTACGGCGTGAATGACGACACGTACTATGCCGAGGCACACAAGGTCATCACTGCGGCCTCCTGCACCACCAATTGCATTGCACCGGTGGTCAAAGTGATCCGCGACAAACTTGGCATTGAACAGGCCAGCTTCACCACCATCCATGATGTGACCAACACGCAGGTGATTGTGGACAAAGCCCACAAAGACCCCCGCCGTGCCCGCTCCGCGCTCAACAGCCTGATCCCGACCACCACTGGTTCAGCCAAGGCGATCATCCAGATCTTCCCCGACATGGCGGGAAAAATCGATGGCCACGCCGTGCGGGTTCCGCTGCTCAACGCGTCGCTCACCGACATGGTGTTTGATGTTGGCCGTGACACCACCGCAGAAGAGGTCAACGGTTTTTTTGCCGAAGCCGCTGCTGGCGAACTTGAAGGCATCCTGGGCTATGAAACCCGCCCGCTGGTCAGCTGTGATTTCACCAATGATGATCGCTCCACCATTGTCGATGCGCTCTCCACACGTGTGATCAATGGCAAACATGTGAAAATCTATGCGTGGTATGACAACGAGTGGGGCTACGCCTTCCGTTTGGCTGACGTCACCCGCATGGTGCTCGCCAGCCTCTAAATCCCTTTGCTCGTGCCGTCAGGCACGGGCCGCGCCTGAACCTCCCCCATGGGAGGGCGCTTCGCTTCGTCCCGAGGTCAGACGCGCCCCTAAGTGATCTTGATGACTGACACACGAACCCAGAAACCAGACGGCCTCGCCGCCTACATCACCGTCACCGCCGCCTATTGGGCTTTTATGCTCACCGACGGCGCGCTGCGCATGTTGGTGCTGCTGCATTTCAACGGCTTGGGTTTCTCCCCGATCCAACTGGCTTATCTGTTCCTGCTCTATGAGGTCATGGGCATTGTCACCAACCTCTCCGCAGGCTGGGTCGCCGCACGTTTTGGCCTGACCGCCACGCTCTACGCTGGTCTCACCATCCAGATCGCAGCTCTGATCGCTTTGGCGCAACTCGACCCCGCTTGGGGTGTGACCGCCTCGGTGATCTTTGTGATGTGTGTACAAGGCGCGTCTGGCGTGGCCAAAGACCTGTCTAAGATGTCGTCCAAGTCTGCTGTGAAACTGCTCGCCCCCAAAGATGGCGGCGGGCTTTTCCGCTGGGTGGCCCTTCTGACCGGCTCCAAAAATGCCGTCAAAGGCTGTGGCTTCTTCTTGGGCGCAGCGCTGCTCGCGATCTGGGGCTTTCAGACCTCTGTCTGGGGCATGGCGATCATCCTCGCGGTGATCCTTGCAGGCGTTGTAACCTTCATGCCGTCCGGCCTGCCGCAAGGTTCCAAAAAGGCGAAGTTCTCTCAAGTCTTCTCCAAAGACAAAAACGTCAACCGGCTGTCTCTGGCGCGCATGTTCTTGTTTGGCGCGCGCGATGTCTGGTTTGTCGTTGGCATCCCGGTCTACTTTAACGCTGTGTTGTCCGATGGCACCGCCGAGGGCCGCCGCGAAGCCTTCTTTATCATTGGCATCTTCATGGCGGTCTGGATCATCCTCTACGGTGCCGTGCAAGGCAACGCCCCGCGCATCTTAAAAGCCGCCAACGCCACCACCGACGAAGTGGTGCAGAAAGCCATCAACTGGGTTGGCTACCTGACACTGATCCCATTGGGGCTCACCGCCGCAGTGTTGTTGCTTGACACCTCCAACGCTCTGACAGCCATTTTGATCCTAGGTTTACTCATCTTCGGTTTTGTCTTCGCCGTGAACTCCGCGGTGCACAGCTACCTGATCCTTGCCTTCACCTCAGATGAACGCGTCACCATGGACGTCGGCTTTTATTACATGTCCAACGCCGCAGGGCGTCTGTTGGGAACCTTGCTCTCCGGCCTAAGTTACCAGATTGGCGGCCTCTGGCTCTGTCTGTTCACCGCCGCACTTATGTCAGCGCTGAGTTGGCTCGCAGCCCGGCGATTGCGGCAGGGGTAACCCTGCCTCACACCGGCTCCGCTTCCGGATGCAGCGCATCGTTGAGCCATGCAAGTCCGCTCGGCAAAACCAATCGGTTGATCGCCGCAGAGGGAGTCTTGGGAAGGTCTGCCGCGGCTGCCCGCGCCGACTTGAGGCCCACTGCATCGCCAGTTTTCAGACAGGTCAAGGCCTTAAGCAACTGAATGCCACGATCCATCGGGCGTAGATCCGCCGCCTCTAGCGCGGCCACATGCGCCGCTTCTGGCTGCCCCGCGCCAAGCAATATCCGTGCATTGAAACACAGGCGGGTCACCCGGAACGGATCCCCACTGCCCATCTCTTCATACGCACTCAACGCATCCAGCGCGCCTTCATAGTCACCTTCCAAAAAGGCCTTCTGGGCAATCAGATCGACAATGCCAATGAAGTTCGGATTGATCTCGCGCGACCGCGCAATATCGGACGCAGCCCCCGCCAGATCACGTTTCACCTTGAGCCGATAGGCCCCGCGCGCCCAGAACACAAAGTCACTGGTGGGGCATTCCGCCACCGCCACATCCAGATCTTTGCCCAGTTGTGTCAGCACCTCTGGCGCCAGTTGCGAGAACTGCACGCTGCTTAGGTTCAACCGGCTCTGCGCCCGCATGGCCAGCGACATGCCGTCACCGGGGCTCAGCAAGACCGCCCGGTCCAGCGCCGCCAGCCCCTCTTTCCAGTTTGGGATGGTCTGCTTGAAAAACATCGACGCCGCCCGTGCGCGCAGCTCAGATACGCTTAATTGGTTCAGGCTCAAATGTGCCAAGCGGTCGCCATCGCGTTGAATGGTCTGGATCCGCACATCGCCTTCCAGCCGCGGCATCAAGTCGTCCACAAAAGCAAATGGATCACTTGGATCACCCTCATACGTGCCGGTCCACAGCGTCTGCATTTCCTCCCGTAGGATCAGCGACATGGTAAACCGCGCTCGCGCGCCCGCGACCCGCAGTCGTCCGCGGATCAGGAAGTCCGGTGGCGTCATTTCAAGGTTTTCCGTATCCACGGTGCTTACGCCGGTGCGACGATGGGAATGCTGTACCAGCCCATCATGCAAATCCTCGGCGATGGCTTGTGTGTCGGCGGTTTCCGGTGCCGCCACAAACCGTTCAAAACCCACCGACGGCAACGCGCCGATGTCTGGCGCGGTGGTCAGGTTTGCCGGCCGCCACTGATACAAGCGGATCGGCTTGGCGATGTTTTTCAGATTGAACACACCCACGTCTTTGAGCTCTTCCTGCCGCTCGCTGGACAGCGCTTGAAACAGGTCTTCGGAAAACATCGCCCCACCAGGGGGCGCTTCGGTCTCAATCCGCTGGGCAATGTTCACGCCATTGCCGTAAAAATCCGCCTCATCTTCGACAATCTCACCGATGTGACAGCCAATGCGCAGCTTGATCACCTCATGCTCCGCCAGGCTGCTCTGCACCTCTTCAGCACAATCGAGCGCCTCTTCGACGCTGGGAAAGGCCAGAATCCAGCCATCGCCCATGCGTTTGAGCACCTCACCGCCGTGATCTTTTGCCACCGGTTCCAGATGTGTCTTGCGCAGCTCCTGCACAGAGGCCACGGCCAGCGCCTCGTCCTCGCCCATCAGGGCCGAGTACCCTACCAAATCCGCACACATCAAAGTGGTCAATCGCCGGCGCATGAATGTCTTCCCTGACAATAAAGGGGGCGCGTGTTGTTGATCCCGCGCGTGCCCCAACCCTGGCCCAGAATCTTGGGTCAGAGAAGCGCGTTATCAAGGGGGATGCCCGGAAATTCCAAGCAAGGGTGCGCACAAAGCCTGTGCGGGACGGCGTCTTTAGAGGTGGAGTTTGGGAAAGGCCAGCGGTTTTGTGGTCACAAGTTTGTGGGGGGGGGAGGGAGAGCACTACTCGTGTTTATGAATGATCTTGCACGGGAAGCTTTGGTAGGTAGCTAGGATAACTTTGAGGTCACACAGCTCGGCAACGCCGAGCCGCGCCCGACCCTCCCGTCAAACCAAAGGTTTGCCTTCGGCAAAACGGAAGGGCGCTTTCAGCACCATCCCAGGGTCAGGCGCAGCTCTCCTTTAAAGCTCAGTCAAAGGTTCTACCGGATCACTTGTTATCTGGATCGCATCCCATTGCCGACAGAGTTTTGCCTAGCAAGATCCCTAGGGGGACCGAGTCAAGGTTCTCTGTGAAGCAATCCCCTGCCTGCAAACCGTCGCGCGCAGCGTGACGGATCGCACCCGACCCCGCCCCCCCAGGGCGGGTGCGATTTTCTGACAGCTACGCCTGACGGGACGCTGGGGAAACGCGGACGAGGATGTGACAAGCGGAGAGCCGCCCTCGGGATCGGGTGCGACCCTCTGTTGCAGCTAGCCTTCTAAGGCAAGCATACAGCTTGGCACCGCCGAGCCGCGCACCATTTCCGGCAGGGCCTTGTGTAGCAAGGTCCCGAGAGGGACCCTCCCCATGGGAGGGCGCTTCGCACCCACCTAGGGTCGGGCGCTGCTCTCTCGATTTTCGTCTAAACCTCCAAACTTGACGGCAGACTGGGATTCGAAGGTACTGGTGCTTCGGAATTGGCACGCCAAAGTTCACCTACATATTCACGCAGGTTTTCAAAGGTCATATCACTTGGAGACACGCCAAAGAAATAAGCCACACTCATAGCCGATCCGCTCCAGAATACAGGGCTACCAATTGTTTTCCCGAAAGATTCTGCAGCCTTCAGAGAGATAACCCCTTTCAATTCCTTACTCTTTGCAGCGGCCAGTTTCTTTTCCAGTTCAGCCACGCGCGCATGCAGCTTCGAGATTTCATCGGCAAGCTTAGGCTCTTTCGCTGCTTTGCTGGTTTGGCTCCCGATCACACGCGCAATGGCTCTGAAATGGTGCGGCAGCGCTTCGAGGTGCTTCAGATTCTCCGGCAAGCAATTCGCCGGAGCTTCACGCAAGTAATCCGATATCGCCCGCTCAATTGTCTCTGCTCCATTCAGGGCGGTTGCTTCTGAGAGGATTGAGTTTTTCAGCAGGTGCTCAATGTGTTTTCGCAGAACAGCATCTTCCAAAGGCGCAGGCCCTGCCAATTCGCGTTCAATTTCGCGAATAGCTCTAGCTATCGCTTCCGGCCCTTCTTCCCAAATAGCATCGTCAATCAAAGCTACCTGCAATTGCAGGTCCCAATCCACAGGTTGTCCTTCCAACATACCATGATACCACCGCCGCCAAAAACTCCATGTCCCGTCAGGGTCCGGGCGAGTTTCAAACATTTTGCAAGACACAGTTAGGTTCTCTACCTCGCCGTCCTTCGGCCATAGGGGAGAAGTGAATACTTCTTGCGGCTTCGTTGTCAGTAGTTTGACAGCGTCATTTGCAACGGCGGCTTGCGTGGACTTCTCTGCAGAGGTGCGATCCTTGCTCATGCTGTAGACTGAGGTGACAAGAGTATAGATTTGCTGCTCGGTCGATTTGTTTGCGCATGCAGCGGTGATTGCTGTTTCTGTAGCGGAGCCATAGAATCGGACAGCGGATTTCGCAGAGTCAGCGGCTTTTTGTAAACGCGTTTTTTCCGTAATGCCCAATGCGCTGACGACCGACGAAGCGAGGGCTGCACGACTGAAGGCCAAAAGGAAGCTTTCTTTGTCTGAGGTATCAAACCTTGCGTCCGAAATTGGCATCGCCGCCGGCAACAATCGGATTGCCGCTCGCGCGGCTATCGCTTCACTTACTCTCGTGTCTTGCGTCTTTAGCCACGCCTGGACTTGCTCCAAACTCTCAAACTTCACGTCATCCACCACCCAAAACCCCGCGTTAACCCAAATAACCCGTCCCGCACCCTACAGCGCTGCTTGACCAATACAAGATTCCCCCTCATATCCCGCTGCATGAGCACAGATCTGTCCAAAATCCGCAATTTCTCCATTGTCGCCCATATCGACCATGGCAAATCCACCCTCGCTGACCGCCTCATTCAGGAGACGGGCACGGTGGAAGACCGCGATATGAAAGAACAGCTGCTCGACAGCATGGACATAGAGCGCGAGCGCGGCATCACCATCAAGGCCAACACCGTGCGCATCGACTACAAGGCGGATGATGGCGAGACCTATGTGCTCAACCTCATCGACACCCCCGGTCACGTCGACTTTGCCTACGAAGTCTCCCGTTCCATGCGTGCGGTGGAAGGCTCGCTTCTGGTGGTCGACAGCTCGCAAGGGGTAGAGGCGCAGACGCTGGCAAATGTGTATCACGCGATTGAGGCCGATCATGACCTCGTGCCCGTGCTCAACAAAATTGACCTGCCCGCGTCTGATTGTGATCGCGTCGCGGAACAGATCGAAGATGTCATCGGCATCGACGCCACTGGCGCCATCCAGGTCTCTGCCAAAACCGGCCAAGGCATTCATGAGACGCTTGAGGCTATCGTGAAAGAACTGCCCGCACCAACCGGGACCCTGGACGCGCCGCTCAAGGCGATGCTGGTGGACAGCTGGTACGACGCGTATCTGGGCGTGATCGTGCTTGTACGCATCATGGACGGCACCCTGAAAAAGGGCCAGCGCGTCAAATTCATGTCCAACGGCACGCTGCACTCAGTGGACCGCGTTGGCGTTTTCCGCCCGGAAATGCAGATGGTCGACAGCCTCGGCCCCGGCGAGATCGGCTTCCTGACCGCCTCGATCAAACAGGTGCGCGACACCCGTGTGGGCGACACCATCACCAATGACCGCAACGGCACCGAAGTGGCGCTGGACGGCTTTAAGCCTGCGCAGCCGGTGGTGTTCTGTGGCCTCTTCCCTGTGGACAGCGCCGAATTTGAAGACCTGCGCGACGCCATCGACAAGCTGGCGCTCAACGACGCATCCTTCTCTTTCGAAATGGAAACCTCCGCCGCACTGGGCTTTGGCTTCCGCTGCGGCTTCTTGGGCCTGTTGCACCTCGAAGTTATCCGCGACCGGATTGAGCGTGAATACAACATCGAGCTCATCACCACCGCGCCGTCGGTGATCTATCACGTCTACATGAAGGGCAAGGAAAACGAGCCCGCCGAGATGATCGAGCTGCACAACCCCGCAGACATGCCCGACATGTCCAAGGTCGACCACCTCGAAGAACCCCGCATCAAGGCCACCATCCTTGTGCCGGACGAATACCTCGGCGACGTGCTCAAACTCTGCCAGGACCGCCGCGGTATTCAGGAAGATCTCACCTATGCTGGCTCCCGCGCCATGGCGGTCTATGACCTGCCGCTCAACGAGGTGGTGTTTGACTTCTACGACCGCCTGAAATCGGTGACCAAAGGCTATGCCTCCTTTGACTACCAGATGACCGGATATCGCGAAGATAACCTCGTGAAGATGTCCGTGCTGGTGAACGACGAGCCGGTCGACGCGCTCTCCATGATGGTGCACAGGGATCGTGCAGAACAACGTGGCCGGGCGATGTGTGAAAAGCTCAAAACCCTGATTCCGCGCCACATGTTCAAGATCCCGATCCAAGCGGCCATCGGCGGCAAAGTCATCGCGCGCGAGACCTTGAGCGCCCTGCGCAAAGACGTGACGGCCAAGTGTTACGGCGGCGACGCCACGCGGAAACGGAAACTGCTGGACAAGCAGAAAGCCGGTAAGAAAAAGATGCGCCAGTTCGGTAAGGTGGATATTCCGCAGGAGGCGTTCATCTCAGCGCTCAAAATGGACGACTGATAATGTCGCCATTTGTCGTTATCGGGCAGGAAAGAAGCGGCACCACGCTGGTGCAAATGCTGCTGAATTCACATAGCGCGCTGCACTGCCGGGGGGAATTGTTTGACCCTTGGCAGATTGACGACGATGGGAACAAAATACAGGATGTTTCGCTTTTGCGCGCGCGGGATGCCAATCCGGGCGCGTTTGTTTCTGCGGCGATGCAGGGCGCGGACCTCTCCGTTCCAGTGAAGTCAGGCGGTGCCACTTGGATCGCGAAATTGGGGCGCAACAAAGGACCGCGTCTTGGCTTTAAATTTCTCACGCAACACCATCCAATGGTGCTCAAAGAGATTTTGCCTGCGCATCCTGACATGCCCATTTTGCATGTGACACGGGCCAACAAGCTGGCGCAGTTTGCCTCGCTGCAACAGGTCCACGAAACAGGTCGTTGGACCGAGACCAGAGCAAGCGCGCCGGTCGCACCAAAGCTGACACTGTCGCCGCTGTGGGCGGTGACACAGTGCAACCGTCTGGAAAACGGAGACTTTTTGTTAAACCAGTTTCTGGATCAATTGCCCAACCCGGTGTTGCGATTGCCGTATGCTTCGTTGCGCGATGCCTCTCGGCACACGGAAATGACCGCTTTTCTGAACGTGTCCGACTGCACCCTGACAAGCCCGCTCAAAAAACAGGGTCAAAACCGTGTTCTGGAGCGGTTTGAGAACGCCGATGAGATTGCGGCGCATTTTACCGCCATTGGTCGAGAGGCTTGGCTGGGGGCTGAAACCTGATCGAGATGTGCGCGGTTCGGAGCGGTTAGTCCTGTTGCTGGGACGTGAAACGAAAGAGCGCGTCCGACCCCGAGGGCGGTTGTCCGCTTGGTACATCCCTGTCCGCACATCTCCCACGTCCCGTCTGGCGCAGCCGTTGCAAAATCGCACCCGCCGTCAAACCGAAGGTTTGCCTTCGGCAAAACGGGGGGCGGGGTCGGGCGCGATGAACGGACTTAACTGGCTGACTTGTCTACTAATTTCTCTACTCTATCAAAGAGCTTGGTCGAAATATCCATAACCTTATCCAGGTCCCGCTTGCTGGCGCTAGCGATGCGGTCGGGTGTAATATTGTTCGCAAAGAAGATGCTTGCCATTTTCTCTTTCAATGAGTTTCTTTCCGCCTCTTCGAAATTAACAAGATATGCGTCGAAGGTTGCAACCCTGATGCCCAGAGAGCGAAGTGCAACTGCTACTCTTCGGTGGCGTTGAGCATTTGATCCAAAAAACGCTGCAGGAACAAAGAATGCGAGGACAGAGCTGATTTTTAGTACAAACCCGATGGATTGAGGTGTGTTCACATCATATTGGCCCCATTGATACATGAGTGCGAACGGCGCCAGTACAACAAAGATGCCGGCCAAAACTGAGAAAACATTTGCTAGTTTTGTCTCCTCTTTCGCCGCGTTTTCGAAATCCCCCGCCAAGGCCGTCTGGCCTGCAATATCGTAAATTTTTCTTATGCTGTTCAGGGTTTCGGTGGACTCTGCTTCGAAAAGCTCATTCCATTCCGATATTTCCTCACCCTTTTCTCTCAAAAACAGTTCAATTCTGGCCTTTTGAGCCTGCAAGCTGCCTTTGGAGTCTGAAATTTGTTCCTCGAACTGTTTGCGCAGATCGCCGAAGGCGACATCTCTGTCCTTCTGAGATTTGGCAAATCGTTCCTCGATTTCACCTAAGCGTTCGCTAATTTCTGTATTGTATCGAGTTTCCCAGTTCTCGAACTGACTACCAACACGCGCTTCATTTTGACCCAGGCTTTCTTGAAGTCTTTTGAAATCTGCCTTGAGGGCCTCAAATTCGCTATCGAGGGCATCTTTTTTCGAGGCAGCTTGGGCCTGTGCATTCTCCAACTCCCCTCGCACCGCTCGGACGCGATCCTTGAACTCGCTAATTATTTCGTTCTGTTCAGATCGGAAGATTTTTTGAATTCTTGGGTACGGAAAAACGGAAACGATCTGATTGTAGTAAGTATCTATGCTCGGCAGATTGTTGACATTGGACTCTGATTGGCGGGCAATATTTACAATGTTTTGCAAGGCTGATTGGGCTTTGTTCATCTCACCCGTAGTGACTAGGGCAGGGTCACTCTGTTCGAAAATCCACTCAACGAATGAGATTTTGCTCTCAGCCTCCTCCAAGATAGCGTCATTTGGGTAGTTTTGGGCCAAGTTTTCCAAGTAGTCCTTAGCTTGGTTAATTAGCGACCAAGCTGGGTGCGCGCTGTATTCGGCAGAGATCATCAGGTGTCCACTCGTCGAGATGTATCAGGGTTGTTTTACTATAGTGCGCCGCAACGCTAAGTCTATTGAGATGCATATAGTTGGTCGGACTTGCTATCCGACGGAAGTACAATCCAACTAAATCCCACAAAATTCCATCCTTCCCCAAATCCCCCACAAACCACACCTTTCCCAACCCATCCCCAGCTTATCCACAGGAAATCCCCAAGCTTCCCCAATCACTTACCCCCAGAGCGCTTAGCGAAAGCGTCACTTTTTTCTTGCCCGACTCGGCCCTCCTGACCCACCATCAACCCAACGCAAGGGATCGCAAGATCCGGCGCGGGACGCTGAGGTCTTCCGGAGAGGGGCATATGCCCGCCAGTGGCCGGAGCGGGGAAGGGACGGCTTGCCGGAACAGACCTCGCAAGGCGCGTTTGATGCCTCGTTTGAGGCCCACCTCAACGCGTCGTCCACGCTGGAACTATTCACGGACCGCTGGCCGAAATGCCTGTGAGATCAGGCCGCCCTCATCCTACGGCGGCGGGCCCTGCAGGCAGGAAGGCGGCACACGCCTGAGCGGTGGCCGATGGGAAGAAGGGACAACACCACGCGGACGGATCGCACGACCCAGTGCGCGTCACTCGCAAGGTGCTTTGATCATCGGTTTGGGGGGAGGTGATTGTCCTCTTGCCAGAAGCGGGCTCCTTTGGGGCTGCGTTTGTGGCGATAGGCCAAGCAGATCCCGCTGCACTGGCCCGGATGGGCTTGCCCCATCTTTGGGGCGGGTTGGGACTGGCCCCGTATGGGGCTGGCCTGTGGTCTTGATAAGAGACCGCGCAAAAGGGACAGCGCGAGATGAATGCGCGTGATGGGTGGGGCAACCTGCCTTGAGGGCCATTCAAAACGAAGGCGTCAGGTCGTGGGCATGGGTCGTGTTTTGACCCGCTGCCGTCCATCACCTGAAGCCTTCTTTCGTTTCTGATTTCTACTCACGGATGCGCGATGCCCCCTTAACAAGGCGCGTCGCTGTGCCTAACCTCACACATAAGAGGAGTTCCCCCATGCCGACCACCGCCGCCGACCTTCTGCAAGCCGCCCATGCGGTTGTGCCCAAAATCTCCGCTTCTGACGCGCAGGCCAAAGTCGCTGCCGGGGCGCTGTTGCTTGACGTGCGCGACGCGCCCGAGCTCGCCGCCAATGGCCGCGCCGAGGGCAGCCATCACATCCCGCGTGGTATGCTCGAATTCCGCGCCGACCCGGCCACGCCGTTTCATGACCCCGAGTTGCAATTTGACCGCCCCGTTGTGTTGCACTGCGCCTCCGGTGGCCGCGCCGCGCTCGCAGGCAAGCTGCTCAAGGACATGGGCTACGGTGAGGTGCACAATCTCGGTGGCTTCAAAGACTGGGTAGAGGGCGGCGGCGCGGTGATTGAGCCGGTGGATCCGGGTATGTAGTGGGCATTTAAGCTGACGTGAACGTCAATTTTTGCACTGTCGCGATACCGTTGGGATACCGACGCAATACCGACGTGAAATTTGGTGTAAACTTCCGTCTGGAAAATTCCCTTTCAGCCGCCTAAACTTAGCAGGCCTGCGCGATTTACGTGGGCCTATTGCCTAAAGATTTTGAAAACCGGAAGGACTCCCATGAGCACCAATCGCAAGACGCTGACCAAGGAATTACTCGAACTGGTCGCGCAGGAAGGCATGGTGGAACCCTCTGAAATCACACCAGAAAGACCGCTTGAGGAGTTGGACATCCAGTCCGCGGACTTTGTGATGATCCTCATGGCGATTGAGGAGAAATACGGCGCTTACGTGTCCGTGGATAATGAGTTGACCGACGTTGTGACAGTACAGGATCTGCTAAATTTGGCGATCTCAAAAATCGAAGCGCATCAGGCCGCAGAGGCGTGAACCGCGTCGTCGTCACCGGCCTAGGCGCCGTCTCCGCCTGCGGTCTCGGCGCGGATGTTTTGATCGATGCGACGCAAGCCGGAACCTCCGGTGTAAAGCCGATCCATTTTGAGGATCTGGACGCCCAGAGGGTGAAAACTGCCGCGCGTTTGTCTGAAGCTGATCTGGTTGAGGTTTTGGGAGAAAAACCACACCGGATGCGTGAACCTGTGGCTGAGTATGCCCTGACAGCGGCGCGGGAAGCGGTGGCGCAGGCTGGGTTGACCGAAGAACATTTTGGCGAAAGTTGTGGTGTGTCCATTGGCTCCGGTTTTGGCGGCGGGCAAACACTCAACATCAACTACCTGAAGTTGGGCCGCGAAGGCTCCATGCGCCTAGACCCGATGTCTGTGCCCAAGATCATGAACAACGCGGCGGCCAGCTGGGTCTCCATGGAGTTCGGCGCGACCGGCCCGGCGCTGTGCCTCGCCACAGCTTGTTCTTCCGGCAGCCAATCTATTGGCATGGGGTATCAGATGATTGCGTCCGGTCAGGTCGACCGCTGCCTAGCCGGTGGGTCTGAAGCCTGTCTGGAAAGCGGAGTGTTTCGGGTCTGGGAGCTTCTGCGGGTGATGACTGCAGAGCGGAATCGGCCCTTCAGCAAAGACCGCAACGGTATGATCCTTGGCGAAGGCGCGGGGATTATGGTTCTGGAAAGCCTTGATAGCGCCCAGGCGCGCGGGGCGACTATTTTCTGCGAATTGGTTGGATTTGGCACAAATTCCGACGCAGGAGACCTTTTGCGTCCTGATCCCAAGCGCGCCGCGTCTTGTATGCGCGTGGCACTGAATTCTGCGGGCATGACACCTGCGGGTATTGGCTACTTAAACGCCCACGGCACGGGCACGGTGGCCAATGACGTGAACGAGGTGACTGCTCTGCGCGACGTGTTTGGCGCCGATCTGGACGGCCTCGACGTCTCCTCAACTAAACCAATTCACGGTCATGCTCTTGGCGCTGCAGGCGCTTTGGAAATGATCGTTGCCATCGGCGCGTTGCAACGCCAATCTGTGCCGCCAACAATCAACTTTACTGAGGTCGACTCGAAGATCGGCCTAGATCCAGTGGCCAATGAGGCCAAGCCCAAATTTTTGAACGCCGTCATGTCTAACTCACTGGCGTTTGGCGGCATCAATGCAACTTTGATCGCCAAGGCTTATGCGCCAGATTGAGATAGAAGCAGAGCTTCGGCAGTTGGAAAACGGTGTCTCCGAAAACGATAGCTTAGCCCTGTCTGATCTGACCGCGGAGCTTTTACAGCTCCGCGGCAAAGGTCAAAGGCTCACAACCCGCGCCGTCGTCTTGCTCGGAGACCCCGCGTTTGCGGAGGTCCAGGGCAGCTTTGCCGCTCCGGCAGGCATGTTCGCAGTGCAGGAATCCCAACGGATCGCAAGGATAGCTGACCATGCCTTGTCAGCGGGTGCGAAAGTTGCGGCATCCTGTCAAAATGACGGCTCTACCGCCCGGCTGAGCTTTCAAGTTAGGGACGCGGACGCCACCATAGAAACCCGCATCCGTTTCCTGACCTCTGAGACAATCGGCGCCATAACTGCGCCCCTGCTTCAGCCTAAAATGTTGAAGCAGGGGGCACAAACGTTCGCTACACTACCGCTCACCGCGAACCACATCTCGCGCTACACCACCTTGGCGCACGACCCAAATCCGCTGCACGAGGACGCTACCGCTGCGCAAATGGCGGGTTTTGCGGACGTGATTGCTCCGGGCATGTTGCTGTGTGCCTTGGCGGAGGCAGCTTTTGTACAAACTAGTCACCACGCGAATATCCATGACCTTCACGCCCGGTTCTTGTCGCCCGCGCCGGTCGACACCTCGGTTCAAGTCCATATCTCACACATGTCCGCAGCAAAATCGCGCGTGTTTGTGACCAGCGACACTCAAGACATTCACGCGATCGTCGATATTTTTACCGCTGGCTAGGCGTTGTGTGGTCTACCACGAGTGCGTAAACCTCTGCATATGTGACGCAAGCGTTTCGGAGATGCCCGTTGGAATTTCTGAATTTCGGTCCGTCTAAACTTCCGAAGTGATTTGAAGAGAGCCCGCATGAAGGTTTTTGGAGAAAATCGTCTGGCGTACGTAGCGTGTTGTTCCGACTATTATCTCCGATTTGAGGCCAGGGTGGGCGTGTCCGCGAACGCGAAAAGGCATAGTTTTAACACAACGTCCTGAAGCGGAGATAGCCAGATCCGCACAATATCATTTGAACCGATCTCGGTAGGTATTGGCGTGTTCGAGCAAATCAGCGGTTGGGAGGGGTGTTACGTCCAGGAACGCTTCCACCTTGGACACGCAGATTAGGCACTTGTAGTGGAGCTGGCGGTCGACTTGCTGCACTTCCCAACCTTGATAGACCAAACGCTGGATGAGGTCTGGAAAGTCGGTAGACGTGTAGTAGGCCTCTAGTCCGTCTTCCGCCAAGGCCAAAGGGGCCCACGACCAGCTTGCCGTGGTAATCAGCAAAACCTTGAGCCCGGTTTTCAAGGTTTGAGCCAAGACTCCGTTCACTGACAGGCGTAGTAAGCCCAGATCATCACCAGATATGTCAACTGATGCAGCGCCTGATCGGTGCCCATGGCGTACCAGTAAAGCGGTTGATCTGGGGTCAGGTTGCGGTTCACAGAATAGCGCGCCTTGGCCCAGTCAATATGGAAGTGTACTATGAATTCTACCAGCACCATCCAGAAAATCAGCATCGGGCTCGCACCAAATAGCGCAAGGACAAGAATCGAGAACACCGCATGGATACCCGCGTGTTGCGCGCGCCCCATGTGCCAGTATTTCTCGCGGCCCATGATCATCTTGGCATTTTGGAGGAAGAAATCCGCTACCAAGTGTTTGATCTGAAGTGCCGCGACCAGCAACAACACTGTTGTGATCTGGTCCATAGACCTCGCCCCATTCTAAGTTCTGAAGGGAGACTAGCGTTAGAATGAACGAACAGCAAACCTCAGATTGAAAGTTGCTGTTCAAGTGATGTTTGGAGTGGCGAATTTATTAGCAACTGGATGATTTTACGAAGCCTTGCGATGCCCCAGTTGCGTGGAAAGAGCTTGAAGTAGGTGGGTTTTGTTGATCGGCTTGGATAAAAAATAGTCCATGCCAGCCTTCATGCACATTTCTCTATCGCTGTCGAAAGCATTTGCAGTAAGGGCGACAATCGGTGGCTGGTGGATGGGTAGTGAGCGAATAATTCGAGTGGCTTCTACACCATCTAATTCCGGCATTGACATGTCCATTAAGATGACGTCCGGGCTGTAGGCCTTGCAGTACTCGACCGCCTGTAAACCGTTCTCGACCTCGATCAGCTCAACAGAAAAGTCAGCGAGGTATTTTTGAACCAGAAGCCTGTTTGTTTTATTGTCCTCAGCTAACAGAATGCGCGCACCCTCGAAGTTCTCGGTTGAGAACAATGAGCTCGCCGGAATTTGTTTTGGACTGCCCTCCGAAGGCTTTGTGTCGATCGTCGTAATAAAGCATGCGCCTCCTTCATAGTCCGGGCAGAGAGCTATGTCTCCTCCCATACGTCTGGCCAGCATTGCCGAAATTGTTAACCCTAACCCAGTTCCACCAAATGCACGTGTGGTTGCCGCATCAGCTTGTGAAAATCGATCAAAGACATGTTTTGCCTGATCCGAAGTGATCCCAATCCCTGTGTCAAAGACGTCAATCTTTATACCGGATTCTGTTGTGGTATCACGTTTAACGACCACCCTTACACTGCCCTCAGACGTGAACTTGACCGCATTGCCAACCAAATTCACAATGATCTGGCGTAGCCGTCCATCGTCAGACCGTACCTCAATGGGAAGATCATCAGCATACTCCACTGACAGCTCAATGCCTTTGTGGTCCGCTTTATGCTTAAGTAGTGCGACAGCACCGTCGATACACTGGCGCAAATTGAAATCAACTTCCGACACTTCGAGCTTTCCGCTTTCCAGTCGGGAAAGGTCCAAAATGTCATTTATGATTTTTAGCAGAGCGTAGCCACTATCGCGAATGGTATCGACGCATTGGCGTTCTTCTACGCAAAGATCGCTTTCGGAGAGAATGTCCGCCATACCTAAGATGCCATTCATCGGCGTGCGGATTTCGTGGCTCATGTTTGCTAGGAATTCGGACTTAGCGCGGTCAGCCTTTTCTGCTGCGAGTTTCGCTTCTGCCAGTTCTTTTTCGTGATTCTTTGTGTGTGTGATATCGCGCTCTATCCCGATATTCATCGTGACGTTTCCGGATTCATCTTTTATCGGGAAGATGTTTGTACCGACCCATATATCCCGCCCGTCTTTGGTGCGGTTGATTATTTGACAATGGAACCTGTTGCCAAGGTTGCGCTGGTCTAGCATCTTTTGAATTGTGCTCGGATCGGTGTTTCTGGAGTTTAGCAGTTTACCGACATGGGCACCTATCGCTTCGTCTGCAGAGTACCCCGTGATCCTGGTGAAGCCTTCGTTGACCCATTGTATTTTGCCGTCTGGCGTGCTTAAAATTATGCTGTCTGACGCGTGTTTGGCCACTAGAGAAAGACGTTCAAGTTCGGCCTCGCGCCGTTTAAGCGTCTCAATGACTGAGCGGCGTGTGTCCGAAAGGCGTCCGGCGGCGACTGTCGCAACCAGTATCAACAGACCAATCACTGAGAAGGCAATGCGCCAGGGCCACATATCATCCGCCGTGGCGGCCCACCCGCCCTTTGGCCGCGTCGCGAGCTGCCACTCCCCACTTGGCAACTGAATGCGCATCAGAATCGGATTGTCGTCCAATACTTCGGCATTACCAAAAAATAGTTCTCCCTCTGCGCCAGTCCCATCCTTGCCGATAAGCGCAACGTCAATTGACAGATCTGGGTCGAGCAAACCTGCTTCCTGATAAAGGGCATTGGCATCGATAACAGCCGCAACCAGGCCCCAGAATCTTGTTTCCTCGCCGGTCATGTCCCAAACAGGGAAACGCCCTATGAAACCCGTCCCCCCCTGCACAAGATTGACCGGACCGGCTAGCACCATCTCGCCGGTATCTCTGACCCTGTGAGCGGCGGCGCGTTGAGCGTCGTTTTTATTGTAGTCTAGGCCGAGCGCGGCCTTGTTTTTTTCGTAGGGAAACACTCGGTTAACGACAAGATCCGGCGCTGCGGCGATGTTTAGGAATTCTTGATGGCTACCCATCACTTGTTGCGCGAGACGGCTATATTCTGCTTGTGACATGTCCAAGTTGGCCGAAAGAGCCGCGATCATGCCACGTACCAATTGGATATCCGCACTCACGTATCCCTCGATCTGAGCACGTAAGCGGCTGGATTCACTCACCGTTAATGTCCGTTGCTCCTGTTTGGCGATGAAGGTCTCGTTGCGTTCGACGTAGGCTGCAAATGAAACCACGCCAACAAGCGCAATGAGCGAGGGCAAATAGGTGCTGCCTGCCAAAGATCGAGTTAGGCTGCGCAGTGAGTTCAACAGGGACATTTTTGTTCCGATTTTAACATCGCAAACTTAGACAAGCTTTGGCGCACTGTTTCAGAAAGTCCTTCATCATCTATTAACGCAGATTGTCGGGACTCCGTGATGCAGGTGGTTGGTAAACGGCGAACGTGGCCTTGGAGGTTGACCCATGTATAAAGGCCGTAAGAAATGAAACAACAGTTGGATGGGCGAGTATGGCCAAAGACCATGGCTGCGAATTTGTGGGGTTGGGTTGGCAATTGCGCCTTTATTTGGCGATCCGTCCATGGCTGCAACCGTTGATGCATCGCTTAGTGGCACGTCGTGTGGCGCGCGGCAAAGATCACTCGTCCCGAGCACAAGAAAAATTTGGTTATTCAACACAACAGCGACCTGAAGGGCACTTGGTCTGGTGTCATGCAGTCGGATTGGGTGAAGTGCTGGCGCTGCGGCCACTTCTCAGTGCTATGGGCAAGACGCGACCGGATGTGCATTTTTTGGTGACATCAACCGCGCGTAGTTCGGGGCAAGTTCTAAGTCAAAACCTGCCACCTCGCGTCATCCATCAGTTTTTGCCTCTTGACGGACCAGACTTTGTGGCACGATTTTTGGATCACTGGCAACCTGACGTCTCTATCTGGTCGGAGCAGGATCTATGGCCAGGTGCAATATGTGATGTTTTCAAGCGGGAGATTCCACTTGCATATATCAATGCACGTCTGACCAAGGCCGGATTTGAAAAACGCCGAAAGCTGCGCTCGGGATATCGCAATTTGATGCAGATGTTTAAATTCGTGGCGGCGCAAGATGATCCCACCGTGAGGTATTTGTCGTGTTTAGGGGCTGCGAGTGTACAGAAAATGGCATCTTTAAAACCTGCAGCGACGCCTTTGTCCGTGGATGAAGGAGAGCTAGCCGCCCTAAGAGCCAGTATCGCCGGGCGGCGAGTCTGGTTGGTGGCGTCCAGCCACGCGCCCGATGAAAAAGTGGCCTTGGCCGCGCATGTACGGGTGTTGGAAGCTGACCCAAGTGCTCTGATGATTGTGGTCCCGCGTGAGCCAGATCGTGGTGACGAACTTTGTGCCGCGCTGCAAGAGGCTGGTCTTCGATTTGCGAGACGCAGCAAGGGGCAGAGTTTGAGCATATCGCAGCAGGTTTTTGTAGCGGACACAATCGGGGAGTTAGGGCTTTGGTACCGCTTGGCGCAAATTGCTTTAATTGGGGGCAGCTATGGGGAGACCGAGGGGCACAACCCTTGGGAGGCAGTCACGCTGGGTTGTCCAGTTTTAAGCGGGCCGAACACTGACAATTTCGCTTCAGACTATGAGCTTTTGCAAGATCGTGGGTTGGCCAAGTGTATTGCGCGTACGTCAAAAGCCCCGGAACATCTGGCTGTTCAGGTGTTACAGGCAGGGTGCGAGGTCCAGTCCGATCAAGCTGAGGCATTGGTTGCCAGTGCACGGGAGGCGATTATGCCCCTGGCAAGAAAACTGCTTGCAATGCTTCCAAATGAATAATCGCCGAAGATAAAAATAATATTTTATTATCAGTGACTTACCTGTAGATTTGATCATCTCGAGAGTTTTTTTTACCTTGAGAATGAATTTGAGCCAAAAAAACGCTTGCGACTCATCCAAGCCATCACTAAACACCCCTTCACCGGCGGCGCTGAGGCGCAGACGGCGGGACGGACGGGAACGGAGCGGCGCTTCAAACCCTGAGGTTTCATAAAAGATTGAGGATTGTCAGCGGGTTGCGCTAGTAGTTTAGTAGCGCGGTCGGTTGGTTTTTTCTCTGGGGTTTAGGCTCCGACGTTGTTTGACATAGAGAATAAACTGAAGAGATATGAGGGCGGTTTGGTTCATTTCGATGAACAAACACCTGCATAT
>JAAENN010000306.1 GCA_024224295.1 Shimia sp. | reverse complement strand
CTGCGATGAACGCGGCAATCACATCCGGATCGGAAGACACATCGTCCCGCGCGATCACCTCACCGTCGTGGCCCAGTACACAGATCGAAGTTTCTTAGAGTTCAATTGGAAATGAGTTGAGTGATTTCAGCAGGTTATGATTCAGTTCGGTTGGAAGCCTGAACGGAGATCAATATGCCTTGGACTGAAACCACCCGAGAACGATATGAACGCAGCGCGGCCCGTTATTCAAGCGACGTCACGGACGGGGAGTGGACGGTTGTTGCGCCGCTTTTGCCGCCCCCGAACCCCCTTGGTCGCCCGCGGCAGGTTGATCTTCGTGCGGTCTGGGACGCGATCCAGTATATCGCGGCGGCGGGATGTGCGTGGTCGCTTCTGCCGAAGGACTTTCCGCCTGTCTCTACGGTGCGCTACTATTTCTACCGCTGGCGCGACAACGGCCTCTTGACCGAGGTCAACCGAGCTCTGGTCGCCATGGCCCGCCAACGGGAAGGCCGAAATCGGCAGCCCACGGCGGGTGTGATCGACAGCCAGAGCGTGAAAACCACTGAAAACACATCGCTTTCCGGCTATGATGCAGGAAAGCGGATCAAGGGCCGCAAGCGCCACATCATGACTGACACCTGCGGCCACCTTATTGCACTGCGTGTTCATCCAGCCAATATTCAGGATCGGGATGGCGCACCCGGGGTCTTTGCCCGGCTCCGCCGCGAGGCCCCGAAGCTGCGCCATGTCTTTGCGGATGGCGGCTGTGCCGGGCCGAAACTGCGAGACGCCCTGATCGGCATCGGCCGCTGGACCATCCAGATCGTCAAACGCTCCGATACCGCCGAAGGTTTTGAGGTCTTGCCCCGCAGGTGGGTCGTTGAACGTACATTCGCCTGGCTCGGAAAATGTCGCCGGCTGGCAAAGGATTGGGAGAAAACCATCGAGAGCGCCGAGGCATGGGTCCTCATCGCGCATATCAGGCGCATGACAAGGCGTCTCGCAAGGGCCTGAAAACACTCAGGTCGTTTTGAATCGGGCTCTTAGACCGATACATCCAGTCCGACATAACATGCCATGGTCGTTCTCCTCTGCGGCTATCCAATGTGAGGCCAACATACCGGACCTCGTCGTTCGCCCGAGGAGAGCGACAGCCGCAAACACACCATGTCGTTTGCTAATAAATGGTGAAAACCAACCAGCGAATGACGGCTCACCGGACAAAGCATAGGTAATCGGCTGACCGTTGAAGAGGGTCGAGCTCTCAGTAGGATTGCGGTAGTTTCTGCAGTTAAGGGAGAGCGAAAGGGATTTCTATGCGAGATTGGATGTGTCGCTGCACTTGGTGACGATCTGCGTGATCGATAGTGACGGCAACGCGGTTTTGGAGAAGACCGTTGTTTGCGAGGCTGATGCTATTGCGGAATGTCTTAGAGTCCGATTCAAAATGATCTGCGTGTTTTCAATGTCTTGCGAGCAGCCTTGTCATCCTTCGAATGTGAGCAATGAATATCCAAGCTTCTGCGCTTTCGATGGTTTTCTCCCAATCCTTAGCCAACCGGCGGCATTTTCCGAGCCAGGCGAAAGTGCGTTCCACGACCCACCGGCGCGGTAAGACTTCGAAACCCGCAGCGGTATCGGATCGTTTGACGATCTGGATGGTCCATCTGCCAATGCCGATCAGAGCGTCACGTAACTTTGGCCCGGCATAGCCACCGTCGGCAAAGACATGGCGCAGCTTCGGAGCTTCCCGGGCCAGTTGGCCGAACACCACCGGCGCGCCATCCACTGCCCGGCAGGCGAATGCTAGCATTCGCTGAGAGGGGCGGTCCTGAATGTTGGCCCCATGAACGCGCAACGCGATCAGATGGCCGCAAGTGTCGGTCATAATGTGGCGCTTGCGCCCCTTGATCCGCTTGCCCATTGACCGGCAGGCGAATGCATGCATTCGCTGAGAGGGGGCGTCATAGCCAGAAAGGCTCGTGTTCTCAGTGGTTTTCACGCTCTGGCTGTCGATTACTCCGGCTGTGGGCCGGCGATCCCGACCTTCCCGCTCACGGGCCGTGGCAACCAGCTTGCGATTGACTTCGGCCAGAAGCCCGCTGTCGCGCCAGCCGTAGAAATAGTACCGAACGGTCGAAACGGGCGGAAAATCCTTCGGCAGAAGCGACCACGCACAGCCCGCTGCCGCGATGTACTGGAGCGCGTTCCAAACGCTGCGCAGATCGACCTTTCGCGGGCGCCCGAGTAGGTTGCGACCCGGCAACAGCGGGGAAACGGCGGCCCATTCCTCATCTGTCAAATCGCTTGAATACCGCTGCGCAGTGCGTTCATATCGTTGCCGAGTGATTTCAGTCCAGGCCATCGTGATCTCCGTTCAGACTTACAACCGAACTGAATCATAACCTGCTGAATTCACTCAACTCATTTCCGATCAGTCTCTCAGAGCATGGTGGATAATCTGAGAACGGTTGAGCAAGGAAAAACCCGTGTAGTATCGCCACCAGGCCTGTCAGTCTGTCGGATCACGACGACGATCTTCATTGTCGTCTTGTGACCGCCTATCATCGTCGGCGTCCCCCCAGTTGATGTCCAGCCGCGACGTGTTTCTCAAGAACTGGAGAAGGATGTCTTCGGTGTCCGAAGCACGCGTCAATGCGTAGCGTAGCGAGTCGCTCGGAAACAACAGTTCAATACCCTCACGCAAGTCATGGATGTAGTGGTTCAGCCTTTCCTCTGGCGTGCTGCCGGGAATGCCGGGCGGGAGAGTGACGTTGCGTTTGCGGCCTGCCACCAGAATCAACTCGCGCCAGAGGCCCTCGTCAATCACTGCCACGTCGCACCAGGACTTCACCATTCCGCTGCG
>JAAENN010000305.1 GCA_024224295.1 Shimia sp. | reverse complement strand
TGGTCATCTTCTCTTAAACCTTCGTGCCGTGCTTGCCAAAACACCCCGAAAAGAGCGAGAGACTACGGCATACCCAATCAGGGATTCTCCGGGTTGGGCGCATGAATTGGAAATCCGAGGGAAAAAATCATGAAAAAGATTCTCTTCGCATCGACTGCACTGGTTGCAACCGCATCCGTAGCAGCAGCAGAACTGGCCGTTTCCGGCTCCGCTCGTTTCGGTCTGACCTACCAGGAAAACCGTACGCAGGAAACTCAGCTCGAGCAGCGTATTCGTATCAACTTCACCGGCATCGCGGAAACCGACGCTGGCGTTAAGTTCGAAGCACGTATTCGTCTTGAGTCCAACGAAGGCTACGACAACGGCGCAGGCATCACGACTTCTAACGGTTCCACCGGTAAAGGTCCTGGCGCAGTTGGCTTCGCAGTATCCACCGGCGGTCTGCGTGTTGACGTAGGTTCCGTATCTGACGTTCTGGATTCTGGCGATCACTTCAGCTGGGGCGGCACCGGTGTTGGCTTCACTGGCTTCATCGAGCAGAACTCCAACAAGCAAGGCTTCGTAGCGAACGGCTTCTCCGGTGCTGGCAATGAAGATGCCAACACAGTTAAAGTTCTGTACACTGCAAGCAACTTCGCAGTCAGCGCATCCTTCACTGAAGCAAATGACCTGACAGGTACTGCTGACGACGCAGGCGAAAACTTCATGGTTGGTGCGAGCTACAGCTTCGGCAACCACAAGATTGGTGCTACATACGGCTCCATCAGCGGTGTTGGCGGTGCAGCAGACTCTGACCAGTGGGTTCTGGGTGCTGGCGGTTCCTTCGGTGACTTCGCATACAACGCAATCGTTGCAGACAACGACGGTCAAGACGACCTGCTGTTCGGTGCTTCCGGCTCCTACGCGATCTCCGCAGCGACCACTCTGGTTGCAGCAGTATCCACCGGTGGCGCGACTGCAAACGACACTTCCTTCGGTGTTGGTGTAAACCACTCCCTGGGTGGCGGCGTTACTCTGGCAGCAGGCGTTGGTTCCAACTCCGCTGGCAACACTGCAGCAGACGTAGGTGTGAAGTTCAGCTTCTAATAGCTGATCTAACACATCAAAGTTTGGGGAGCGGGCTCGCATGAGCCTGCCCCTTTCTTTTTGTGCAAAACCATGATTTTTGCAGGGCAGTACCAACAGAAGGCCTGTCCATGTCGCTCTCCGAAATTCAAAGCCGTATCGCCAAAGCAGAAACCGCCGCTGGACGTACCTCTGGCGAAACCAAGTTAATCGCGGTCAGCAAGCGTCAACCCGATGATGTGGTGGAATCGGTTCTGAAACAGGGTCACCGCCTGTTTGGTGAAAATCAGGTGCAGGAAGCTGCTGGCAAATGGCCAACCTTCCGTGAAACCTATCCGGATGCTGACATGCATCTTCTTGGCCCGCTACAAACCAACAAAGCCCGTCAGGCGATGGGGCTGTTTAATGCGATCCACTCGCTTGACCGTCCCAAGCTTGCCAAAACCCTTGCCCGCCTTGCGCAGGAAGAAGGAACTTGTCCTGACCTCTTCATTCAGGTGAATACCGGTGAGGAAGAGCAGAAATCCGGTGTGCTGCTTGCAGATGTCGACAGTTTTGTCGCGGACTGCCGCGCGATGGACCTACCAGTTGTCGGTCTTATGTGCATTCCACCAGTGGATGAAGAGCCGTCTTTGCACTTTGCGTTGCTGGCAAAACTAGCCGGACGCAATGGCCTGTCTGGACTCTCCATGGGCATGAGCGGTGATTACGAACGTGCTGTAGCCTTGGGGGCCACCCATGTGCGTGTTGGGTCCGCTATTTTTGGTGCACGTGCCTACTAAGTTCAGCTGACTATCACCCGCGTGCCCGGCACTGCTTGGGCTGCAATCCAGTGCAAGTGTTTGCGCTCAAAGGCGATGCAGCCTTCGGTCGGATACCCCGGCCGTCGCCACTGATGCAGAAAAATCGCCGACCCCTTACCCGCCTCCGCCTGAGGCCAATTCCAATCGGTGAGTAGGATCAGGTCATAGAGCGGATCAGCCCTGCGCAGCTTTTCATGGCTTGGCGCATAGGGCGCACGCACCATCTGGTTGTAGTCCAAGTCGTCACTGGCATCTGACCACAAGTCATCTTTACCAATGGCTGTGGCCCAAGGGGTTGGTTGTACCATGCGATCCGCGCGATAGAGCAATCCGGTGATGTGGTGCACGCCAACTGGCGTCGCGCCATCCCCTTCGCATTTGTCGTGCCGGATGCCCCCCTTGCCAATGCTGCAAGGGAAATACCGCCCCATAAAGCGCACCCCGCGCGGGGTCAGAACCAGATCATGTGGGCTCACAGCATATGTCCTGATTTCTCCGCCTTGGTCGCCAGATACGCTTGATTATGCGCGTTTTCACCGACTTTCAGCGCCACGCGTTCCGCCACAGATACACCTGCATTTTCCATCATGGCAATCTTGCGCGGGTTGTTGGTCAGCAACCGTACAGATGAAAACCCCATTTCTTGAAGGATCTTAGCGCCAATCCGGAAATCGCGCTCATCATCCTCAAAGCCAAGGCGATGGTTGGCTTCGACTGTGTCAAATCCCTGATCCTGAAGAGAATAGGCGCGCATTTTGTTGGCCAAACCAATGCCTCGGCCTTCTTGGTTGAGGTACAGCAACACGCCGTTGCCCTCGGAGCCCATATGCCCAAGGGCTGCGTGCAATTGCGGACCGCAGTCACATTTCAAACTGCCCAGAACATCTCCTGTGAAACAGGCCGAATGCAGCCGTGCCAGCACGGGGGCATCTCGATTTGGGCGGCCAATCTCAATCGCGTAGTGCTCCGCTCCACCGTCTTCAGGACGAAAAATATGCAGCCGCCCGGCCTCAGCTGCCGCCATCGGCAGGCGCGCATGGACTACTGGATGTAAGGGACTGGTCGCTGCCAAATGCGGGGCCGCCAAGGTAGACGGAATCACCGTCAGCCCATGCTCTAAGGCAAAGTCGCCTGCCGCGACCAATTCTAAGGTCAACGCCGCTGGCAACAGTTGCGCCGATTTCACCAGCTTCACCGCCGCGCGATGTAGCTCCGCATCGCCGGTACGCGCGGTGGCGAGCGGACCCTTCATCGGCGTCTTTAGATCGTCTTCTGGGCCGACAATGCCTTTGATCCACCGCAGGTCCGCGTCCGCAGGCAGTGCCACCCGCGCAATATCGCCGTCATATGCCCGCGCCT
>JAAENN010000304.1 GCA_024224295.1 Shimia sp. | reverse complement strand
TGCCTGGCGAATTTCCACTTGAGGCCGGTGGGAAAACCGGCGCCGCCGCGGCCCCTGAGCTTGGCTGACTGAACCTCATCGATGACCTGATCGGGCGTCATTTTAGACATCGCCTTGACCAGGGCTTGATAGCCTCCGGCGGCAATGTAATGTTCGATATTGGTGGGGTCGATCCGGCCGCAATTGGCCAGGACCCGGCGTTCCTGTTTGGCATAAAAGGGGATCTGGTTGCGGTAAAAAATCGGTTGAAAGGTTTTGGGTGCACGATAGGCCAGGCGGTCGATCAACTGCTTTCGTTTCAATGTCAGGGCAACGATTTCCGCGGCGTCCGTCGGCTCCACCTCCTGATATTGGACCCCCATGGGCTCGATGGCAACAACCGGCGCTTTGGCGCAGAAGCCGTGGCAGCCAGTAGCACGGATTTCCACCTGTTTAGAAAAACCTTGACTCTTGGCCTCCTCGTTCAAGGCTTCCAGAACGCCGGCGGCACCATATGCGCGGCAGCCGGTCATACACACATGAACTTCAGTAATGCCCTCTTTTTGGCGGGACAATATTTTGTTGCGGAGCCACTCGAGCTGTCCAATGGATGAAAGTTTTTCCATATCTTCATACTCTCTTTGTTATTCTCTAACTTTTCCGATATTCTCCCAGGACATTGGTCATTTTGTTTG
>JAAENN010000303.1 GCA_024224295.1 Shimia sp. | reverse complement strand
GCGGTGCGTGATCTGCACATAGCAGTCGAGAAGCTGGATCGCGATGTCGCCGGAATGGAAATACCCGCCCTCAAAAGCCGCGTTGGTCGCTTCCGGATTCTTCAGATATCCTTTCATCACCGCATTGCCGCGGATCATGATTTCCCCATCCGCCGCGCCGTCCATGGCGATCTGTTGCATCTTGTCGTCCATCACCGTGATGTCGTCCATAAACGGCATCGCCACGCCCTGACGAGCTTTGATCGCGGCACGGTCATGGCCCTCTAGGTCGTCCCATCGGCTGTCATCCCATAGGCATTCTGTCGCCGGGCCATAGACTTCTGTAAGGCCATAAACCTGCGTCACGTGGAAACCCATAGGTTCGATTTTTGCCAATGTCGCCGGTGCAGGGGGGGCGCCAGCGGTGAAGACTTCCACCACATGATCAAACGATCGGCGCTGCTCTTCCGGCGCATTTACCAGCATGTTCAATACGATAGGCGCCCCGCCGAAGTGGGTCACGCCCTCGTCCGCAATGGCATCGAAAATCGCAGGTGCAGTGATTTCGCGGCAACAGACAATGGTGCCGCCCACCATGGGCATCATCCATGTGTGGCACCAGCCATTGCAGTGAAATAGCGGCACAATCGTTAGGTAAACCGGGTTCAGAGTCATACGCCAGCTCAGCACTTGGCCCATTGCATTCAGGTAGGCGCCTCGGTGGTGATACACCACGCCTTTGGGCTTGCCTGTTGTGCCGGATGTATAGTTGAGCGCGATACTCTCCCACTCGTCTTGAGGCATGATCCAGTCAAACGCCGGGTCGCCTTGGGCCAACAAGTCTTCATAGGTTTGATGGCGTCTGGAGACCGGATGACCGGCTTCCGGGGCTGCCACCTCGATCAGTGTGGGAGCGGGTGTGCTCAATGCGGCGCAGGCCGCCTCGGCCAGTTCCAGGAAGGCGCTGTCCACCAGTACTACTTTGGCCTCGCCATGCTCAAAGATGTAAGTGACCGTTGCGACATCCAGTCGGACGTTGATTGCGTTCAACACAGCCCCGCAGGCGGGCACACCAAAATGCGCCTCACAGGCTGCAGGCGTGTTGGGAAGGAGTGAGGCAACCACATCACCGGTCTTAACACCTAATCCCGCAAGGCCGCTCGCCAGTTGGCTGCAGCGCGCGTGATAGTCCCGATAAGTATGACGGATCTCACCGTCGACCAGAGCCAAGCGGTTTGGGAACACCGCAGCGGCGCGCTTTAATCCGGACAGAGGAGATAGAGGCACATAATTTGCCGTGCATTTTTCCAACCCAGTTTCGTCAGACATCCAGCCCATCGGCGAACCCTCCCAAAAAATCGTGTCTGCAATCTCGCGGATGTCGTTTCAAAAGGGAAGTCGGTAATAATACGCACGTTCTTTGTGTGGATTCTGAAACATTTGTACAATTCGCGTGCCGTTGGGTGATTTCGGGACGACACAGTACCGACAGGGTGGCCATGCCTCAAATTTCATTTAGTTTGAGCCTTCTACAAGTTGAGCTAAATACCGGATATCTATCTGAAATTGTTTACGAATTGTAGAGGCAGGCACAAAATAATGAGAAGTGAGTTCTCTACGCTTGATAGGAGAACAATACGAGTTTTTTGGCCTCTCCGTGGTGAAATTGATGGTGGTAACACTTCGTGAAAAAGCCAGGTTGGCTATGGCGACCAAGCGTCGCCAAGCCAACCTGCAACAGGTGATCACGACCACGGGGTGCGGGTTCGTGGCCGGTACGCGCGTGGTTACACCTGGTGGATGGGCCACTGTGGAAAGCCTGAATGTCGGCGATGAAGTGCTTACATTTGATGCCGGATTTCAGCGCGTCACAGCCCTGTCGACCACGCCCATCTTCAGGCATGACTATGTGACACCGCGCCAGTTTTGGCCGATTTTTGTGCCTGCAGGAGTTCTAGAGAACCGCCACGGTTTGTTGGTGCAGCCAGGGGAAGGTGTTCTTGTAGAGAGTCCCTCGGTGCGCGACAAGTGGGGCGATCCTTACGCGGTTATTCCAGGAGCCGCATTGGATGTGCTCGACGGTACCTACCGTAAAGAGCCTGCGACACCGCTCAGCGCTGTTTTGCCAGTGTTTGCTGAAGATCACATGGTGTTTGTCAACGGCGGTGCCCTGTTGTTTTCACAGTGTATTTGGGGCGTTCACGCAGGAGTGCAGCCGCGTTTTGGTCGGGCAGCGAATTACAACATGATGCCAGTGCAAGCCGCCATAACCATGCTAGAAAGCGGTGCAGTACGGAATGTCCAGGCGAAACCAGAGATTATGCTCGCTGCGGCTTAAACCTCGCAAAAAAGACGCCTGATAGCAAAGACTATCAGGCGTTTCTTTTATCAGTGCTTACGCAGCGGCCTTGGCTTCAGGGCCAAAGCGACCATAGAAGGTCTCACCTCGGTCCGCCATCTCACGCAGCAGCGGTGGACAAGCAAAGCGATCGCCAAACTTCTCCGCCAGTTGGTCACAACGCTCCGCCGCCCAAGCTGCGCCGACGATGTCGAGCCAGCTGAACGGGCCACCAGACCATGGCATGAAGCCCCAACCCAGGATCGCGCCCACATCACCTTCGCGAATGTCTTCCAGAACACCCGCTTCCAGTGCGCGCACAGCTTCCAGAACCTGCGCAAAGATCAGGCGATGCTGCACTTCGATCAGGTCTGGCTGTTCTTCCAGAAGCGGGAACTTCTCGTTGAAGCCGGTCCAGTAATCGCCGCGCTTTCCTTTTTCGTCGTAGTCAAAGAAGCCAGCCTTGGCCTTGCGGCCCAAGCGGCCTTCTTCAACCATCCAGAAGGTCACGTCATCCGCGACCGACTTAGGATAGGCGTCGCCCATCGCCGCCATGGTGGCTTTGGCGATCTTCGCGCCGAGGTCCAAAGAGGTCTCGTCCACCAGCTGAATTGGGCCCACAGGGAAGCCCAACAGCTGTGCCGCGTGGTCCAGCAGTGGACGTCCGACACCTTCACCCGCCATCATCACACCTTCGTTGATGTAGGGGATGATACAGCGGTTGGCGTAGAAGAAGCGCTCATCGTTCACAACAATTGGCGTCTTGCGGATCTGACGCACATAGTCGAGCGCCTTTGCCACTGCACGATCGCCGGTTTCCTTGCCTTTGATGATCTCCACCAGCGCCATTTTCTCCACAGGGGAGAAGAAGTGGATGCCGATGAATTGCTCTTTGCGCACAGAGGCCTCCGCCAGGCCGGTGATCGGCAAGGTGGAAGTGTTGGAAGCAAAAATTGCATCCTCCGGGATAATCGCCTCAACCTTCTTGGTCATCTTGGCTTTCACACCCACATCTTCGAACACCGCTTCGATGATCAGGTCGACGTCAGACAGATTGCCCAGGTCTGTGGTGGCATTGATGCGGCCGAGCATGGCCTCTTTTTTCTCCGCCGTCACTTTGCCGCGCTTGATGCCTTTATTAAGGTAAGTCTCGGTGTAGGATTTGCCGCGATCCGCCGCCTCTTGGTTGGTGTCGATCAGCACAACATCCATGCCGGCCTGCGCAGAGACCAGCGCGATGCCCGCACCCATCATGCCTGCGCCCAGAACGCCGACTTTCTTTACGGTTTGATCCGGCACGTCCGGGCGGTTTGCGCCTTTTTCCAGCGCTTCCTTGTTGATGAACAGGGACTGGATCATCGCCGAAGACGACGGGTTCATCAGCACGTTAACAAACCAGCGCGCTTCGATCTTCAGCGCGGTGTCAAACGGAACCTGTGCACCTTCATAGGCGGCAGACAACAGCGCCTTGGCCGCTGGATACACGCCCCAGGTGTTGCCGTTGACCATGGCGGAAGCGCCAGCGTAGGTCATGAAGCCAGCAGGATGATAGGGTTCGCCACCTGGCATTTTGTAGCCTTTGGCATCCCAAGGCTTCAGGATGTCTTTGTCGGTGGCGCTCAGCACCCATTCTGTCGCCGCCGTAACGGGATCGTCCACCACTTCGTGGATGATGCCGGCGGCTTTGGCTTTCTTAGGATCCACCATCTTGCCTTGCAGCAGGAACGGCGAGGCCGCCATGGCGCCCATCATGCGAATGAAGCGCGTGGTGCCGCCCATGCCCGGGAAAATACCCACCATGATTTCTGGCAGGCCGATTTTGGCTTTTGGGTTGTCAGCCGCAAAAATGCGGTGGGTTGCCAGCGGCAATTCCAGACCAATGCCAAGCGCGGTGCCGGGCAGGGCGGAGGCAATTGGCTTGCCGCCTTTGTTGGTCTTGGGGTCCATGCCCGCGCGCTCGATCTTACGCAGGAATTTGTGGCCCATCATCGTGAAGTCAAACAGCGCTTGCGCTGGCTCTTCGCCCGCATCTGCCCGGATCGAGCCCAGAACGTTCAGGTCCATACCACCGGCAAAGGTGTCCTTGCCCGACGTGATCACGGCGCCTTTGATGTCGTCGTTGCCCAGCACTTCGTCAATGCAGGCTTCCAGATCGCCAAAGGCTTCGCGGCTCAGAACGTTCATGGATTTGCCAGCCACGTCCCAGGTGATGATGGCGACACCGTTGTCGCCGACTTTCATTGTGAAATCAGTCATGTTTCTTATCCTAGTGTCAGCCGGTTACACGCGTTCGATGATGGTGGCGGCGCCCATGCCGGACGCGATGCAGAGTGTGGC
>JAAENN010000302.1 GCA_024224295.1 Shimia sp. | reverse complement strand
CCCTCCGTTAGTGAGTGCGGATTTTGAATTCAAGCTTAACATCCTGCATGATTTTGCACGAATCCTGTCGCAATCCCTGACGCTGTCAGTCCCAGCGTCAGCGCTAAGGTGTCCTCACATAAATACGCTCTAGTCCATCACTGATTACACGCTACCAATGATCCAGACAGCGGCACATCCGCCCCAGAACACTACACCGACCGAGCAACTGCAGGGATCGGTTGAGCGGATCACCTTCCACAGCGAGGAGAGTGGTTTCTGTGTGTTGCGGGTGAAGGTCAAGGGGCAGCGAGACCTCGTCACCGTGATCGGCAGCGCTGCCAGCATCACCCCTGGCGAGTACGTCGAGTGCGAGGGTCGCGGGGTCAACGACCGTCAACATGGCCTGCAGTTCAAGACGCTTCGGCTTCGGGTTGTGCCCCCGAGCACCCTCGAAGGCATCGAGAAGTACCTGGGCCCGGGCATGGTCAAGGGCATCGGGCCGCATTTCGCCCGCAAGCTGGTGCAGGCCTTCGGTGAACGGGTCTTCGACGTCATCGAGAACGAGCCTGAGCGCTTATTGACGCTCGAAGGCATCGGGCCCGCGCGCAGCGAGCGGGTGACCAGGGCCTGGGCCGAGCAGAAGGTGGTGCGAGAGATCATGGTGTTTCTTCAATCTCATGGCGTCGGCACCGCCAGGGCCGTGCGCATCTACAAGACCTATGGCGAGCAAGCGGTAGCACGGGTCCGGGAGAACCCTTATCGCCTGGCTCTTGACATCCACGGCATCGGTTTCAAGACGGCGGACGCCCTCGCTCATCATCTAGGTGTTCCAAAGGACTCTCTGATCCGCGCCCAGGCCGGTGTGCGGCATGCGCTGCAGGAGATCGCCAGCGATGGCCACTGCGCCGCAGTTCGGGAGAAGCTCTCAGAGATCGCATCCAAGCTCCTGGAGATCCCGACCACGATCATCGAGCAGGCGCTCGATGCGGAGTGTGTTGCTGAAAACCTGACCGAAGAGGCCATCGACGGCAAGCGTGCGCTTTTTCTGACGCCACTGTATCGTTCCGAGAAAGGGGTGGCCCAGCAGATTACCAGACTCCGGCAAAGGGAACCCGTGTGGGGACGGATCGACACCGCTAAGGCCATCCCCTGGGTAGAAAACAAAACGGGGCTGGACCTCTCCGGATCCCAGCGGGCCGCCGTGGGCTTGGCGGTCAACGGCAAGGTCACCGTGATTACCGGCGGGCCTGGTGTTGGCAAGACCACAGTGGTCAATAGCATCCTGCGTATTGTCAGGGCGAAGGGCGTCAACGTCCTGCTTTGTGCCCCGACCGGCCGCGCCGCCAAGCGACTTGCCGAATCCACCGGGGCCGAGGCCAAGACCATCCACCGGCTACTCGAGTTCGACCCCCAGATCATGGGCTTCAAGCGGGACCAGAACCACCCGCTGGAGGCCGAGTTCGTTGTGGTGGACGAAGTGTCAATGCAGAACTCCGGACTTGGCGCTAAATTCAATGCGACTGGATCGCTTCGTAAACGAGGCGCAGGTTGGTATTGGGGTATTTCATCTGCTGGGCATTGAGGCATTCACAAAGCGCGATGAGAGCTTGTTGCGATCGGTTATTAGCCAACCCGTAGAGACGCACCCGCAATTCATTACGTTCGTAATCCGGGATAATGTCGCCGGGCAAGCGGAACACGGCTTTAAGAAAGGCGCGAACTTCATCGTCGTGACGCGCGAAAAAGGGTTCGACCATGCTCGCGAGACAACTCTCACTGCGATAAGCGACAATCTTGATGAGCTGGGTAATGGTTTTTCGCTCGCCTTCGTGATGTACGATTTTGTCCGCGTCCTGGATACTGTTCAATGGCACGCGCTTTTCCATGTCATTGATACGCGCGGTGAGTTGATCACATTCCTTTTCCAATCGTTCGATCGCCTCGATTGCCTTCGCTTGCTTGGCCGGTGATGCGCCGTCACGTTGTTGCTTCGCATGCTGGACGTGAGTTCTGCCGAGCTGCGCCTTTTTGGCCTTGCGTGATTTTTCCAGCGCTCGGCGTTCGGGATTGGGAACCAGCCGCTCTGGATCGGCGGGTTCCGTGGCGTAGGTGCTCAAGTGGTCGAGGTTGAATTCGGCCTGCATGTATTTAAAGAAGTTCTCTTGGCGCCAACGCGCGAACATATGATCGGCGATCTGTTCGGCCGATAGATCCTGGCGTGTGGTCAGAATCGCGGTCTGATGGCCGTTTTTACATAAGCGGCGAATTTCGCGCATCCAAAAAGCGGGGCGTTTGCGATTAGCGGGGATAACCCGCACGCTGCGCTCGGCCAGCCAATAGGTCACAGATTTCCCGTCGCGCTCGACGCTGAAGGGGCGAAAGTCCTCGGGGTCCCAGGGCGTCTGTTTACCCTTGCGATAGGTGATGACTTCGATCCCTTGCGCGTGCCACTGTTCAAAGGACTTGGGGCTCCAAGCCTCACGATCAAAGACCAGGGTCAGCGTCTTTTCGGGACCGATCTGCTGGCGTGCTTGGGGAATGACCTCCTGCTCGAGCAGCGCCAAGAGATGTCCATTGATGGGGCTGGTGACGAAGAACAACGGCTCGGCCGCCCCATTATGCACCCAAACATCGGTCGAGGCGGGCAAACACTGGCGACGTTTCTGCACAAACGTCTTGGGCAGTGCATGCTTGCGCCCGGTGTAGGCATTGACGTGACCGTCGACGTACAGTACGCCCAGCTCATCGGGTTCACCCTGCGACCACTGTTCGGTCAATGCCGCGGCCAGTCTCGCCGCCTGTTGTTGACTGCCCAGTTCGTTGAGTTTGCGCCGCAGCGTTTTCACTTCCGGCACCCGATCCAGCCCCAGCAGGATGCCCAGCTCACCGGGTTGATGAGCGCTCAAGCGCTCAATACTCTTGATGCGCAACATGGCCATCATAACCAGGCACAACAGAATTGAATGTAGACCATAGAACCCGGCTTTCAGCGGCGCATAAAAACGCTCGGCGCTGCGCAACAGCCCCTCGCCGATAACGGCCGGTAAGGCCAGCAAGACACCGGCATTCGCCACGCCTTCGACCGGTTCGAAGTGCGGGGCCGCTTCCGTCAGCTCACCCTGGCAGGCGAGAAGGCGTTCTTCGATGCGTTTGACCGCGGTCCCTGCCCCTTGGGCCTGCGCGGCATCACGTTCGGCGCGCTCCCCCGGCGAGAGCGCGGCGCGGCTTTGGCGAGGCCGTTGACTGCGGCGCAGGCGACCGGTCTTGATCGCATGACGGATCGCCGTTTCACTCACACCTACCTCACGCGCAGCCGCCGATTGCGAGCGTCCTTGATCCAAACACGCCTGGGCTATCGGCAGGACCTCATCGGTAAGTTTATGCGCACGACGCGGTGCACCCTGGCCTCGGCCATCCCGTATGGCTTCCAGACCCCCTTCCCGATAGAGCTTCTGATTGCGAAATAGCGTCGAGCGGTGAATACCCAACACAGCGGCCAGATCATCACCCTTTGCCAAACCCTGCGTCAGTAATACTGCGCCGATATAACGCTTGGCCGTCGCGTCATTGCGCGAGCAATTCATCAGTGGGCCGGAGGCATTCATGAAGACGAGTTCCTCGGGCGTTTCGATGACCGCCAACCGAGGACCCAAAGTGATGGCCTCTTCGGGCAGGAGGGGGAGTTCAATCGTGCCAGGCATATCCTGATAGTCTCGTATTTATATATCGATACCAGCCCAGATTATACCTATTTCTCAATCAGTTAGAAAGCGCATGTCAGTAGTTCTGCAATGTCTATTTCGACAGCAACGGCACCCCCTGGTGTATCGACCCGGAAATCGTGCTCGTCGAACAGTTTGACGTGACGCTCTCCCTGGGTTCCCTCTCGCGAGTGGTCACGCTGCATAGCGTCACGGGTCGGGTGACGGTTCAATGATCAGGGCTAACCATTATGTTTGCGCACCGTTCTAACCCAGCGCGCCAGCGCGGCTTCTCCTACACCGAGACCCTCATCGCCACGGTGTTGATCGCCCTCGCCCTGGTGCCGGCCCTGGAGGCCCTGCAGCCCGGCATCCAGGGCAGCGGCATCCACCAGAACCAGACCGAGAACCACTATCTGCTCACGACCAGGCTGGAAGAGGTCCTGGCGCAGCCTTTCACAGACCTGGAGGACGCCGCCCAGTCCGCCGGTGGGCCCAATACCCCCACCGACTATTCGGACAGCGTGAATACGACCGGAGGCAGGACGGTGAATCGCCAGGTCTATCTCTCGCGCTACGACGGTGACAATGCCGATGCCGACGATGCCCCGTTCACGGGCACCGATGACGGCCTGCTCTGGGTGCGGGTCGCGATCGACGACAGCGAGCAGGCTATAGAGACCGTGATCGACAGTGATTAGAACCGAAATCCCCACGCCCTTGCGCAGAGCGATGTCCCCTGATCTCCGCCTCCGAAATGACGCACCACGGTGTAGTCTGCATCACCACGGCCTTAGCCTGGTCGAACTGCTCATGGCGCTGGCCATGACAGCGGTGCTGCTCGTTTCCTTCAGCGGCTTGATGGGCCGGGCCCTGCAGAGCCAGGACACGGTACGGAACAAAAACAAGCTGTTGCGGGAGGCCGATTTCGCCATGCAGCGTATGATTCGTATGGTGGGCCATAGCCGCCTCATCTTACTGCCCATGAACGACAAGTCGCTCTCCAACTGGCCTGAAAACATCCGTGAGGAAACCGTACCGCCCTCGGCGCCCATCGGCGACAGTACGCTTGCGACCGCCGTGCTGGCGGTGACCCTGCCGGCCGATGTCGACCTGAACTCGGACGGAATTCCGGATGCCGACGACGATGGTGACGGGCTGATCGATGAGGATCTACCTAATGACATTCACTATGATTTCGCGTCGGGTATTGCCCTTATCGATGACAATGGCGACGGCTCGGTTGACGAATTCAACACCCATGACGATGACGAGACCGCCAACGATACCAATGACGATCCAATCGACGGTATTGACAACGACAACGATAACAATGTGGATGAAGACCCGGCCAGCGACAACAACGGTGATGGCTGCCCGGGGGTCTGTGGCGTCGATGATGACGGCGACGGTCAGATCGATGAAGGGAGCAATGACGACGACGACGAGGATG
>JAAENN010000301.1 GCA_024224295.1 Shimia sp. | reverse complement strand
GCCTTGAGCCAATCCACGTAGTTGGCAAAGGCACCACGTACCTGGAACGGCGTTAGCAGGTCTTGATTAGCCAGTGCTTGTTCGATACTGGTCAGCAGCTGGCTACGCATCACATAGACATTGCGTGACCTCGCCTCCTGGTTTTCGGCATCAGGTGCCAGCGCCTCTACGATGGGTAGGTTGGCCTGCCACCACTCCTCCAGCGTCTGCATAAATTGCTCGTGGCGAGCGGTGACGCTTTGGTGGGTAGCGACAAAATCAGCAATATCACGTTTGTCAGTAAGCACCGGGGCAAAATCGAGATAGGTCTCATCCCTTGGAATGAAACTATCGCCTTGCAGTTGCGGGTAGTTCTGCCAGTAGTGCGCAAGGCTCTCCACCTCGACCTTGGGCACACCTCCATGCAGGTGGGCGCGTACATCGTGGGGTTCCGGTGGTGGGGCGTTGTCCACATAGCGGCGTATATTGCAGTTGTACTCTTCGGCCACAATCTCGGACTTGGGCACCGGGCGAGCATAGGCCGGGATCTCTTCACCCTGGCGATAGGCGTAGATGATCTTGTCGATATCTTCTGGCCGCAGGTGGTTTTGTGCCTTGCCCTCGCGGTACTCGCGGTCGGCGTTGATGAACAGCACATGGTCGCGCTCAGCTGCACCCTCTTTGTTCATCACCAGAATACAGGCGGGGATGCCGGTGCCGTAAAAGAGGTTGCTGGGTAGGCCGACAATGGCTTCCAGGTAACCGTGCTCGATAAAGTACTTGCGTGCCTCGCGCTCTTCACCACCTCGGAACAGCACACCATGAGGCATTACAGAGGCCAGGCGGCCATCGTGTTTGAGTACCGACAGCATGTGTTGGACGAACATCAGGTCGGCCTTTTTGCCCTTCTCTGGCATCATCACCGGGAAGCGGCCGGGGAATTTTAGGTCTCTCTTGATGTAGTTTTGGCTGAATGGCGGATTGGCCACCACACGGTCGAAGCGTTTCAGCTCGTTGTCATCCCCCATGTGCTGTGGTTCACGGATGGTATCTTCCTGGCGAATGTCGGCGTGTGATATGCCGTGCAGCAGCATGTTCATTTTGCAGATGGACCAAGTGGTGCCCATCTTCTCCTGACCGTAGAGTGAGATTTTGTCTGCATCGTGTCCCTTTTCCCGCAGATAGTCTCGCATT
>JAAENN010000300.1 GCA_024224295.1 Shimia sp. | reverse complement strand
AGCAAAAGACCGTGCCCGTAGTGTTCGAGCCAGTCCGCATTCAACCGCGCCAGACTCAACCGCAGAATGCGTGAGGCTAGATTCGGAACTTCTCCGCGACGGGTTCGCAATAGAAAGCGGCTGTTGGACACAACAAAGTGCAGACGGTTGCGCCGTTGTATGTCCGCCCAGCCGATCCAGCGGTCGCGCCCGGCGATGTGGTATGCCGCTCCGCTCCATGAAAGCAGAGCCACCCACTCGCCATCGACCTCCGCCACATAGCGGAGCTGTTCACCAACGAGGCGCGGGTTGTGTAGATAGTGATCCTGCTCAATGAGTTGGTTCCAACGCGATTTTTCATGTTCTTGGATCGGTCGAAGAATTACCTTATCCAAGACATCCTGCTCTGTAGGTTTTTTAGTAGAATCCATGCTCCAAGTGGAGCATACAGGGGAGGATGTTATCAGAATATTTTTCTAACCTATTCCGTAGCACAAGGTTGATTCCTTGCAGAAATTCGCCCTGATTGAGCACGCGGGTTACATATCTGTTATTTGGCTTTCCTGTGTTCGCCCATTTACCTATCCTGCGCGGCTATGAATACTAAACTGATCACCGTTGGCCCTTACGAAGTGAACTGCGCTGTCATCTGGGGAGAAGCAAAAAAGGCGCTAATCATTGATCCCGGCTATGATGCCGCGGACATTGAGGCCGTCCTGCAAGAAAACAACCTCACGGTTGCCGCCATCCTGCTCACCCACGGCCACGCCGACCACATCAACGCACTGAATGAGTTGCACATCGCGTACCCGGCACCGATCTACCTGCATGCCGACGACGAAAAATGGGCCTTCGGCCCCAACAATCAAATTCCGCCCTATTACCCCGTCCCGACAAAACCCGCATGCGAAATCCTCCACCCTGAAATGTCCGACAAATGGAACTTGGCGGGATTAAATATCCAGACCGCAGCAACCCCCGGCCACACGCCCGGCGGCGTCTGCTATTGGTTTAAGGAGGCAGGGGTCTGTTTCACGGGCGACACGCTGTTTAAAGGATCGTGCGGACGCACCGACCTGCCCGGCGGCGATGCACGCACGCTAACGGCCTCGCTCAAAAAACTGGCGGAAACCCTGCCGCCGGAAACCCGGATTGTCACCGGCCACGGCCGTGT
>JAAENN010000299.1 GCA_024224295.1 Shimia sp. | reverse complement strand
TTCATCTCACCGAGGATGTGCATGCGGCCGTCTTTGGCCTGTGCAAGTGCCTTTTCCATGATCTCAGGCGTGATGCCTGCAACCTTGATGTCCATCTGCAGCGAGGTGATGCCGTTTTCGGTACCCGCCACTTTGAAGTCCATGTCGCCGAGGTGGTCTTCGTCACCCAGGATGTCAGACAGGATCGCGTAGGAGCCGTCGTCTTCGAGGATCAGGCCCATGGCCACACCTGCAACTGCGGATTTCAGAGGCACACCTGCGTCCATCATGGACAGGGAGCCACCACAGACGGACGCCATGGAGGACGAGCCGTTGGATTCGGTGATCTCAGATACGATGCGCACTGTGTATGGGAAATCGGTTGCCGCTGGCAGAACCGCCTGCAGCGCGCGCCATGCCAACTTACCGTGACCAATTTCGCGACGGCCGGGAGGGCCCACGCGACCAGCTTCACCAACCGAGTAGGGTGGGAAGTTGTAGTGCAGCAGGAAGTTGGATTTGAAGTTGCCGTGCAGCGCGTCGATGAACTGTTCGTCATCGCCGGTACCCAGAGTGGTCACAACCAGACCCTGTGTTTCACCACGGGTGAACAGAGCGGAACCGTGGGTCCGAGGCAGCAGGCCAGTTTGGCACACGATGTCGCGGATTTCGTCAGTCTTACGACCGTCGATACGGGTGCCGGTTTTCACAACGTCGCCACGCAGAATGCCCGCTTCGAGCTTCTTCAGTGCGGAACCGAGGTTGGCATCTTCGAGTTGCTCCTCAGACAAAGCGGCTTTGATTGCATCACGTGCTGCGGCAACAGCGGCGGTGCGCTCTTGCTTGTCGGAGATCGCGAAGGCAGCGCGCATCTGCTCTTCGCCGGCGGCTTTCACAGCTTCGAAAAGGTCCGCGTAGTCAGGAGCTTGGAAGTCAAACGGCTCTTTGGCGGCATCTTCGGCCAGATCGATGATCAGATCGATCACCGGCTGGATGGAGTCATGTGCAAACTTCACCGCACCGAGCATTTCTGCTTCGGACAGCTCGTAGGCTTCGGATTCCACCATCATCACGGCGTCTTTGGTGCCGGCTACAACCAGGTCCAGACGCTGATCAGGGTTCTGACGCAGATCCTGCATGTCATCGACGGTTGGGTTCAGGACATATTCGCCATCTTCAAAGCCAACACGTGCGCCTGCAATTGGGCCCATGAATGGTGCACCGGAGATTGTCAGAGCGGCAGAGGCTGCGATCATCGCCACGATGTCCGGGTCGTTGACCAGGTCGTGAGACAGCACGGTGCACATCACCAGTACTTCGTTTTTGAAGCCATCGACAAACAGCGGGCGGATCGGACGGTCGATCAGGCGCGCGGTCAGGGTTTCTTTTTCGGTTGGGCGCGCTTCGCGCTTAAAGAAGCCACCCGGTACTTTACCGGCGGCGTAGTATTTCTCTTGGTAGTGCACAGTCAGAGGGAAAAAATCCTGACCGGGCTTTGGTGCCTTTGCAAAGGTCACGGCGGCCATCACGGAGGTTTCGCCCAGAGTGGCGATCACACAGCCGTCGGCCTGACGGGCAATCTTACCCGTTTCCAGAGTGAGCGTTTCTTCGCCCCACTGCATGGATTTTTTGGTTTCTTCGAACATCATCGTATCCTAGCTGGGAGCTCTCCCAGGCGTATCCCGGGTCTCCCGTTTGAAAATAGCGGCCCCATTGCCGCCGACCTCTTCTATCTTTCTTTGATGCGCCGAGGTCAGACGCAACGTCTCAGATGGTCGGGCCATATCGGAAAACAAGGCGATTGGAAACCAAATTCTCCCCAAGTAGGCGGCCTCCTGCACTGGTCAGAGCCCCAGCGTTTGCAGCGTTATCGCAGAGGCAACACATTGTTTACGGCGTAAACGTGGCATTTTAAGCAAAATTGGGCCATAGTGTGACGGACAGAATCGCGGCTAGGGGGCTTGCTGCGATTTAGATGTAATGCGCGCGATGTGCGCCAAGTGTGAGACATATGATATGAGAGCCCCGTTTACCCTTTTGCAAACCCTATGTATGGCCACGATGTTTTTTGTAGCGGGCTGTGCGGAGACCACAAGTGTGGACAGTCCAGTGGGGGCAGCGACAGCGGCACCTGAAGAAGTGGTGACCAAAAACGTCGTTGCCGAAACGGATGCCAAAGGGCCGCGAATTTTGGCGATGGGCGACAGTATGATGGCGTGGCATAGCTTTACCGGCCAATCGATCCCGCACACGATGGAGAGCGTGTTGGGCGAGCCTGTGTTCAGCAATGCCATCAGTGGGGCCAAAATAACCTATAAGCTGCCTTTGTCCGGTGCGATGGGCATGCGGATCGAGAACCAGTATCGCAAAGGCGACTGGGATTGGGTGGTGCTGAATGGTGGCGGCAATGACCTGTGGTTGGGCTGCGGCTGTGGCAAGTGTGTCGGCAAGTTGAACAAGATGATTTCGGAAGACGGCAAACGCGGCGTGATCCCAATGATGGTACAGAAATACCGTCACGCAGGCGCGCAAGTGGCCTGGGTTGGATATTTACGCAGCCCCGGGGCGTGGTCGCCCGTCGAAGGCTGTCGTGACACCGGTAACGAGCTGGAGCAGCGCATCAATAAGCTGGCGGCGATTGATCCGGGGGTGCACTACGTTTCTCTGGCTGATCTGGTGCCAAACGGCGATCGCAGCTTTCATACGTTTGATATGATTCACCCGTCGATCAAAGGCAGTCGCGAAATTGGCAAGCGGGTAGCTTCGGTGATCGCAGCCCACGACGCTGCGCGATAATAACAACAGAAATTCAAAGTTTTAGCCCCATCGCACCGCGGTGGGGTTTTGTCGCTTAGGGCACGTCAAAAGGGCAGTTGCATATTCTGACAAAATTTGTCAGATAAGAGTCGCCCAGCCAAAGGTCCTCCAGATCAGCTCGGATTTTCAATGCATGAGACTCGGTGCCAGCTATGCCCCCAACACAGTCTGGTGCCATTTTTTTAGCAGATGTGAGTGAAGGATACTCTGACATGGCAAATATCTTTGCGGATTTACTGGCGCTGGATGAGATGGCTCAGAAAGCAGGGTGTGGCTTAAAACCTGAGCTTCGAAAAGCCATGGAGGCCAGCTTGCGCTTTCCTGCGACAGCCGCATCTCCGGCGCCTGTGACCGCTGACATGTCTGGTGAGATGCCGGAAAATGTCATCCGCCTTGGTGAGCACGATGGGGTACAAAACAGGAGGACCGAGGCGTGAGCAGCATGACAAAAAGTCGGTGCATTGAAGTTCTAGAAACCGTTGGCTGCGACGACTTTGAGTTGGGCCTGCTACCGGTTTTGCGTCACCTTTGTGTGAGCGCGCAAAGTGGCGATCCAAAGAGTTGGGCGCATGCGTTTGATATCGCCGCCGAGCGCTATGGTGAAGCGATTGGTTTGCCTGCGGCTCATGGGCTGAACAAGGTTGTTCTCGCCCTGTTTGCGTGCCGAGAAGACGGTCCAGACATAAAAAACCCGCTCTGCCCGGAGGCGAAGCGAGACATCACCGATGATGAGGTGCAATTGCTGTCGATGGTGCATCATATGCGCCGCGATAACTCTGCAGCGGCGCGTTCGGCTGTGGCGTTTGTCACACGTGGTCGCATGGATCCCGGGTTGATCCGAAACGGTTTGACCTTTGCCAACCGCTTCCCGTCCGGCTTGGGGCGTCACGCCCGCGTGGTTGGTCGCCCTAAGTTATCAGTTGTCGCCTGACCCGTATCTTGCGCTTTGGATTGAGGGCGCCTGCTAGACGCAGGATTCGGGTCGCTTCACAATCGGCTGCTTCGCTAGATCTTCTCTTGTTACAAAACAGGAGAAGACCAAATGGAATTTGCAAGTAAGACATTTATCGTGACCGGTGCGAGCAGCGGTATTGGTGCAGCCGCAGCGCTTCTTTTGGCCTCCCGTGGGGCCAATATTGTGCTGGGGGCCCGTCGCGAAACGGAACTGGCTCAGATTGCGGGGCAGATTGAGCAAAGCAATGGGCGCGCGGTTTGGCAGACATCTGACGTGACCAACAAAGACGATATGACAGCGCTTGTTGCTTTGGCTGACTCAGAGTTTGGTGGATTGGATGGAGCGTTTAACAATGCCGGGCTGGTTGGGGAGATGGGGCCTTGCGAGGAGCAGTCCGCGGCCAACTGGGACGCGGTGATTGCCACCAACCTGACCAGTGCGTTTTTCTGTGCACAGGCCCAAATCCCGGCGCTTAAAAAGCGAGGCGGCGGGGCGATGGTGATGACGTCGTCGTTTGTTGGGGTGAGCAATGGCGGGATGGCCGGTATGTCGCCTTATGCGGCCGCAAAGGCAGGCGTGGTTGGGCTGGTTCAGAACCTGGCTGTCGAGTTGGCTAGTGAAGCAATTCGGGTCAACGCTGTGCTGCCTGGAGGCACAGATACGGCTATGGCGCCGCAGGATGCAGACACCCGAGACTTTATTGCTGGGCTGCATCCGTTAGGGCGCATTGCCGAACCCAAGGAGGTTGCTGAAATGGCGGCGTTCTTGCTGTCAGATCGCGCCAGTTTTGTGACCGGGCAAGCCCATTCTGTGGACGGGGGCGTCGCAGCACGCTTCGTTTAAAGAGCCAAGGATTGCCCGTTTAACCGGGCAATCCTTATCACGCTTCTTTGGCCCGCGCGTTTTTCGCACCCGGCTTTTCGGTGATGCCAAAAGCTTTGCGTGCTGTCACAAGTCGCAGGTCTTCTGGGTCCATCCCCATCGACAACATGGTTTTGCGGTCAAAGCGTTCTTTGGCGGTGGCTTTGTCATGCGCGGTGCCAAACAGGCGGTCAATCCAGTTAAAGCCAAAGCTGACCTGAAACGTCGCGTGGTGGTCTTGGAAATGATGCGCCAGATGCTTGCGGGTGATGTATTGGCCAAGCCGTCCTTTGGGCACACTCAGATGCGCAATCGTGTGGCAATACTCATAAAATGCGAAGGCTGAGACCGAGCCAACAAATAGACCGATGTAGGCAAGCGTGAGCGCAGGGATCAAACCGAGGAATGGCCACAGGATGGCAGTGTGGATGGCCACCGAGAGTAGGCCAAAGCGCACCGGATACCAATGATCGTCGCCCGTGAAAAACTCCGGGTCGGTCGGATATTCGTGGTGGCCAATATGGGTTCGGTAGAGCTCGTTAAACGTGCCTTGGTCTTTTGGCGGTTCGCGGTGCATCAGGAAACGGTGCATACCGTATTCAACAAAAAGCTGTGCAATATAGCCATAGATCAGCGCGACGGGAACCCACCAAGACAGGTTCTGGGATATCAGGAAAACACCGATCAGCCAGAAAGGAAACAGGCGGTGCAAACTGCCCATGCGGATCAGAACGGATAGCGTTTCTTTCATGATGACCTCCCCTGTCGGGGCAAGTCTGCGCGCGTACGGCAGGGCGAGTCAAATTTGACTTTGCGTCAAGGAATGTGCCCCGCGCCCCTTGGACGGCGCGAGGCAGCTGGCGCGTTTAGGCCCGACGCCAGCCAGGGAAGGGGTCTGGCATCTCTTCGACGGCGGCAAGCGCTGCGACGGATTCTGCTTGTAGGAGGCAGGCGTCTAGTTTTGCCTTAAGCGCAGGCCAGTCGATGCCGCTACCGATGAACACCAGTTCCTGACGGCGATCCCCGAAGGGTTCGGCCCAATGTGCGGCCATGTACTCCACGGCCTGTGGGTGGGTTGGGCGGCGCTCTTCCGGCACACTGGCCCACCAGGTGCCAAGTGGTGCAACAGAGGACAGAGAGCCTGCCAGGGAGAATTCAGCCACCCAATCCGGACGTGTAGCAATCCAGAAGTGGCCTTTGGCGCGGATCACGCCGGGCATGTCACCGTTAAGAAACTCGTGGATTTTTTGCGGGTCAAACGGCAGGCGCTCGCGATAAACAAAGGAGGCAATGCCGTATTCTTCGGTTTCCGGGGTGTGATCGGCAAAGCCATATAGCTCTTTGGCCCACATCGGATGCTCATGCGCTTTTTCAAAGTCAAACAGGCCTGTGTTTAGCACGTCTAAGGCGGGCACTTTACTACGATCGGTCTCGATGATGCGGGCATCGGCGTTTAGGCTGCGAATGATCTTGCGGGCCGCGTCAGTTTTTTCCGGGCCTGCGTCAGTGACTTTGTTGAGGATCACCACGTCGGCAAATTCCAGTTGATCGGTGAGCAGGTGCACCAACGTACGCTCGTCTTCCTCGCCTAAGGTTTCGCCTCGGTCCGCCAACAGGTCATGGCTGTCGAAGTCGTTTGGGAGGTTAACGGCATCGACCACGGTGACCATGGTGTCGAGTCGTGCCACATCGATGAGGCTTTCGCCGTCCTCGTCCCGGAACTCAAAAGTGGCCGCAACAGGGAGTGGTTCGGAGATGCCGGTGGATTCAATCAGAAGGTAATCAAACCGACCCTCGGCGGCGAGGCGGCGCACTTCGCTCAGGAGGTCGTCCCGTAGAGTGCAGCAGATGCAACCGTTTGACATTTCTACGAGGGTTTCCTCGGTCTGGCTGAGCTCTGCGCCGCCCTCGCGCACGAGGTCGGCGTCGATGTTCACTTCGGACATGTCGTTCACAATAACAGCCACGCGGAGGCCGTCGCGATTGTTCAAAACGCCATTGAGAAGAGTGGTTTTTCCGGCCCCAAGGAAACCGGACAAAACAGTCACGGGGAGGCGGGTGTCTTGGTGTTGGGTGTCTGGCATGGCTGGCTCCAGTAATGTTATATCATAACAATCACGCGGAGAAGTTGGACGCAAGCCGTTTGATGAACCATTTCTGGAGGTCAAAGAGAGGATCTAAGTGGCGTTGGGATTCTGGATTGAGGCAGGCCCCCTGCACCTGCACCATCGTCGCCAGTTGAGCAAGTTAGATCGAGGTCCGAGCCTTCAAGCGGTGTCCAACTTGAACAATCGCGTCCAATGCTGGCAACAGTTCGGATCCAAGATCGGTCAACTCATATTCCGTTGAGGGCGGCGAAGTTGGGCGGACATGCCGTGTAAGTACACCTCGGTCTTCCAGTTCACTTAACCGCGTCGACAGCACTTTGGCAGAAATCGGAGGAATGTCCGCGCGCAGTTCGCTGAACCGCCTTGGGCCTGCGCGTAATGACCAGATAACGTTTGGGGCCCATGCCCCGGAGATGACGGTCATGCATTCGGTCAGCATGCAGGGCTCTGGCGGGGCCGCGCTTTGATTTTTTCTCATTTTTAGTGGCATGGCAGGTTACCTAGTTTCTCTTGAGTAACGTCATAATCAAGTAACCAAGAGTAACTAGGTTGTCTATGGAAATCTTATCTGCCATCTGAGCTCCACAAGTTGCAAAACTCAAAGGAGACTTGGAGATGAAACTCTTTTACAAACCCGGTGCCTGCTCGATGGCCAGCCATATTGCGCTTTTGGAGATCGGGCAGGCTTTTGATATTGAAGCCGTAGACACCGTTGCGGCGCGCACAGCCTCCGGGCAAGATTTCTTGAAAATCAATCCAAAAGGCTATGTTCCGGCTCTGGAACTTGGGACTGGGGAAATCCTCACTGAAGGGCCGGCGATCTTGCAGTTCCTTGCAGATAGCAGTGACACGGCCAACTTGGCGCCGAAGCCGGGCACCATGGCGCGTGCGCGCATGTTGGAGATGCTCACGTTTACTTCGTCAGAGCTGCACAAGGCCTTTGGCCCGTTGTTCCGAGACTCGAGTAGCACAGAGGAAAATGCGAAGGCGCGGCAGGCGGTGGCACAGAAGTTTGACACCGTTGAAAAGGAGTTTGAGGACGGACGACCTTATGTGTCTGGCGAGCAGTTCTCCATTGCTGATGCGTATCTATTTGTCGTGGCGAATTGGGCCAACTTCACGGACATTGATCTCACCCGTTGGCCGAAGCTATCCGAGTTCGTCGCGCGTATTGCGGAACGGCCATCTGTAAAAGACGCGTTTCAACGGGAGGGATTCTGAGGTGACGAAGGACGATTTCAAGAACGTCTCAACACTGATGCTGGACTATTTCGACGGGCTATACCAAGCCGACAGTCAAGTGTTGAGAGGCGTATTCCACCCGAACTTGGTCTATGTTTGTGCGACAAAAGATGATCCGCTCTATCTTGATCTTGAGCAATATATGGCGCGCATCGATGCGCGTGAGGCGCCCGCAAAACGTGGGGACGTCCGTCACGAGGAGGTCTTATCAATTGCTTTCGTCACTCCCCGTCTGGCGCATGTGACTTGTCGAATGGTACTTATGGGGAGGGACTATGTGGATCATCTGACCCTTGTTCCACACCTAGGCGCGTGGCGGATCGTCACAAAAGTTTTTGCGTATCAACCAAAGGAGATCTGAAAGATGCCTTATGTGAACATTAAAGTTACACGCGAAGGCGGGCCTGATGGACTTGGCCCTAGTGCGGATCAGAAAGCCCAGTTGATAGCTGGTGTGTCCCAACTTTTGCAAGACGTGCTCGATAAAGACCCCGCCACAACTTTTGTCGTAATAGACGAGGTAGCGTTGGCTGATTGGGGAATTGGCGGGCTGCCGGTTGAGGAGTATCGCAAGATAGCTGGGTGAGCGGCTTCAGCTTTGAAGTCTAAACAAAAAAAGACCGCGCCCCGATGGGACGCGGTCATAAATCAAACTGTGGCGTGTCAAAGCACTTTCAGATTTGGACAGTATCGCGTGTTCGCGAACATTCGCTACGCGCAAATGCAAACAGCGATACAGATTGCCCGACTGAAAATAGACGGCGCTTTAGCGACGGATGCCCAGACGCTTGATCAGATCCTGATAACGTGCTTCGTCTTTGCCCTTTGTGTAGTCCAGCAGCTTACGGCGCTGAGCAACCATTTTCAGAAGGCCACGGCGACCGTGGTTGTCCTTCTTGTGGGTTTTGAAGTGCTCGGTCAGGGTGTTGATGCGGGATGTCAGGATTGCAACCTGGACTTCCGGAGAACCGGTGTCACCTTCTTTGGTTGCGAATTCTTTCATCAGGCGGTTTTTTTCTTCAACAGTGATCGACATCGGGGTCTCCTATTCAAAAGGTTTCGGGCACGAGCCGGGATGTCGTCCAGCAAGGTCCATAGAGATGTCCCCCAAGGGATTCCCTTGGAAGATGCGCGTATGTAGTCGCAAACGGCCCAAAAGAAAAGGGGGAAGGCGATCAGGCAGCGGTTTGCGGAATTAGAACAATGTCCTCGGGTGTCAGGCCCGCGCCGCCATGCACAGTGACCACCGCGATGCCATTCACAAGGATCTGGATTGTGTCCGCTTGGGCGTCAGTTTGTGAGATTGCCACCTCCGGCGTCTCGCCTTGGTCCTCGTAGATCAGAGCTAAGGTGTCCTGTTCGGTGTCAAAATCCATGATGGCGGCCTGTGCTTCGCCTTGGTGGTTCAATAGGAAGGCGTCTGCGCCGCTGCCGCCTGTCAAAATGTCACCTTCCCCAGCCAAGAGTGTATCATCACCCGCGCCGCCGTTGAGATAGTCTACATCGGAGCTGGCGTTGTCGGGGGTAAGTCCGACAAGTAGGTCGTTGCCCTGCCCCCCAAATAGGGAGTCGTGGCCGATCCCGCCGTCCAGCGTGTCATTGTCTAACCCGCCATGGAGGGCATCTTCGCCACGGTCGCCTAGCAACGTGTCGGATCCGGCACCGCCCTGAAGCGAATCGTCCTGACCGCCGCCGGACAGGTGATCATTTCCCAAATGCCCAAAGAGCGTGTCTGCGCCTGTGCCCCCGTCCAGACTGTCGTTGCCGTCTTCGCCATGCAGCACGTCCGCGTCGGCACCGCCCATCAGAAAATCCTGACCGGCGCCGCCAAAAAGGTGATCTTCGCCCATGTCGCCCGTGAGCGTGTCATCTGCGTCATAACCATTCATCTGGTCGTTGCCGATGCCGCCGGTCATGTGGTCGGTGTTTGATGTGCCGGTCAAGATGTCATCCCCGAAACTACCATCAATGCGAGTGGGGTCCGTGAGTGGGGGATCAGCAGGCGGTGTCAGGGGGTCGGTTTCCGGCGGGTTAGGGGCGCTGTCATCCTCTTCAGGCGAGTCGCCTGTGTCGATGGCCACAAAGGCCGCCGCGCCCGCCATGATACTCAAAAGACTAGCTAACAGGAGCATTCTGACTCCCTCCCAATCGCTGCATTTTCCGCAGCCACACCAAAATTCACCTCCTGTAATTAGGCCACAGGTGATGGTCCGGGTAAACTGATCCGTTGGGATGTGGTTAATAGGCTTTTGGCAGCAAAGGCGCGCTACAGCGGCCAGATCTCCGGCTTTGTGGCGTAGGCAATATAGAGCGGGTGGCGCGGGTGTCCGGCTTTGGTCAATCCCAAGCACAAAATGGTTTCACTGGTTGATTTCAGAACGTCGCGCATCTCAAAGCCGCGTTTCAGATGATCGCCATGCGCCCCCCAGGCCGCGATGATGTCGTCGGCCCAATGGCAGCTTTGCGCAACGACGTGATCGTTGTTCGGACCGGCTGGGTCCTTGTGTTTCCTCATTTTTTTCGGATCCGTCTCACGCAGAGCGAAAATGTTCACGGCGCGAAACCCACCATATCCCAACGCCCGGGCACGGCGCTCACAACGTTCAATCGTCGGGTCGTTCTCTCGTTCGGTTGCCTTGGACGGGTTGAGCATGATGAACAGAACTTTGCGGGCGGAGGCGTCCCATACCCGCGTCAGCGCGTAGCGGTAAGTCTCGCAATCAGAGTAGATGGCCGAGGACGTGGCATCGTCTTTTTGAAAGTGACGTTCGATCATATGCCTTCTTAGGATTAACCAAGGAGGAGTCAAACCTTTGATTTTGCGAGGCCTCCTACGTAAGCCTCGGTAGTGGACTGCGAGTTGCCTTGGGACAGGTGTGGCTTGATTGTGAGGTGCCGGGATGCCGTTTCTCTTTTTCTTAGGATTGTTGGCGACCAGCGCTGCTGTGGGGTCTTTTGTCGATCTTGGCACAAGTGAAGACGAAGACAGTAGCGCGCCAGATCCGGATCAAGATACCTCCGGGAACCAAGATGGCGAAGGAGATGACGTAACATCGCCTGAGCAGGATCTGACGTGGTTTGTTGGCGAGGACGGCACAGACGACGCGTTAGCTGGAACCGATGGGGCGGACACTCTGATTGGCAACGAAGGTGATGCGGACACGCTGACCGGTGGTGCCGGCGAGGATTCCTTGTGGGTGGCGCGAGACAATGTCGCCGAGGGTGGGGCGGGAGCTGACCGGTTCTTTGTGCAGGCCGATGATCATGAGATGGGGCGAGTTACGGACTTTGACCCGCAAGAGGACACGCTGGTACTACGCGACTATGTCAATCCGACAGATGGCAGTTCAAATGGGCTGATCCTGACGCAAGAAGACGACGGCCTTGCTCTGCGCAATGCGGATACAGGGGATGTGCATTTGGCGTTGCCGGGCGCATCGTTGGAAGAAGGGCAGAGCCTTTCCGTGATGTTTCAGGCCACTGATGGCGGGGCGCATGACAGTGCGGTCTTGAGCGAAGAGTTGCGGGAGTTCCAGTTACAGGACGCGCCCTATATGGCGGACGCGTTACGCGGGACGTCTGCGGGTGAGACCTTAGTGGGCGGCGCAGGTGATGATGTGCTGTTTGGTGAGGGCGGTGCGGATGTGCTGCAGGGCGGCGGCGGAGATGACGACATCTACAGCGGGCGCGGCAATGTTTTTTATGCCAGCGAATGGCATCATGAACCCGGATACCTAGAGCGCTTTGGGGCAAATGACACGCTCGGTGGCGGCGCGGGCGAGGACCGCATGTGGCTTGGATCTGGCAATGTGGCGACCGGTGGCGCTGAGGCCGATACGTTTTATGCCATGGCAGGTGTCTATGACAGCGCGGCGGAAATCACGGATTTTAATGCCGGCGAAGATCGTCTTGTGGTGAACTATGGATTGGATGGGCCATTTGGTGCGAGCTACCAGAACGCCGAGGTCAGCTATTTCACAGTGGACAGCGCAGCGTCCGAGTTTGAAATGATCTATGACGCGGCCAATGACCAAACTCGAATGTCTTTGGGCGGCGAGCCTTTGATGATCTTGAATGGCGATCAAACCGGCGTCTCAGTTGCCTTTAGCAACCAAAACGCCGCGGATGAATATGATCTGCCGGAAGAGTGGCGTGACGTGAACGGTGATCCTATCACAGCGGAAGCAGGGCAGGCGGCTGACATTGTGTTCAGCGGTATGGCTCCGCAGGATCTTTATGACGCCAATGGCAATGGCGGCATGGTCGCCTGATCAGCCCTCGGGTTTCACAAACACGCGGCTGGGGTGCAGCTCCCCGGCTTTGAAGATGCCCACGGCGACGGCCTCGCCTTCAAAGCTGGCCCAGCATTCCTCGCCGTACTCCACGTCAGAGGCCAGCACCATGCCGGGGTTGCCGTTACGCAGGCGGACGGTACCTTCGGCGGTGGCTTTGACTTCGGGCAGGTCTTCCAAACCTTGTTCCAGCGGCCGCAGATAGCTGTCGAGCTCGGGCTGTTTCGCCATCTCGTCAATCTGCTCTAAGGTTAGCCCGTCGGTGGCGTCAAAAGGTCCGGACCAGATGCGACGCAGTTCACGCACGTGGCCGTGACAGCCCAAAGCTGCGCCCAGATCACGCGCGATGGAGCGCACATACCCGCCCTTGCCACAGGTCATCTCCAGCGTGACATGGTCCTCATCTTCGCGGTCAGTCATCACCAATTCCTCGACCCAGAGCGGGCGTGCTGCAAGTTCGATGTCTTCGCCGTCACGCGCCAGTTTGTAGGCGCGTTGGCCGTCCACTTTAACGGCAGAGAACTTAGGCGGTACCTGCATAATGCCGCCGACAAACTGGCCCAACGCGGCTTTGATTTCCTCATCAGACGGGCGTTTGTCCGACTGGGAGATGATTTCGCCTTCGGCGTCGTCGGTATTGGTCGCCTGTCCCAAGCGAACGGTGAAGGTATAGGCCTTCAGTGCGTCGGTGATGTAGGGCACGGTTTTGGTGGCTTCGCCCAACGCAACGGCCAGCACACCGGTGGCATCTGGGTCCAACGTGCCAGCGTGACCCGCCTTTTTGGCGTTAAACGCCCAGCGGACTTTGTTCACGACGGAGGTGGAGGTCATACCTGCGGGTTTGTCGATCACAAGCCAGCCAGAAATATCGCGTCCCTTGCGTTTGCGTCCCATGCCTTTGACCTCTTATTTTGCAGGTGAAGCGGCCACGTAACGGATTGCCTTCACCCTGTCAATTTAGCCTAAGAAAAAAGGTTCCCCAAAAGGAAAAGGCCATCGGGTCCACGCACCCGATGGCCTCTCCTTGATCGCGGGGGTGGAGGAGCGCCCCGCGGTCCCGTGCTCCTTTATCAGTCGCCGTCAGCGACGCCTTGGGCGCGCAGACGTGCGCGACGTGCACGATAACTTGGCAGGGCTACGAGGATCACGGCGATCACGAGAAGGCCGAGGGTCATCGGACGCTCCCAGATGAAGCCGATGCCGTCAAAGAGCTGCATGGAACGGGCGAAGTTGTCTTCCAACATGCCTCCCAAGATGAAGCCAATCAGCAGGGGGGCCAGTGGATAGTCCGCAAAGCGCAGGGCCGTCGCACAGATCCCGAAGCCAACCAGCAGAAGAAGCTCGGTGGCGTTGTTCTGGCCGATGTAGGCCCCCATCAGGGTGAAGAACAAGATGAATGGGATCAAGTAGTTGCGTGGAACGGACAGAACCTTGGCGATATATGGGATCAGTGGCAGGTTCAGGACCAGCAACACAAGGTTACCGATGAACATGGACATGATCACCGCCCAGAACACTTGAGGCTCGTCGATCATCAGGCGAGGGCCTGGGGTGACGTTCAGAGCAATCAGTGCGCCCAAGAGGATCGCTGTGGTGCCGGAGCCAGGAATGCCAAGCGTTAGCAAAGGCACAAAAGAACCAGTACAAGCAGCGTTGTTGGCGGTTTCCGGGGCTGCGAGGCCCTTGATCGCGCCTTTACCAAACTGTTCCTGCTCTTCCTTTGGGGCAATGTTGCGTTCCACCGCGTAACCCAGGAACGAGGCGATTGTGGCACCCGCACCTGGCAGAACACCAATGAAGAAGCCTTGGATAGACTGGCGTCCGATAACGGGAGCGATCGACTTTGCCTCAGATTTGGTGATGCGCAGGTCTTTGATCTCACCGCCGTTGTCCTTGCTCATTGTCCGGGGCTTCAGCACAAGGAACAGCGCTTCCGGGAAAGCAAACATTGCCATGGCCAGCGTGATGAAGCCAAAACCGGACTGAAGATCCATGATGCCCATCGTGAAACGAGGCAGATTGAATAGAGCGCCTTCGCCCACAGTTGCCATCATCAGTCCCAAAACGGTCATCATCATAGCCTTGGCAACCTGACCAGTGCCAGCAAAGGCCGCGATGGCGGAAAGGCCAACAACCATCAAAGCGAAGTACTCTGCAGAGTGGAATAGCAGGGCGAGGGATGACAGTGCAGGCGCAAAGATCATCAGAAGCAGCGCGCCAATTGTACCGCCAGCAAAGGACGCAATGGCGGCGATAGTCAGAGCTTTACCTGCCTTACCTTGCTTGGCCATCGGGTAACCATCAAAGCTCGAGGCAACGGTGCCCGCGACCCCCGGCGCGTTCAGCAGGATAGAGGACGTGGAGCCACCAAAGATGGCGCCGTAATACACACCCGCCAGCAGGATAAGTGCGGCGGAAGGATCACCCATGGAGATGGCCACAGGGATCATAATTGCGATAATCGACATCGGGCCGAGGCCCGGTAGCATGCCGATGAAAGTACCAATCAGACAGCCACCAATGACCATCAGAAGGTTTTGCAGGGACAAGGCCGTTTGCAGGCCTATCAGAAGTCCTTCGAGCATGTCAGCCTCCGGAAGTGCCCGCGATGGGGCTCAAGTTGTTGCTCAGAGCGTACTGAGCAAAAATCCACAGAGTGGCGACTGTCACCAGCGTAATATATGCAGTGATGTGCCATTTGCATTCGCGCATCAGGAAAGATCCTATGATGGCAAAAGCTGCGGTTGAAAAAAGTGCGAGGCCACCACCGATCAACATCAAGGCGAACTGTAGTGATACGATTGAGGGCTCACCAAACATCTCAGCCTCCAATGAAGCCGGGTAGCGGCCGCAGATAGATGCCAAGAACTTCTTGAACGAGGTACCAAACAGAGAACGTCGCGACGAGAGCGATGGGCACCATGAACTGGAACTTACGTTCGCCCAGAATAAAGGAACCCAGGATCAGGAAGCCTGACGTAGAGAAGATAAAGCCAGCAGGGCGCAGCAGGAGCGCGTAGGCTGCCATAAGGCCGAGCAGCAAGACAGCCTGGCCGAGTTTATATTCGGTAAGACGAAGGTAGTCGATTTCCGCCTCTTTTGCTTCACTCTTTTCAAATCCCAGAAGGATGATGAGCGAGCAGATCATGCCCAACAAGGACAAGACCTTGGGGAAGGTGCTCGGCCAGATTGGGTTGCGTTTCATGAACGGAGCAAGACTGCCATCCATCGTGAACCAAGCAGTGTACCCGTACGTTACACATATTCCCAGTAGTACAAGAGCGATCCAGCGATCCAGAGCCATGAAGCCCCCTCCTATTAAAAGAGGACAGAGCGGGGGCCCGCTCTGTCCAGTTGGATGTCAGTTGACCTTACAGGAAGCCCAGCTTTTTCATCAGATCGCCGATGACTTTTTCTTGGCTTTCCAGGAACGCTTTGAAGTCATCGCCGTTGTTATGGATGTTGACCCAACCGTTGCGCTCACGCACGGCTTCCCATTCTGGGGTGTCGTACATTTTTGCAAGTGCGTCTTGGTACATGGCCAGCTGGTCATCTGGCAGACCTGGCGCACCGAAGAAACCACGCCAGTTCACGAAGGAGGTGTCGATCCCCTGTTCCTTCATGGTCATGGCGTCAGGTGCTGCGGACACACGTTCATCGGACGTTACGCCGATGATTTTCACTTCGCCTGCATTTGCCAGATCAACTGCTTCGGAGAAGCCGGTGGACAAAGCCGCGATTTCGCCGGACAGCAGTGCTGCCATGGCTTTACCGCCTGCGTCGTAAGGGATGTACTTCACGCCAAGGGCGTCTTTGCCAGCCGCTTCCATCACCATGGCTGCAACCAGGTGGTCCATGCCGCCTGGAACAGAGCCACCGCCGATGGCGGTTTTGGATGGGTCTGTGTCATAGGCTGCCATCAGGTCAGCCATGTTGTTGATGGCGCTGTCTTTGTTCACAACCAGAGCGGCGTAGTCGCCGATGGTGCCTGCAACGAGAGTCAGGTCACGGAAGTTGTGTGGGAAAACGCCGGTCAGGGAGCGGATCACGATTGGGGTGGAGTTCACCATCAATGTGCCGTGGTTGCTGTCGGCGTTTTCGATCAGGTAACCAATGGCTTTACCGCCGCCGCCGCCAGACATGTTTTCGTAAGATGCATTGCCCACGATACCGGATTTGGTAAGAGCTTCGCCGGTGCCACGTGCAGTGCCGTCCCAGCCGCCACCTGCGCCGCCAGGGATCAGGAAGTGGATGCTGTCTACGGCTTTTTCCGCCATAGCCTGGCCCGTGAATGCGAATGCTGCCACAGCAGTGGCCATCAGGGCGCGACGGCCCATGGTCAATTTCATCATTTTTCTCCTCCAAATTGACAACTGTCCGAAAGACGGCTCAGTTGAAGGCACTCAAACATCGCAACCTGTCACAAACCTGTCATGCTGTCAGAAAGGTACCCTAACCGCATGAAATTCCTTTTGGTCGAAGATAATACAGAGCTCGCCAACGCGGTCAGCGCACGCCTGCAACTGGATGGTCATGTTATTGATCATGCGGACAAAATCGAGGATGCGATGGCATTCATGCAGACTGGTGAATACGATTTGATATTATTGGATATTATGTTGCCGGACGGAGATGGAAGGACTTTTCTGAAGCACCACCGCAGCGGGAAAAACGATACGCCTGTGATCGTTCTGACCGCACGGTCGCAGGTGAGTGACAGAATCAGCCTGCTGGATCTTGGGGCGGATGATTACATGACAAAACCCTTTGATCATGAAGAGCTGCAAGCCCGCTGTCGTGCAGTTTTGCGGCGAAATGCGGGGCATGCGCAGTCTGTCACCGAATTGGGGGGGGTGGCCCTAGACCCCGTGGCGGGACGTTTGACAATTGGCACGCGCGCGGTGACCCTGCGCAATCGGGAGTTGCGGCTGCTCGAATTGTTGATCAACGCGCCCGGCCAGATTTTCTCGAAAGCAAAACTTGCGGATCGGTTGTTTTCTTATGACGAAGATGTCTCTGAAAATGCGATTGAGGTCTACATTGGACGTTTGAGGAAGCATTTGGAACCGTCAGAGTTGCGAATCACCACATTGCGCGGTCTGGGATATCGGCTGGATCATGGATGACGCCGTAAATGTCGCGGGCTCCCTTCGAGCTCGGCTGGCGCTGACTCTGATTGGCGGTGCTGCGGCGATTGCTTTGTTGTTGTTCTTTGTGGTGCGGACCTATGCCGCGCAAATTGCACAAAGCGGGCAGGACAGCATTCTTGAAGCGTCGGTCACCTCTATCTTGGACGCTGTGACAGTGCGGGATGGGGATGTCGAAGTGGATCTTCCTTATGTCGCCTTTTCAATGCTGAGCACGGAAGCCGATGATCGGGTGTTTTATGCCCTTTGGCAGGATGAAACATTGTTATCTGGTTACGAGTTCCTTCCGGTCGCTGATCCGCCGGATGGGGGGGATATTGTGCTTGTGTCTGCGACGTTTGATGGCGCACCGGTGCGTGTTGCGACCGCTGCGCGCATATTGGTTGGTGCCAATGCCAGAACGCGGGTGACGGTGTCAGTGGCGCAAACACAAGATGCCTTGGCGGGGACTCTGAATAAGATTTCCCGCAATGTTGGTTTGATTGGATCGGGGTTCTTTTTTCTGTCGGTCTTGGTGGCTAGCTGGGCGACAAACACCACAATTCGCCCACTGGAGCGGTTGACCCATTCGATCACCCGGCGCGGCCCGAAAGACCTGACGCCGGTGGCCCGACCGGTGCCGATGGAAATGGCTCCTTTGGTGACCTCCCTTAACAGTTTTATGGCGCGATTAGACACCTCGTTGAAGCAGTCCGAGGATTTCATAGCTGAGGCAGCACATCGCGTGCGGACTCCCTTGGCGACGGTGCGCAGCCATGCGGAAGCAACGTTGCAAAGGGTGGATCGGGAAGATAACCGGCAGGCGCTGCGCGCAATGGTTCGCGCCATTGACGAGAGTTCGCGTGCAGCGGGCCAGTTGCTTGATCATGCGATGATCACTTTTCGGGCGGATCATCTGGAGACACAGCCCGTGGATTTGGTCGAGTTGGTCGAAGATCTCGTAACACGTCTGACGCCGGTCGCTGAGATGAAAGATATCGCTCTTACGGTGATCAGTGCGGGGGAGGCGGTTGTGGAGGCGGATGCGATCCTTTTACAGAATGCTCTTCGAAACCTTGTGGAAAACGCTTTGAAATATGTTCCGGAAGAGAGCGAAATCACACTGGAAGTCATTGCAACGCCGAGACCGCGCATTGAAGTGCGGGACGAAGGGCCAGGCTTTCCACCGGATCAAATGCAGGATTTGGCTGCGCGGTTCTCGCGTGGCGAGAACGCCAAGGACACCATTGGATCAGGGTTGGGTTTGACCATTGCGAAAGATGTCGCCATGGCCCATGGCGGCGATTTGACTTTGACTAACATGCCGGAGGGCGGCGCATGCGTTACATTATTGCTTTGATGATTTGGCTTTGTCCTTTGGTGGCAACTGCACAGGAGTGGGAAGACCAAAATGCTTTTGGCCCGGCGTCAGCCGACACAACCTTGCGGGTCTTGTCCAGTACGGACACCTCGCTTTTTGTGCCAATTATCGAGGACTTCCTGCAGGAACGGCCAGATGTTTCTATTGAGTATTTTGTGACGGGGACTGCTCAGATTGATCAGGTGTTTCGAGCTGCGGCGGAAGATTTTGATGTGGTGATTTCCAGTGCCATGGATCTACAACTGAAGCTGGTAAACGATGGGTTTTCATTGAAAGTTGAGAACCTCGATCAACCGCAGTGGGCGCAATGGCGCCAGAGCCTTTTTGCCTTCACCACAGAGCCTGCGACCATAGTGATCAATCGCGGGGCTTTTGCGCCGGGGGCCGTGCCGCAAACGCGACAGGAGCTGATTGCGGCGATGCGCGCAAGGCCTGCTATTTTTCGGGGGCGGGTGGGCACTTATGATGTACGTGAGTCCGGTCTTGGGTATCTATTTGCCACCCAGGACGCGCGTGCGTCAGAAACGTTCTGGCGTTTGATGGAAGTTATGGGGGGCTTGGATGCAAGGCTTTACTGCTGCTCTGGCGCAATGATCGATGATCTGGTCGCGGGAGAGTTGATGGTCGCCTACAATGTATTGGGCAGCTATGTGGCGGCACGCGAAGACGTGGCCGATACGCTTGAAATTGTTCTGCCGTCCGATTTTCCAACGACAATGATGCGCACCGCATTTGTCAGCAGCCGTACAGAGGTGGAGCAAGAAGCGGCAGCTTTCGTTCGGCATCTTGTGGAGGTGCAGACCGGGCCGAGGAATCCTGATGTGTTTCCATTGCCGCCGCTGAGTGCGGCGGTGGATGAGACGGGGCAAGCGGTGATTTCTTTAGAGCCAGCTTTGATGACCTATCTGGATCCGTTGAAGCGCAAAACCTTCATTAAAGAATGGAGCAGCGCGGTTATTCAGTGACCGCCGCGCCGGGTTCTATCACGCCAACAATCGGCCCCATCCAGAATCCGCCATCGGAGCGGTCAAGTTGCGGCGCGTGAAGGCGGCTGATCTTGCCATCAAAATACAGCGCGTTGGGCGTTTTCAGGACATCCCTGAAGAAGCGGGCAAATTCGTGAAACGTGACCGCCTCGTTGGAGATCACGAAGTAAGCGGTTTTGCCGTCGTTCGTTGTGCCTACGCCGTTACGCAGGAAACGCGATGAGCTGTCCGGGAGGAAGCGTGGGTGCAGGTCGCCGTCAATCACCAGCATCGGACCGGATTGGGTGGCGTCGCGGCAGGTCGGGGCCTGTTTCTGAAAGTCTAGGGTCTCGTAAACCTGCGCGCTACCATCATTCAGGCACAAAACACCGTTTGGCAGCAGGCCAAAGTTGCCTTTACTCCCGCCGGTCAAAAGTCGCATCTCTTCGGTGCCGGCTTCGACATAATGCCCCACCGGACTGCGATCTACATGATACATGCCGGCGTTCATGCCAAAGCTGAGAGTTTTGCCGTCCTCCAAAGAACGTTCAATATCGCGGAACTGGCCCAGAATGGCGCCGCTGTCATCGCGCAGAAACAGGCGCAGATTGTTCTTTGCGGCGTCGACCGTGCATACTGTGAGGTTGCGCCCTTCGTGGGTTTGATCTGAACAGGTCACCGCCTGCGCCCATTGGGGCAGGGACAGAAAGATCAAACAGAGCGCAGTTCGGATCACGTAGGCTCGCCGTCCTCTGGGTCTGGTTTTGCCACGTCTGCCTGTACTTGTTCATCAGACAGCATCGCGCGGGTGGCGTCCATCTGATCAAAGGTGTTGTCCACGCGGAAGCGCAGGTCCGGTGCGTGCTTGAGCTTGGCTTTGCGGCCTATGATGCGGCGCAGTTCACCTTTGTGGCGCGCCAACAGAGCAATCGCGTCCTCTTTGTTTTTGCCGCCCAGAGGCAGCACAAAGCAGGTTGCGATCGATAGATCGGGTGTCACGCGCACCTCGCCCACAGTGATCGACAGACGGGTGATGTCCGGATCATGCAGCTCGTCGCGTACCAAAACCTCCGACAGGGTACGTCGGATCAATTCACCCACGCGCAGCTGGCGCTGGGATGGGCCGCGGCCCTCGGAGAAAGAGTTCTTTGCCATGCCCCTCACTTACGGCTTCTGTCTGCCTTTGCCAAGCTGGATTGCATTGGGTAAGCAGGGCGCACCGCCATTTGGGTGGTTTGTCAGAGTGGAGAGGACACCATGCAGGAATTGCCAGGAATAGTGATCACGGGCGCATCAGGCCGTATGGGGCAGATGCTGATCAAGACGGTGTCCGACAGTGACAAGGCGCGTTTGGTTGGCGCGGTGGAGCGCGAGGGCCATGACTGGGTGGGTCGAGACGTGGGCGAAGCTATGGGCGGTGCTGCGATGGGCGTGACAGTAACCGACCAGCCGCTTGAGGCTTTTGCCAAAGCGCAGGCGGTGATTGATTTTACCGCGCCAGCAGCGACCATTGCTTTTGCCAAGCTGGCAGCGCAGGCCCGGGCGGTGCATGTGATTGGCACCACTGGCATGACCGATGAGGACATTGCGCAACTGGAACCTTGCGGGCGCCATGCAGTGATTGTGCGGGCGGGCAACATGAGCCTTGGTGTGAACCTGCTGACCAAACTAACGCAGCAAGTGGCTGCGGCACTTGA
>JAAENN010000298.1 GCA_024224295.1 Shimia sp. | reverse complement strand
GAGCTGGCAGCGGAGCTCAAGAAACGCGGCATTATTAAAACCATTTCCCGAGCGACAGTCAGTCGGTTGCTCAAAGAGGCGAAGATCAAACCTCACCGTTGTCGCTACTGGCTCAACGCCCAACCGGAGGATGAAGCGCGATTTGACGAGCAGATCCGCTTGGTCTGTACGCTCTATCGGCAAGCGGCTCAATGTCACGCACAAGGCATTCACCTGATCTGCACCGATGAGAAGACCGGCATTCAAGCGCTGCAACGTGAGGCGCCCACGAAAGGCGTTAAACCGGAGCTGATCATGCGAATGGAGGCCAACTATACGCGCCATGGCACCCGATGTCTGATGGCCAATCTGGTGGTGGCGACCGGGCAGATCGTCTCCCCTAGCATTGGAGCCACACGTACCGAGGCGGATTTCTTAGCGCACATTCAACGCACCGTCGCCGCTGACCCGCAGGGGCAATGGATTTTCGTGGCCGACAAGCTCAATACACAGCTGTCTGTCAGCTTGGTGCAGTGGGTCGCGCAGCAATTTCACATCACCGATGATTTTGGCGTCAAAGGCCGGCTCG
>JAAENN010000297.1 GCA_024224295.1 Shimia sp. | reverse complement strand
GCTAATGCGATCAGATATGCTTCTTGTTCGTCGTTGAGTTTTGGGTCTGGCGACGGATGCGGTTTGTCTTCTAAGGCTACCAGTAACCCGTCCGCGCAAAATCGTACTCGTGTTCGGCGTACCGTTTCTTCACTGGTGTATAACATCTCGCTGATTTCACGGTCGGTTTTGCCTTCATCGCTTTTGAGCAAGATGTGTGCACGCCGAATCATGGAGGCTTTGTTGCGCCCTTTGCTCACAATCGCCAGACAGCGTCGTCGTTCTTTTGGGGTGAAGTTGATCACATGTTTCTTTTCCATGCCTGCAATCATACTCTCACCCCACATTTTCATCAATTTGCTAGTGCAACCAATTGACCTGACAGGCGTAATATGAATTGACACCAGCCTGAATCGACCGATAATATTCATAACTGCCTACACCGGAGGTCTATCACATGTCAAACACACTCGTCGTTTATTATTCACTGACCGGCCACACCCGGCAGATAGCCGAAGCCATCGCCGCCGCGCATGACGCCGATCTTGAAGTCATTGAAGATACCTTTAACCGGGACACAGGTCTGGGACGCCCTCGCTCAGCAATTGAAAGTCTTTTGGGCCTGCGCAGTAGTATCACCCCGCCCAAGCATGATCTCAGCGAATACGATTTGGTCGTGGTGGGTACGCCCGTCTGGGCTGCCCGACTATCCTCGCCGGTGCGTGCGTATTTGAGCCAACAGCGCGCCTCGCTCGAGCGCGTAGCGTTTTTCTGCACGCAGGGCGGCATTGGTGGGAAGTGGGCACTGCAAAACATGGCCAAGGTTAGCGGTCAGTGGCCCATCGCGCGTATGATCATCTCGGAGAGCCAACTGAATACCCCAGTTGCGGAAGAGAAGATCGCACAGTTTGTGAGCGAAATCGGCATGGGCTGAATCGGACAAAATGGGGCAGGAAAAGCGCACATTTTCCCACAATGTCACCGGAAGTTGAAACCATCCGGCTACGACAATCCAGAGCTGATAAGCCTGCTAAAGAGGCTGGAATCACGCCTACCACCAGACAGCGTCATCATTCTTTCGGGGTGAGGTCAATCACATGTTTCTTTTCCATTCCTGCAATCACGCTCTCACCCCACATTTTCATCAATTTACGGTACTAGTTGGTCTTTTTAATCCCCAGGATTGGTTAAAGGGGTGGACTTCCCCCGGTTTGGTGGAGTCAGCGAAAAGTATAGAACTGTTGCTCAAACTGCGCCGGGCTGAGATAGCCCAGGGCCGAGTGCAGCCGCTGCCGATTATAGAACACCTCAATGTACTCAAAGATGGCGCTACGCGCTTCGGCTCGTGTGGTGAAGGGCGCTGAAGCGCATTCCGTCTTGAGCGTGGCGAAGAAACTCTCCTTCATCGCATTGTCATAGCAATTGCCCCGTCTGCTCATGCTGACGGTGATTTGGTGAGTTGCCAGCAGCACCCGGTAATCGTCGCTGGCATACTGGCTGCCCTGATCCGAATGGTGCAGCAAGCCGACGTCCAGTTGCCGTTGAGCCAGCGCCATCTTCAGCGCCCGTTCGACCAATTCAGATTCCATGTGTTCGTCCATCGCCCAACCCACAATCTGGCGTGAGAAGACATCTTCCAGGCTCGCCAAATACAGAAACCCTTCCCGTGTGTCAATATAGCTGATGTCGCCGAGCCATTTACAGTTGGGGGCCGCTGCCGTGAAATCCCGCTGCAAGATATTCGCCGCCACCGGGTGGGTGTGACGCGATCGCGTCGTATGTGGACGGCGTTTGCGCCGGTCACAGCCGCGAATGCCGTGCAAGCGCATCAGCCGGGCCACCCGTTTCCGGTTGCAGACGATCCCCTGCTGCCGCAGCGCCGCATGAATGCGCGGACTGCCGTAGGTCTGGCGGCTGGCACGATGCACACGCCGAATCTGATCCACCAGCGCGGCGTTCGCCTGAGCACGCCCACGCGGGGGGCGCTGGCGCCACGCATAGTATCCGCTCTCACTCACGCCCATCACCCGGCACATGATCTTGGTCTCGAATTCCCCGGCATGCTCGGCCACGAAGCCATATTTCAACCCTCGATCCGCGCGAAGACTTGGATCGCTTTTTTTAGAATGTCACGTTCTTGGCGCAGAATGTCGTTCTCCCGCTTCAGCCGCCGGAGTTCGGCTTCCATCTCGGTTTGATGGCCCGTGCCTGGAAATGCTTGCTGCCCATTCTGACGAACCTGCCCACGCCACTTGTTCAGCAACCCCGGCGTGATGCCCAGGTCGATCTCGATCTGGCGCATGCTTTTGCCACTCGTCTTATACAGCCGTATCGCTTCCCGTTTGAATTCGCGTCCATATCGCCGTCGTGTGTTTGCCATTTTTCGCTCTCCCTACTTCAGTGTATAGCCTTTTCTGCAACTCCACTTTTTCGGGGGAACTCCACCTGGATGGCACTCAGATCAAGCTCGTCAAGGATACTCATGACCTGGCGACGCTACCTCAATCGACAACTGCGCCATTATACTGGTGTTCAGGGCGTTGGGAAATGGTTTATCCACCCTTTCCCCTGCTTTTTTGAGAGGATACGTTTTTTCGTACTACGGGCTCAACCGCCATGCTGCAAATCGCGAGAGGCGAGACCATTCAGATTCACATGAATTGGCTGCGGATAGGGTTTTTTCGTACTACGGGATC
>JAAENN010000296.1 GCA_024224295.1 Shimia sp. | reverse complement strand
TGTATCGTGGACCGACTGGCGGAATATATGCAGGCGTTTTCCGACCTGCCCGCGAACCTGCAGGCGGCGCTTTGGGTGATAGTGCCTGCTTGCGCGGTTGCGCTATGGGTGGCGCTAACGGTGGCGGAGGTGGCGCTCTACGCTTGGATTATTCGGACCGTGCTCCGGTTCTGGGAAAAGGTAGCTAGGCGGTGACGGATGAGGAGCGCGAACGCGAACGCTGCCGGGATGAGGAGCGCGAACGTGAGCGCTGCCGCTGGGAAGGCGTGCAGGAGCAGCGCTTAAAAGACCATAGTCGTCGCCTATCACGGATGGAACATGCGGGTGCTGCGGCGGTCGGTATGGTGCTGGTGGCCGTGGTGAGAACCGCTCTAAAAGCTGTAGGGATACTCTGATGCCACTCGCAACAAAGCTCTTAGCTGCGGGGGCTGCGGGAGCTAGCCTGGTCGGGTACCTCGCTGTGAAGGAAGCGATTACCTCGGACGCGCTGACCCCTGAAATATCGCACGTCACCTACAGCGGCGACCCGTTGGCCCCCGGCGATAACGGACAGGCGATGGTCACGTGGAAGATAACCGACGCTGCCGGTCGCGTGTTTCTCGTCACCGCGACGGCACGGCTGCTGTATCGGAGGGAACCGGAATGAGACGCATCACCGAGCTGATAATTCACTGCACAGCCACACCGCCGGGGTGGCGAAACGGGCAAAGCACCGCCGCCAAGGTGGCGGAGGTCAAGCGGTGGCATATTGACCCAAAGCCGAACGGGCGGGGCTGGTCAGATATCGGCTACCATTACCTGATTGACCGGGACGGGACCGTTGAGACAGGCCGCCCGTTAGATCGGGATGGCGCGCATGCTGCGGGCCACAACAAAGGGACGATCGGCATTTCGCTATTCGGCGGCAAGTCGAGTTCGGCATCTGACCAATTTGCCGACAACTACACCCGGGCGCAGGACAAGGCGCTGCGCAAGCTGATTGTTGGTTTGCAAAAGCAACACCCGATTTCCAAGATCAGCGGCCACAACGAATATGCGGCCAAGGCTTGCCCCGGCTTCAACGTGGGCCGGTGGCTGGTGAACAAGCCCCCCCGTTCGGTTGCCGCGTCCACGACGCTGCAGGCAACGGGTGCGTCGGCAACTGCCGTTGTGGGCGCAGGGGCAACGGCTATCGGTGGGCTGGACGGCACGGCGCAGATCATAGCGGTCGTCTTTGCCGGGATTGCTCTGCTAGGGCTTCTGTGGGTCGCACGCGAGCGGGTCAAGAAGTTTGCGAGGGGTATCCGATGACCGCGATTGCACGGATAGGCCGGGCGGCACCCGAGGCTGATGTTGTCGAGAAATGCCAGGAGCTTCTTCGCATGGCTGAAAGCGGCGAACTGCGGGGTATTGTTTATGGCGGGATACTTGACGAAGGCATGCAAACAACCGGGTTCTCAGTGTCCGACAGGGCGTTGGCGATCGGATTGATGTTCGAGGCCGCGCACAATTTGGCGGCCCATGGGCGGGATGAAGCAGAACATGGGTAGCATCATAGAAACATTGGTCGGTGGTTTCGGTGGGTGGGCCGCTGGCGTTGGCGCCGCCCTGATAGGGGTGTGGGCTTTCGTCATGAAGGTCAAGCACAGCGAACGCCAGAAGGCCGAACGGAAAGCAAGGGATGCAGACTATGAAAGAGCCGACGAAATCCGAGACAAAGCCCGCGCTGCTATTGATGGCGCCGCTGATGATAGGCGCTCTGTTGATGAGCGGCTGCGCGACATCGAGGGGTTCAGGGACGGCGACTGAGCGGGCCATTTGCGATGTACTCGACCCGGGTCCGACCTACCACCCGCTAGACACCGAACAGACGAAAGAGGACGGCTTTGACTTCCTGACCCGGTTCAGGGCGGTCTGCGGGTAGGGCGATGAGGGGATTTTAAGTCCCCTCATTTATGGCCCCTGCGAGGCCGCAATACCCTTCGTCCGGGTCAGCCCACTGCCACATCATGCACATCGACCCTATGCAAGTGCATCCGGGGTGTAGCTGACCTGTGTCGCGGTAGACGCCATGATTCACCTCAAAGCGGTTGGCCCGATTAAAGGTTGCTGAACCTTCACCTATTTCCCTAACATGCGGGCACCACTTTGTGAGGGCGGCGGCTTCAGAGATGGCGCTAAGTGTCATGGTTTCGGTCCCTTCCATAGTTTCTCCGGCCCAAACCGGGCCTCATTGTACGTCGCCCGCTCGGTCGTGTTCGATTGCTTTATCTAGGTCGACTGTGCGCCAGTCAGGCCATGTCCGCGCCTCGTTGATGATCTGCTTTCCGGCAATCATGGCGCAGGCCGTCTCCGCAACGTGGCTTGGATCGCGGCGTTCACCAACACGGGAGGCAAGTTGTCTGGTCAGGCCGTCGAGGGCCAGAATAACCACGTCAACCCACTCGGCAGCATCGCCCCCGGCCTCCTGAACCTCTTGTAGTTCCTTTCGGATATGGTCGCACACACCGGCGGTGCGCACGCCCGGTCCAAATGTTGCATGGCTGAACGCCATCTGGCGGAGGAGGTGCTGTTTCAAGTCCATGGTCATTCCTTTTCAATCAGCATCGCGCTGACTGCATCCATGGACTGCCTAGTTCCGGCGGTTATGGTGTCAGAAAGAGATGCGTCGGTGGCGAAATTCAGAGCCGCCCCTAGCTTCCCTCGGTATGCAGCCATGGCTGCCGCTTCGGGGGCGGGCAGCTTCGCGACGAAAGCCGCTGCTTTGTCCAGGACAGCGCCGGGTTCGTCGTCAAAGAATGATGAAGGCATGTCGCGATCATTCAACCCGCCGACACATATTGAAACCCACGAGGTCAGATGGATAGATAGGTGTGCCCTCGCGCGGGCATGCCCCTTGTCGTGCAAGGCGGCTAGGATTTCGCCCAGCCGGGTTTCAATTTCGGTGAATGTCATCGCGTCTGCTCCTTTTGGCAAGTTTCGTTTCAGAGGGGACCGGGGAAGCGCCAGTGCGTCACGTCCCCGATTCCGTCGCTATGGTTCCATGAAAAGGCGGAGGCATGGGCGGTTACGGGTTTGGACGCCCCTCGTAGTTTCACCTCAACGGGGAAGCGCACCGCCAGGTTGAAGGGGACCGGGCTTTCACCGCCATCGTGCGCCTTCCATTTGGTGGGGTCGGTCTCGGTCCCTTCGGGGCCCATTTCTTTTCCGGCCAACAAATCGAGGGCGTCCTGCACCTGCGCACGAGTCACCCGATCGCCTTCATCGATGCCTAGCGCATCGGCGGCCATCTTTGAGATGTCTAGTGTGGTGTAGATGTAGGATACGGTTACGGTTTGCATCTTGTTTCCTTCGTGCTCGGGGTTGCTCCGGCCCACAATACACATCTGCCCCCGGGATGCAACTTCTTTGATGCACTTGACACGATAAAACTAGCGTATAGAATGCGGCCATGAAAACAGGAAAAGCAAGAGCCCCGCAATTAATCCGCGCGCACCTTGACAGGTGCGGGCTGACACAACGAGAATTAGCATCCTCTACCGGATGCTCGGATGCATCGGTTTCGATGTGGCTGGGTGGCGGTTCGGTGCCGAGAGGTCCGGCCCGAGCGCGTTTGGCAAAAAAGACCGGGTTGGATGGGATCGCAGAAAAGGCGGCATGGGTCGGCGAGGAGGTGGCCAGTGCCCGAAAGGAACCTGATACTCTCGCCATCCTCAAGCGCATCATGCTCGGGGAACGGCTCAACCGGCCACGGAACGCGGACACCTTCACCCTGACGGACGGAACCAAGGGGACGCTGGACCAGTTTGAGAGGATCAGGGATTTCCTGACACCAGAGGAGCCGGTCGACGGCGCCACCCAAAGCTACCGATGGAGAGGGTAAAAATATGAAGGTCGGAAAATCCCGCGCCGCGCAGGCACTGGGCGCCTATCTCAAAGGGAAAGGCATCAAGCAGACCTGGTTTTCCGAGGCCTTGGGGTTTCACTCCCAAACTCTAGGCTTTTGGGTGCGCGGCACCCGGATACCGGGCCGGGGGGCGCAGGTGCACTTGGCGGATAGGACCGGGCTGGACATTCTCAAAGATGATTCGGCATGGCGCGTCGATGAGGCGGGACAATGACCCCGCTCCCACTAGCTGCCGAATGGGCCGAGGCCGACACGATCATGGCCAAGGCCGACACGATCATGGCCGAGGCCGACAAGACCATGGCCGATGCCGCCAAGCTCCGGGCTCAGGCCGACAAGCGCCAGGCCGATGGCGCCAAACGATGGGCCGATGGCTACACGCTCCGGGCCGAGGCCAACGTCACATGGTGGGCTACCGTCGCCGCGCACTACGGCGACGGTGAGGGTGAGTGGGATGATAGGTCGTTTGCCGTTGCCGGTGTCCGCTACGAGGTCAGCACGCCACCCCAAAGCGAGGATGCGGGACAATAGCACATCAAATAGACGCACAGGTTAGAGCAATGATCGAGCGCGACAACGCACGAATGCGGGACGCAGGCAACAAATTAGCTGTGGCGGAGTGGGCCTTAGCTGTGGCCAACGAGGGCGACAGACCCCACTAATACAGCCGACTAACAGAGCCCGCGTCTGGGCCGATCAGTCGTTAGACCGGCTATTCTGGGCACCTATCCAGACGTTCATGGCGTCAGTGTCCCAAATGCTGCATAAACAGCATATTGCGTCAGCCGGATAGCGTCGTATAATTCGCCGTCATCGATATGCGCCTCCATAGCGTGGCAGCCCGAACATCCATGATAGCCCCAGAAGTCATGCGGCTTTTGCGCCATCCCGGCACCAGCGCGGCGGCGACTGTGGCAGAGAACAACAGTTTCAGAATCGGAGTTGCACCACTTGCTTTTCACCAGGCACTCTTTCCCTTCAGCGAATTGGCGTAACTTCTTGGAAACGAATGGCGGCGTCTTTTGCACCACCTCGCGTTGGGGGACTTGGTAAGCCATCAGCGACCTTTCAACCGCACTGAGAATGCGGCGTTCATATTCCGTTTGCGCGGCCTGTTCAGCCGCTCGGATGCCTCGGAATGGCCCGGGCACAAAGACACAGTGAGGCTCATCTTGAAGCCTCCTTTGCCAGCGAACCGCTACCGGGCCGTCTATTCGGAGCCAGCCACCATCAAGCGGCAGGCGGGCCATGCGTGTCGTGATGCCCAATGGCGACTTGCCCGTGTGCCAATCAAGCGGCTTGATCTTGATCGGATCGCCAACTTCGAGGGGATCGGCCAGCCCCATCAGTTGCAAGAGAAGGGATGTCATCGCTGGGCCTCCGGGGGCGCAGGCTCTAACCATTTCACACCATGTCGGTCGCCATATTCCAGAATGAAGGTGATAAGATATCCCATCTGGTCCACGGTAAGCCGTGATGTTCGAAAGCCAATCGGGAATGGCCCGCTACCATCAAGACCTTCGGCGAATTGCACCTGGTGCCCTGCCGCGTGCATGAATGCGGCCTTCCATGTGTCGGTTGTCCAGTGCCGTCCTTCTGGCTTGGCGCGGGCGACGTCTGAGAGCATGGCGTGCATCTTGGCGTTTTGCTCAATGCTGCGGGTCGCCTCCCGGATGTTTACGACAGCATCACGGGGGGCCGCGTCGATCAGGCGGCGGGCAAAATCGCGTTGGGTCTGGCCTCGCAAGATAACCGTTTGGCCGGTCATGTCTCGTCCCCCATCCACAACATCAGGTCGGCGGCGGGTAGGGACCACACAGACCGGGCCTTTCCGATGGTGCCATCTGCCTTGATCTTGTGGAGGATGGTTTTCACTTTCACGGCTGGGGAGTAACGGAGATCATGTTCCACGCCCACGAATACCCAAATGATGCCACGCGCAACGGGGTCATTGGTCGTCACCTTGACCCCGGGCACAATGCCTCTGGCGGCAAGTTCCTCCAAGATGGCTTCTCCCCTAGCACCGGCTAGGGCTGTCGCGGCGGTTTGGACGCGGTCAGCGGCTATCTTGGCCGCATGCCTGGCCTGATGCCTGGCCTGTTCATACTGGCGTGCAAGTTCTGCTATGTCGTGCATGGTCTATCCTTTCGTGGCTCGGGCGGGGGTGAGGCCGAGCATCACCAGCCCACATTCTGAAACTTACGATATACCGACCGCGTCCGTTCAACATCGGCCCGGCAATATTCGGCAATCTTCTCGTGGTATCCATTAGCCCAAGCGTCGGCGACCATGGCCCCGGTGAAATCCCCTTTGCCGGGAATACCGAGAATATCGCAGAGCGCGTCCAGTCCGATTGTTCCTTTTGCCCCGGCCCATATCGCCATCGTATCGGCAAGCCCCGTGTCCCACGGCTTCGGGTCGCGGGGCCAGATGTTAGACGGGGGCAATTTGACGCCAAGCACAATGGCCCGCTGCGTCATAAACCGGATATCGAATCCGTGGATATAATGGCCGACTAGCGTCTTGCTGTGGTACCGGCCCAGCGATGCAAAAAAGGCGGCGATTATACCGGATTCGGCCCTCACGGACTTTGCCGACAAAGAAAAGGGCGGCTCATCGCCAAGAGCCCAGCCGATGCAACACACATGGCCCCGCCCTCCGTCGAAACTGGTTTTCGCCACCAGGTCGGCGCTTTTCTCTCCGCGCCATTTGGCGATTGCTTCGGGCGACTTGTAGTTGGCCGGGGGCTTGGCGTCGGCCAACAACTTGGCCTTCGATGCCTCGTCTTGGCATGGGATCGTTTCTATATCGAGAAAGATTTGATCGTCCATTTTCATTCTCCGCCTGGCCCGGGTGTGTCAAAATCGGGGATTTCATCGTCCACGGGAGGCGCGGAGAGTTGCGCTTTAGCTTTATCCTTCTCTTCCGCGACTTGCGGGTCTCGCTGCTGTGCATCCGGCAGCGATTTCCAGACGGCAATCAAGGCGTCAATCGACTGCGCTTCCATCAACCGTCCAATGGCGGTACTGCGGGCGTTGACTTCTTGCTCTGCGGCGCGCTCCTGTTGTTCCTTCCTATATTTATCGGCGCCTGTCGCTGCGGCGGTCCCGTCGTCATCTTCCGGCGCAATCCCGGTCAGACTTTCGATGCCAATACGCTTCGCGTATGTGGTCGCCGACTTCATGCCCTGCATGTCGCCCCTCGCAACCAATAGAGGCACATCGCAATGGATGCTGGTTCCGCTGGCGCCGTGCATCAAGACCGTGCGCATTCCTTGCACGTCGCTAGCGTGGACAAGGTGAGCAAAAGCGGCGATGCCGTTTGAGTTCAGGGCGGGCAGAGCCACGCGCATCACATCAGCCAAGTCTGCATACTTGCTTTTGAAGTGGGGGTTTGTGGCCCCCTTCACCACCGGAGCCATTTCCATTTGAGCGGCGGCAAGCGCGGTGTATATGTTCGGTTCTTTGGTTTCAGTGGCCATGTCGGTTCCTCTCAATTTATCAAAATCCCCAGAGCCAAGACCAGCGCGAGCCCACCACAGATGGCGGCTATCCTCGCCTTTCGGCAAAACGCATCAAGCCGTCGGTCCCAAGCGGCGGTCTCATCGGGCGTGATGGGCTTAGTCATCTTTCAACATCCTCCACGTTACGATGATGGTGATGACCGGGGTAATAGCGGCCCACATGAGGTCGGAGACTGTAGCATCGACCAACAGAGGCGAAGGCCGCGTGGCCGCCGTGCCCGTGGCCGCCGATATGCTTGCGTAGATGTACACGACGAGGATGACGCCCAACAATCGAAACGCCCGATTCACCGACCACAACAAGCCCTTTGCTGCGGCCACGCCGACAGCTTCGCCGAATTTCCCCGCGCGGGTCATTCCAGGTTTATCCGAAAGGTCGGCCTCTGTGGCTGTGGTTTCGTCTGTCATGATTTATCCTTTCAGTTTGATTGCGCTCAACTCGCGGCGTGCGTCTTGTAACGCCAAAGAAATTCTGCTGCGTGTTTCTCGGCTTTGTTTCAGGGCTTTTTCGATGTCCCTAATCTCTCGGTCTTTACTTTCTTCCAGATCAGTCAGTGCCTTCCTGCGCTGGCGTTCTTCTTCCGCTTTGAAGTTGTCGCTTGCGATATCGTGGCCGTGGGCTTGCCCGTAAAAGTCGTGGGCGCTTTCAATGACTCCTGCGATTATTTCTATCTGTGCCTCAGTAGCATCTTGGATTCCCGCCTCGTTTAACGCAATGTCTGCATGGTCAAGCCAGTAATCCATCATTTGTCCCTTCTATGAATTTCCCCGCTCGGGTCATTGGCCTGCCCTCCTAAGCTGGGCCGCCAGCCAAGCCGGTTGCGTCCCTCGATCATCTGGCCCCCGGGCATCCCACTGGCTATATGAAGCTAGCCCGGGCACGTCTTGCGGCTCCACCCGGCGGCTCTCGAATATTGTCATTGCATCGTCGTAATGATGCTGGCTGATCAACTCGCTGCCGCATGTGTGTTTCATCGCGCGTTCAAGTGACTGCTCCACAGCAAATGGGCGCCAATATGGCTCCCCCGAGCTTGGCCCGTCTGGGTGGTTGGCGGGGCGCCAGCCGTCGCATGTGTGGTGCTTAGCGGTCATTTGGGAAATGACGAAATATCCACCTTCGCCGGGGGCTATCATCGGTACCTTAGTCATAGTCCTTCCTCCTCAATGATGGTGATCAGTTTCGCTTCGGAGCAGCCCGCCCGGACCGCCTGAGCCGCAGTCCGCGCCGCATTCGCCGCAAACGCCGCATCCCCCGCCAACGTCGCCCACGTCGCCGCCTGAGCCACATCCGCCGCAGTCCACGCCACCGCCTGCGCAGCAGCAGCAGCCGCCTCCGCCGCAGTCCATGCTACAGCTGGACCCTGCCACGATGCACGAGCCGCCCGCGACCCTATCCCCGCCTGCCCCGATGCCGCATTCGCCGCCAACCTGTTATCCGCCGTCGGATCAGCGAAGCACCGACGCGCCGCCTCGATGGCCGCACCCGGGCCGGTGTCACCGGGGCGCGCCGCCTCGAACGCTGGCAGCACCGCCTCGGCGATGCGGCAGACCGTCTCTCCAAAGGCCGCGCCCAGCACCGACGGGCGGAGGAAGGCCCAGATTATCGTCCGGTGCGGCACCCCGCGCTCAGCCATCTCTGAAGCTGTATAAGGTGTGTCCCCACCGGGCAGTTCGCTGATGTTACGACAGACGATGAAAGGGGGGTCCATCCCCAGGACTTTCCGCGCGGTTAGGGTGATGGTCATAGCGTCGTCTCCTTGCGTTGCTCCCGGCCCACAATACACATCTGGCCCCGGGATGCAACTTCTTTGTTGCGCTTGACACAATAAAACGAGCGTGTAAACTGAGGCCATGAAACCACGAAACGCAAAGCCGCAAGCCCTGCCCGTCTCCGATGAGGCGGCATCAATCGAGGATACATTGACAATGACCGAATTTCCACTAGCTGCCGAATGGGCGGCACGCGCCAAGTTCCGGGCCGAGGGCGCCAAGCTCCAAGCCGATGCCGACGTTACATGGCTGCTGGCCTGTATCGTGAGCTACGGCAACATTGCGGGTGGGTGGGATAATGACGGGGCGTGTGTAGTCGACGGTGACCGATACGAACCAGCCGATGAGGCGGGACAATGACACTCCCACTAGCTGCCGAGTGGACGGCGCGTGTCGAGCTATGTGCCGAGGGCAACAAGCTCCGGGCTAAGGGCAACAAGTTCCATTACGAGGGCGCCAAGATCCAGTACGAGGCCGCAGAACCATGGGCCAAGGGCGCCAAGCTCCGGGCCGAGGCCTCCGAGCTATTGGCCACTGGCTCCGAGCTATGGGACGAGGCCGCAGAACTATGGGCCAAGGCCGCCGATCTATGGGCCAAGGTCGACAAGCTCGTGGCCAAGGCCGACAATCTATGGGTCAAGGGCGACAAGCTATGGGCCGCTGGCGCCAAGCTCCGGGGCGACGCCGACGCCGCATGGCGGGCTGCCGTCGTCGCGCACTACGGCGACGTTGCGGTTCAGTGGGATAAAGGGTCGTTTGTTGTCGACGGTGACCGCTACGAACCAATCACGCCACCCCAAAGCGAGGATGCGGGACAATGACCGAACTTCCACTAGCTGCCGAATGGGCGGCACGCGCCGCACGCCGGGCCGAGGTCGACAGGCTATGGGCCGATGGCGACATTCTCCGGGCCGAGGGTGACATTCTCAGGGCCATGGCCAACAAGATCAGGGCCGAAGCCGACAATCTCCAGGTCGAGGCGTCCATTACGTGGTTTGATGCCGTCATCAAACATTACGGGACCGTTAAGGGCGAGTGGGATAACGGGACGTGTGTTGTCGACGGTGACCGATACGAACCAATCGGGGATGAATGACAATGACAGCCAAACAAGAGCTTGCCGCCGAACGAAAGGCGCGTGCGGAAACAGTCGAGGCACTCCGGGGCGAGTATGAGAGCTTGGAACGCCGCATCAAAAACCGGGAGCCTGGGATTGCGAAAAAGCGGGTCAGGCTAGAGCTTGCGAATCAGGCTATATTGAGGGCGGGGCCGGAGTGACCAAGCCAATCAAAACCCTTTTCCCATACTTTGGCGGCAAGCGAAAGATTGCGCCTTTGGCGTGGCAGCGGCTCGGGAAGCCGAAACAATATATCGAGCCCTTCGCCGGGTCGC
>JAAENN010000295.1 GCA_024224295.1 Shimia sp. | reverse complement strand
TCGAGTTTGGTGTGATCCGGCACATGGTGAACCTTGAAACTGTGAACACCTATGAAGGTACGCATGATGTGCATGCTTTGATCTTGGGGCGTGCGCAGACCGGGTTGCAGGCATTTTTCTGACTTCAGGCGATGAAGATTAAAGACTGATAGTGCGCGCGGTCGAGAGGCTGCGCGTTTTTTATGAAGTATTTCGTTTAGGAGATATTCCGAGAGACCCGCCTTAAGAACCAGGCGCGCACTCCGATTTGATGAAATGAATTGCTGTTTAAAAATCCAAATCCATTTGCCGTCAAATGAATAAAAGTGGGGTGCTTGTCTACTATTGACTGTGGAGTAGCACCGAAGCCGTAACTGGAACTTCATTTGCGATGTAGGCGCGATGGTCGTTTGTAGACAATGTGACGCGAATCTCGTGCTGACCGAGAGGTAAGTTGCCGATGGTTGCGGTCGGGTTGTAGAGACGACCAAGCTTAAGACCGTTGATGTAGATATGCCCATGACCGGTGCCCGGAACATGCGGGCCATCGACCAGATCGGGCGTGAATTCAAAATCATCCGACATCACAGTAACAGTCCAGCCTGCGTCAGTTCGTGCAGTTGAAAGCGCAATTTTGGGGGCTGGTTCGCCTTCACCCACCTGACAGATGTCGCCAATTCCAAAAAGACCAAAAGAAGATGCTGCGCCTTCTTCTTGTGGTGAGCTCAATCTTGCGCGGGTGGTTACAGTGCCTGCATTGGCAAAAGTCAGCGAAATTGGGAAGGTACGCCCGTCTTTTAGTGCGCCGGTGATGCTGGAGAGCTTGATAAAAACACCATCAGGAGCCAAGGAGGCGCTGCTATTTTCCGGTAGCGCAAGCATGCCGTGCGTTTCACTAAATGCGGTCTCAGAGGCATCTGGCGCATGCGCTGATAGCAATTGATCATATGGGCCGGTGTTTGTGATGGAGACAAAGACAGCCAGTTGATCAGGTTGCCCAGTGAGGGGCGCAGCTGTCGCATTGGACAGCAAGATCGCCGACGTTTTTACTGGTTTGAGAAGTGTTACTCCGCCCCAAGTCGCCATGGCCAAAAGCACCAAAATGAGGGGAAGGTTTCGTGCTTTCATCTTTGCGTTCCGTCGCTATAGTCGCCGAATGACTGCGAAACTGTCCGACAGCGCCCGTGAACTCAAGAGCGGGCGAGTCGCGCGCGTGTTCCTATTTGCTAGTGTAGCAACGATTGCTGCACCGGCGTTTGCCCATACTTCCGAGGGTGGGTTCGTGCTGCTGTTGCCGACCGATCTCTATATTGCATCTGGCGTTCTGGCCGTTGCGATGACTGTCTTGCTCTTGGTCTTTCTTTCCGACAAGTTGGTTGCAGGGATTTTTCGCACTTATGAATTATGGCGGGCGCAAGTAGGTTGGCTGTCTCTGGCAACTAGCCTAGCGTCGACGGCGTTTTTGTTGTGGTTGATTTTTATTGGGTTGAACGGTCCGCGCGATCCCTTGGCCAATCCTTTGCCGCTTACCGTTTGGACAGTTTGGTGGGTCGGACTGGTGTTTGTTCAAGGGTTTGTAGGAAACGTTTGGCAATGGATTGATCCCTGGCGCGGGGCGGTTTGGGCGTTGCGTCGAGTGTTGGGAGGGAGGCCAATTGTCCGGTTTCCAACTTTCTTGGGACACTGGCTCGGCATCCTGTCATTTGGTGGTTTTGCAGGATTCTTGTTGGCGGACATCGCCCCATCTGATCCGGCGCGGCTGGCGCGGGTTGTCGTGTTGTATTGGGCTGTGCACTTCCTTGGTATGGCGCTGTGCGGGCGACGGTGGTCGCTACGGGCGGAGGGCATTGGCATGTTGATGCAGCTCTATGCCCGGCTGTCTCCACTGGGCAAACGGGCCAAGCACACAGCAATTGGGCTTTGGGGATGGCAAATTACCAAGGGGCGTCAGGTGCCTTTTGGGCTGGCGGTGATGAGCTTGTTGTTGTTGGGCTCTGGCAGTTTTGACGGCGTGAATGAAACCTTTTGGTGGTTGGCACAGCTAGGGATCAATCCGCTCGCGTTCCCTGGACGGTCTGCGGTGGTGTGGCAAACCTTGACCGGCTTGATTGTGGCTAACCTTCTTTTGCTGGCGATCTTTGTCGCGGCGCTTTGGTTGGGTCTCAAGCTTAGCGGAGTTCGTAAGATCGGGCTTGCAGACGCGTTTTGCATCTTTGCACCCGCAGTCTTGCCGATCACCCTAGGCTATCATTTCGCCCATTACTTCACGAGTTGCCTTGTCGAGGCGCAATACGCGATAATCGCGGCCACTGATCCGTGGGCGCGAGGGCAAGACCTTCTGGGTTTGGGGGAAATGTACGTTACAACCGGGTTCTTTAACGTGCAAGAAAGCGTCCGTTTTCTTTGGCTATGCCAAGCTGGTGGCGTTGTGCTAGGCCACATAATCGCGGTGCTGCTCTCTCATGCGCTTGCGGTGCGATATTTGGGGACCGGACGTGTCGCGGTGGCGTCACAGGCCCCTTTGGCCCTCTTTATGATCGGTTATACATTTTTTGGACTTTGGCTACTTGCATCACCGCGTGGCTTCTGAAACAACACGCGCCCTCTAAGGGGAACGGTGGTTCATTTGCATACCAATAGGGGCATTTGAGCGGGTCGTTTCCATAAGACCAAGTGGACACAGAGGGCAAAATGATGACCACAACCAAGACAGTAGCGGAAAAAGCTGCATCAAAGCCGACACGACGTGATGCGCTTAGAACCCTGGGATTAGGTGGAGCGGTGGCAGCCTCGATGCCTCTGTGGGCAAGATATGCTGGTGCACAAACAGCTGAGCCGATCAAAGTCGGGTTCCAGGTGCACCGCACGGGTATCGGCGCCGCCTATGGTCGATGGTATGATCGAACGACATCTGCGGCGGCTGCATTGATCAATGAGCAGGGTGGCATCAATGGTCGTCCTTTGGAGGTTATTGCAGAAGACGATGGGACCGATCCGAAGCGTGGCGCGGAAGTGGTCGAGAAATTCGCGGCCAAGCATAACTGTGACATCGGTTTTGGAACGTTGTTTTCTCATGTTGTCATCGGCTCGGCACCGCGTGTCGGAGAATTGAAACTGCCTTACTTTGTGGTGTCGGAAGGTCATCATGTCGCAAGCGGTATGTTGAACCGATACACGCTTCAGCCTGGGATCACCGATGTGAAAAGCCAGGTGCAGGCGATGGCGCCGTTTGTAGCGGACAACCTCGGTAAGAAAGTCACAATGGTGTTCCCCGATTTTGCATTTGGCCATGACCACCGCGACTATTTTACGGCCGCGATTGAGGCGCAGGGTGGCGAAGTGCTGGAGCATATTGCCATACCGCCGACCGAGACCTCCTTTACCAAGTACTTCCCGAAAATCCCGCGTGAGACCGAAGTGATTTATCACGTGATGGTTGGTCCTGCAGTGCTGACCTTTGTGAAAGAGCTTGGCGAGTTCTTTGGGCCGCAACGCCCTGAGATGTTTGGATTTATTGATAGTCTTGAGGCGGTTGATATTGGAAGCCCCGGACTTGAGTTCCTGGATGGGACATATTTCTGGGAAGGTAATCCACGTTACGCGCAGGAAAACCAATCCGAATATGACGCCTTCTTCCGTGAGCGGGTTGGGGTGGATGCCAACGGCGCTTCTGTGAGTGATCCGCGGGATGTCTCCACTTACGCGCACATGTTTGGCTGCTGGGAAACACTGCATGTTGTGAAAGCGGGCATGGAAGCGTCAGGTTATCGTGGTACGCAGGATCGCGCGGCGCTGATCGAAGCGGTTGAGGCGATGACAGACCTGCCGCACTCCATCGCACATCCTCAGGGCGCAAAAGTGTTCAACGGAAAAACACACCAAGTGTTTGGCAAGCAATACATTTCCAAAGTGGTCGATGGTAAAATGCTGTTGGTGCATACGACGTCGATTGAAGACACATTCTATCCGGATGAAGTCGACTACACGACGCAGTCTCTTTGATCCGAAACATGAGGCGCGTCTCTCAGGACGCGCCTTGCAAAGGGCAGGTGTCTGAATGGATTTTGGACCTTATTTGATGCTCGCCATCATGGAGGGCGCCCTCACCGCAGCGGTGCTCGCGCTGACTGCGTCCGGGCTCGCGTTGGTGTTTGGTGTGATGCGCGTGGTTAATGTGGCCCATGGCGAGTTCTTTATGCTGGGCGCGGTGTTGGCATGGTGGGTCACGCAGTTGGCCGGGGGCTCACCTGTGTTGGGCTTTTTGCTAGCGCTTTGTGTCGTCCCCGTGTTGGTTGGTATGCTGGCTGCGTTTGTGGACATGACTATCCTCAAACGTATCAATTATGATCCAGAGCGCACCATCGTGGCGACAATCGGCATCCTCTATATTCTCCAGCAAGTGACATTGATGACCTATGGGCCGGAAGCCCGTCCGGTTGCGCCGCCTTTTAATGCACGCATTGCTCTGCCTTGGATTGACATGTCCGACGGGACGCTGCGCTTGTATTGGCCTTGGGGGCTTTCCATCACCAGCTATAAGCTCTTTGTTATTGGGGCGGCTTGCGTTGTCTTGCTGGGCTTATGGGCTCTGATGACGAAAACAAAACTGGGATTGCTGATGCGGGCCACAGAGCAAGATCGGGAGATGGCGCTTGCCTTTGGTATCCCGGTCCAACGTATATATGCAATTGCCTTTGGGCTTGGTGCAGGGATGGCGGCATTGGCGGCCGTTTTGATTGTCCCGATCCAACAGGCCCATTATTTGATGGGAGGGGATCCACTCCTCCTGAGCTTCATCGTCGTGATCATTGGCGGCCTCGGGAGTCTGCCAGGCGCCATACTCGCGGCATTACTTATAGGGTTATCCGACGGGATAATTTCGATCTTCTTCTCTCCAACGTTGGCAAAAATTTTCGCCACTTTGTTTGTCGCATTTGTATTGGTGTTTCGCCCTAAGGGACTATGGGGCACAGGAAAGCCATGATGTCAGATTCCAAAAAAGACTGTTTCGCCCATGGTGGCGTCCTATTGTTTCTGTTTGCACTGCAGTTTTTCCTGCCGGCATATCATCACGGGAACATGGCCCGTATCATGGTACTGGCCAGCTATGCCATCGGATATAATCTGTTATTTGGCTACACGGGACTGCTGAGTTTGGGGCATGCGATATTCTTTGCAGCGGGTCTCTATGGCTCGGGGCTGGCCATATCTCAATTTGGGTTTTCAGTTGGCGTCGCATTGGTGATTGGAGTAGCTGCCGGGTGCGTCCTGAGTGCAGTTATTGGGGCATTGGCGCTGAGGACTGAAGGCGTGGCATTTATGATTGTCACTCTTATGTTTGCTCAAGCGGGATATCTCACGGTTTTGTATTTCGGAGAATTTACGCGTGGTGACGAGGGGTTTGTGCTCGCGCACGCGGACAGAGTTCTGTGGGGCGTTAGTTTATCAGATCAAACATCTAAGTACTTTTCCGCCTTTTCGTTGTTTTGTGTGTCTCTCATAATGTGTTTGGCCTTGGTGAGATCTCGTTTTGGGAAAGTCCTTATCGCGATACGTGAAAACGAAGAGCGGACGCAAATGCTGGGCTATAATGTGGTTTGGTATAAATTTTGCACGATCATTCTTTCTGGTAGTATTTCAGCTTTGGCTGGGGCGACTTACGCTCTGTTGTTTGGCTATGTCGGCGCATCTTTTGCGTCCGTGGAGTATTCAATTTACCCGCTATTGTGGGTTTTGCTAGGTGGCGCGGGCACTGTGATAGGGCCTCTAGTGGGAATGATCTTTATGTTCTACCTGATAGATCTAAGCTCAGGGGTGACCACTGCATACATGTTGGTTGCTGGTGTGGTTTTGGTGTTTCTGGCCGTGTTTGCGCCGCAGGGCGTAATGGGAGAGGTTCGAAGCAGGATATGGAAGTGGCTGTCTTGAGTTTGTTATCTGCACAGGGTCTATCCATAAAATTCAACGGATTATCAGTCTTAAGCGACGTTTCGTTCGATGTCCCCAAAGGGCAAGTGCGGGCGCTTATCGGTCCGAATGGTGCGGGTAAGACTACGCTGGTGGGATTGTTGTCTGGACGGTTGCTTCCGTCGTCTGGGACAGTGCATTTCGATGGTCAAAATGTGACCAACTGGCCTTCGCATAAGAGAATTGTGCAGGGCATGGGGTACACATTCCAAATAACTTCGATTTTTGAAACCCTTCGTGTGCACGAAAACGTGGCTTTGGCCGCGCGCCGACACCAGATGAGAGACACTTTGGTCAATGAGGTTGTGGAATGGGCGCTGGTTCGTGTTGGGCTTGCTGAGTATGTAAACGACATCGCTGGCGACCTAAGCTATGGTCACCAGCGCTTGTTAGAGATCGCGATGGGGTTGGCTCAACAACCAAAATTGCTGATTCTGGATGAACCGACGCAAGGTTTGACAGAAAGTGATATTGAAGCGTTTAAGGCGCTTATCGACGATCTGCGGGGTGAAGTCACGGTTCTATTGATCGAACACAACATGGATGTTGTTATGCAAGCTGCTGATTTCGTTACTGTTTTAGAGTCTGGTCAGGTGCTTTTTGAGGGGGTGCCTTCCGATGTGAAAGCCAGTGCCTTGGTACGAGCAGCCTACCTTGGAGGTGCCAATGCTAAAGCTTGAAGCGGTTTCGGCAGGATATGGTTCGGCACAGGTTTTGCGGACGGTGTCCTTCGAGGCGAAGGCTGGAGAGATTTTATGCCTCGTCGGGCGAAATGGTGCAGGAAAAACCACAACAATGAAAGCGATTATGGGGCTTTTGCCGGAAATGAAAGGCAAGGTGGTTGTTGACGGAACTGTACTTTCCGATCTTCCGTCCCATAAAGTTCCGTTCTACGGGATCGGTTATGTCCCTCAGGGGCGCCGTTTGTTTGGAGCCTTAACTGTGGCGGAAAACCTTTCGGTGGGGTGCTTAACAAACGACAAGGACACAACTGTTCTCGAAGAAGTTTTGCGCGTATTTCCTCGGCTTAAAGAAAGGCTAGCACAGCGAGCTGACACGTTGAGTGGTGGTGAACAACAAATGCTTGCGATGGGGCGAGCCATGTGTTTACGGCCGAAAGTCTTGTTGTTGGATGAACCAACGGAAGGGCTTCAACCGTCAATGGTTTTGACTATCCGTGATGCCGCGGACCTCATGCGGAGACGTGGCGTGGCAGTGGTTTTGGTTGAGCAAAGATTGGACGCCATCACGGCTTTGGCAGATAAGGTCGTTATGCTGGAAAATGGGCAGGTACGCGGAAAACTCTCTCGAGCGCAATTGGCGAGCGAAAACGACAGACTTTGTGATTTGCTTGGTGTTTGAGCCACATCTGAATCCGCAATTGGAAAGCGTTTTCAAGATCAGATCATCTTTTTCAGCAGCAGGAGTAAAATCGTTTGTTCCGTCTCATTGAGGGGGGCGAGTGTGTCTTTTGTGACTTGGTGTCCGGCTGAGGCAACGGATTCAAATAGTTCCCAACCAGCCGCGCTCGGCTTTAACAAGAGGCGCCTTTGATCTTTGAGATCTGGAGAGCTAATGACCAGGTCCTTGGCGCGAAGCCGATCTACGACACCTTTGATCGTGGCACCATCCATTGCTGTGGCTCGCCCCAAAGCATTCTGAGAAACAGCGCCTAAGTCACATAGCTTCGCTAGTGCGGCAAATTGCGTTGGAGTCAGGGCCGGTATGCCTTCGGCGAAAATTCCCAGATGTCTTTGATTAGCTCGCCTCATTAGGTGACCGATCTGTTCTTCCAGAACATAAGTATCTGCAGCTTCAGAATTTTCTTTTTGTCGTATATCAGAAGACATCGCAGCAGGCCTTTTGTGGGCGAACAGCTTGATCTATTGTCAAAGATGCAAGAGCTGCCACTTTATAAATTTGTGTACACACAACAATTTGTGTCGTGCCTTGAAGCTTAGAGAGGTCACCATGGGGATTTATCACCGACCAAGCAAGTTGAAAGATGCGCTGGCTGTTATGGCGGCAGTTGACGCAAGACCGATCGCGGGTTGCACAGACGTCTTTGCTGCAATAGAGGCTCAAGAATTGCCAGGTGAAGTTTTAGATATCACCGGTCTGAAAGAGCTAAAGGGGATTACGGAAACAAAAGACTTTTGGCGGATTGGAGCAGCCACCAGCTGGCGTGAAATTCGGTGTTTTGAGTTTCCCCCGGCCTTTGAGATGCTGCGGCAGGCGGCCAGTGAAATTGGTAGTGTTCAGATTCAAAATACCGGAACTATTGGCGGCAACATTTGTAATGCGTCGCCAGCAGCCGATGGGATTCCTCCCCTTCTGGCGCTTGACGCAATTGTTGAGTTGAGGTCTCAACAAGGTATTCGTGAGGTGGCTTTGGCAGATTTTGTCACCGGAGCGAGATGCATCGCGAGGCAAAAGGGGGAACTGGTCAGTGCGATTGTGATCCCCAAAGGCAGTGCTACAGGTCGAAGTTGCTTTGTGAAATTGGGTGCGCGCAAGCATTTGGTGATCTCGATTTCTATGGTGGCCGTGCGCTTAGATATTGAGAATTCAATTATTCTATCTTCCGCGATAGCAATTGGTGCTTGCGGACCGGTTGCAAAGCGCGCGTGGGATCTGGAAGATACGTTGAACGGAAAGGCGATTGATGCGGCCCACAATTTGGTTGCCCGGTCTCATTTCGACAGCCTTTTGTCTCCCATTTCTGATATCCGAGGAAGCGCGGATTACAGAGCCGTGACTGTGGATGAGTTGGTGCGCAGAAGCATCAAACTTCTAGCAGGATTGGCTGATTGATTTATTTTAAAGTAAATGGCTTACCGGTGTCACTTAATGTGCCGTTGGGACGAAGATTATCCTACGTTTTACGCGATGGATTGGGGATGCGCGGGACAAAGGTTGGTTGTGACACGGGAGACTGTGGAAGTTGTACGGTCCTCGTTGACGGACAAGCCACGTGCGCGTGTTTGACACCAGTGGCACAGGTCGGAGGCTGTGACGTTGAAACAATTGAAGCTCATAACACACTGCAAGGAAGTCCGCTGCAACAAGCGTTTCTGCGGCATGGGGCTGTTCAATGTGGAATCTGCACACCAGGCATGGTGATGGCAGCGACGGAATTACTGCGACGCAATTGTTCACCAGATCGGGCAGAGGTTGAGAAGGCACTTGCGGGTGTCTTGTGTAGGTGTACCGGTTACGCAAAGATTGTAGACGCGGTTTTGGATGCAGCAGTAACACGGGAGGTTGCAGAACCAAGAGTCGGTGACGCGGTTGGCCATCCTTTGCCCCGACTTGATGGTATGGCCAAGGTTCAGGGACGTGAAATGTTCGGTGCAGATTTTGTTCCGGACAACGCGCTTTGGATTAGGGCGGTTCGAAGCCCTTATGCTGCTGCGACATTTGTTTTGGGGGATATCGAGAACTGGGCGGCGAAGCATGGAGTCGCGGTGTATTCCGCTAAGAACATTCCGGGTCATAATTGTTTTGGAGTAATTGAGCGCTTTGCCGATCAGCCAGTCATTGCTGAGGGGGCTGTTCGAATGGTTGGTGAATGTGTTGCCCTTGTGGTTGGAGAGGCAGGCCGATTGGAAAAGGCCGGACTAAGCAAGTTTCCAGTGACATGGAAACAAGAAACTGCACTTGAAAGCACACTGGACGCTCGCTCTGGCCAAGCGAACTTGGTGCACCCTTCCCGTGCCAGTAACGAGCTGATTGTCGGCTTGGTGCAAAAGGGAGACACCGACAAGGCCTTGGATCATGCCGAATATGTGGTTGAAGGCACCCTGACTACCGGTCATGTCGAACATGCTTACATTGAACCCGAAGCCGGCTCAGCGTGGATGGAGGGTAACGTTGTCAATATTCGTGCAGCTACACAGGCACCGGTGTTGGATCAAGGCACTATAGCCAAGGTCCTGGGGCTACCAATGGAACAAGTGCGCATTCGACCTGCCGCTACAGGAGGGGGATTCGGCGGGAAGTTGGATGTCTCGGTTGAGCCGTTTTTGGGCCTTGTGACATTGCTTACCGGCCGGCCAAGCCGGATGCTCTATACTCGTCGCGAAAGCATGTGCGTCGGAACCAAACGGCATCCTGCGGTTATGACGGCCAAAGTTGGTGCAGATTCAGATGGCCAGCTTATTGGAATGAAGTTTGAGGGGGACTTTGACACCGGAGCCTATGCCAGTTGGGGCCCAACTGTGGCCGTACGGGTTCCGGTGCATGCGAGTGGGCCGTATATTGTGCCAAATTATCGCGCACGGGCCCGCGCAATATATACGAACGGACCCGTATCTGGCGCATTTCGTGGGTTTGGCGTGCCACAGGCGGCAGCTTTGCAGGAGCAATTGTTTGATCAACTGGCAGACAAGATTGGCATGGACCGATTGGCGTTCCGTCGTACAAACGCACTGAAGGACAACCTGCCAACTGTATGTGGGCAAAAATTGCAAGGTGTTGGCATCATCGCTTGCTTGGATGCGTTGCAACCGTCCTGGGATCGCGCAAGGCATGACGCGGCGGAGTCCAACGTGACGTCCAGTGAGAAACGGCGTGGCGTGGGGCTTGCAAGCTGCTGGTATGGATGTGGAAATACGGCCATTCCAAACCCTTCGACCATACGAATTGGCATTACGGCCAAGGGAGATATCTGCCTACATCAGGGCGCGATGGACGTTGGGCAGGGAGCAAATACAGTGATTGCGCAGATCGCGGCCGATGCACTCGGGATATCAGTTCAGCAGATCAGACTGATCGATGCGGATACGGCTAAAACTCCCGATGCCGGAAAGACATCGGCGAGTAGGCAAACGGTGGTCAGTGGCAAAGCGGCCTTTTTGGCTGCTATTGCCCTGCGTCGGCGTATTTTGCAAATGGTCAACATGGGGGAAGACGGCGAAATTAGGGTAAGTGACGGAGTTCTTTCGATAACGAGCGGTGTTACACGGCGGAAAATTCTGTTGTCGCGGTTAGTCGAAGAGGCCCATGGGTACGTGTTGTGGGCAGAGGAAACTTACGATCTGCCTACGGAAGAGTTAGACATAAACGGGCAGGGTGAACCCTATGTGGTTTATGGATATGGCGCTCAACTTGCCGAGGTGGAGGTCGACGTAAAATTAGGCACAGTTAAGGTACTGAAAATGACAGCTGCACATGATGTAGGGAAGGTGATCAATCCACTTTTGGCTGAAGGGCAGATCGAGGGTGGCATCGCTCAAGGGCTGGGTATGGCCCTGATGGAAGAATTCCATTTGGGACAGTCAGAAAACCTTCATGATTACCTGATCCCGACTACTGGCGACATACCAGAAATTGTTTCGAAATTGATTGAGGTGCCAGATCAAGAGGGACCGATGGGGGCCAAAGGACTTGGTGAGCACGTGCTGATTCCAACGGCACCTGCGATCTTGAACGCCATTCGCGATGCGACCGGCGCGGTTTTGTCACAACTTCCAGCACGTCCGGATAGGGTGCTATCGGCTATCAGATCCAGTAATGATGTCTTGTAGAAGCCTCTTCTTGGGGGCAAAAAGCCAGCTTTGCGGCGAGCTCTACAGATGGAGGGAACTAGAGTTCCTGAATCACACAAGAACCTAGTTATCGTTTTTGATGATGCGCGCGAGAGCGCAGAATTGCTCAAGGCTGACTACCTCGGCGCGGTCTGTAGGTTTGATACCGGCTGAAATTAGGCGGTCTTCAATGTCAGTGGCCTGTCCCTTAAGAGCAGCACGCAGCATTTTTCGACGTTGGTTGAAGGCCGCGGCCACTATACGGGACAGTGTTTGGGCGTCTGCCGGGTAGCGTGGTTCAGACAATGCGGTGAGGTGAACCACAGCAGAATGCACCTTAGGAGGCGGCGAAAACGCACCCGGCGGAAGAGACATGACGATGTTGGCGTTTGAGCGCCACTGAGACAGAATTGCGAGGCGACCATAGGCCTTGGAACCAGGTCCTGCAGTGATGCGCTCCGCAACCTCGCGCTGAAACATTAAGGTCAAACTTTGCCAGAAAGGCGGCCATTCTTTTGGGGTGAGCCAGCGCACAAGCAGTTCGGTGCCTACGTTGTACGGTAGGTTGGCAGCCACACGGATTGGGGGCGTCAAGAGACTGAGTGGATCCACTTCCAGAGCGTCGCCGTTGATGACTTTGAGACGGCCTGGATAGGCAGCTTCGATCTCGGCAAGGGCAGCCATGCAGCGCTGATCTTTTTCAATTGCAAGCACTTTACGAGCGCCTTCTGCTAAAAGACCCCGAGTAAGGCCGCCAGGACCTGGGCCGATTTCAAGAATGTCACAATCGGACAATTCACCGGCACGACGGGCAATTTTGGCAGTTAGGTTCAGATCTAGGAGGAAATTTTGCCCGAGCGACTTACGAGCGGAAAGGCCGTGGGTTTCTATCACTTGACGCAGCGGAGGAAGATCATCGATGGCGCTCATTGGGTAAGCCTTGGTTGTTGGCGGCTGCGCCGCAGATAAATGCCTCAGGCGGAGTTATTTCCAACCAAATGAAGGATCAAGCGTTTTGTGCCATACGGGCCGCCATGCGCAAAGCTGCTATTGTGCTGGCCGGGTTTGCTTTACCTGTTCCTGCTATGTCAAAAGCAGTGCCGTGATCCGGTGAAGTGCGTATAAACGGCAGCCCCAAGGTCACGTTGACGCCTCCGTCAAAGTCTATCGTCTTGATGGGGATAAGGGCTTGGTCGTGGTATGCACATATTGCCACATCGTATTTTGCACGGGCAGCGGGGTGAAACATGGTGTCTGCCGACAATGGACCTGAGAGGTCGAAGCCTTCGCTTCGAAGTTTTGAGAGCACTGGAGAAATAATGTTGGTATCCTCGTGCCCCATTGCGCCACCTTCGCCTGCATGTGGGTTTAACCCTGCCACTGCGATGCGGGGCGCTGCGATTCCAAACTGATCTTGTAGCCCTTTGGCGGTGATGCGTACCGTATTTTCTAGCAGATCAGGCGTGAGTGCGGTGGGCACTTCAGAAAGCGGAATATGAATAGTTGTCGGCACCACGCGCAAATAATCAGATGCCAACATCATGACTACATTACCAACACCGGCGAGGTCTGCGAGATATTCAGTATGGCCCGGATGAGGGAAGTTAGCGCCGTCTTTTAATGCCTTTTTGTGGATTGGAAGGGTGCAAATAGCTGCAACTTCGCCGCTCAGTGCCAAATCCACCGCCTGAGCAATTACATCGATGACACCTCCAGCGTTTTCCGTTTGTGCTGTGCCAGGCGTGCGGTCTGCAGCAAATGGATGAGGCAGGACAGGTAGAGCCGTAGGCATGATTTTCGAGGTGTCACCAGGGCATTGTAAAAGCTGGTATGGCACGGTTCCAGGCAGGTGGAGCGGGTCTGCAATCAGAAAAAATGGTAGCTCATTCTTAAGTTTAGACCACGCCATTTCGGCTATTTCTAAGCCCACGCCAGCTGGTTCTCCGCAAGTCAAGGCGAGAGGCGGGAGGCTCATTTTTCGATGATCCGTGCTTGAGCGCGCAACTGACTCAGGTAGCTGTTGGCGTAACTTTCCAATCGCAAGTTCCTTAGGGATTGCGCAACGTCTTCACGTGATAGCTCGGCGTCATTGATCTCTGCGGTGCGGCTGCAAAGCATGAGCACAATCAAGTTCTGGCCATCCGCAGTAGTGAGGTTGGTAGATATCTCGTTGTCGTCAAGTTTGGCCAGTTCTATCGCTACATCACGAGAAATTTCGTTGGGTTTCTGGGTCTCCCGGAACAGACGTTCAACTGGCAATCCAAAACCAACACCAAAAAGATCGTCACATTTGTCAATTGTCGAACGTATTTTGGCTGCTTCTTTAAGGGAGTCTTCGCTGCGTCCTCCGGGGATATAGAATTTTGCATAGTCGATCGCCGAGTAACGAGGTGTGGTACGGCCGGATTCAGCTATTCCGCGCAATTGAAAAAGTGCGACGGAATTTGGGAGTTGAAGAGGCGGTGTAACTTCGCCGCTTCGCAGACCAGTGATGACAGGACGCAATGGTGCTGGCAGGTTTGTGACATTCATCCAATCAACATGGCCGCCATTTTCTTTCGTGCCTGAGGCAGAATAGATGCGCGCTGCTGCCTCAAACTCAGAGAAACTGCTAAGGTCGGAAATTTGGGCGGCAAGACTGTCTACTTGAGACCTGGTTTGGGGAGTAACGGGAATGATAATCTCAGATAAGAGAACGCGTACACCACCTTGACCGCTGTTCTGCGCAATGGCTCGGTCGATTTCTTCTTCGCTGATTTGGGCATTTGCGCCAAAACGGGTTTGGACAACGCCTCCCCACGCGATTTGGGATGCGATAAAATCTCGCAAAGATTCCTCAGAAATACCCTCGGCAGATAGCGCCTGAAGCATTTCCTCCGGTTTCATATTTACTCGTTTGGCAAAATTCTCCAACCCGGCCACAACGCCATCCTCAGATGGGAAAATGCCTGCCTGCCTTGCGGCTTGTAGCTTGAGCCTATCTTCGATCAACTGTTCCCGGGCCAGTTCGAGTGGGTCGCCAGGGGCACTCATAATAACCAATAAACGGGCGCGTTGTTCGATTTCAAAATGAGTAACCGCTGAGTCATTGACGTAAACTGCGGGGCTAAAGGCATTTTGACCATGGGCTGCCGTGCTCAATATACCAGCAATGGCGCATGCCCCCGATGTTTTGGAAAAGGCGCGTAGTGCGGAGCGGATCATGGTGCGTGGCATCATTTTACGGTGTCTTCCTGCAGTTTAACCGCACTTGCGGTCGTAGCTCTTATCGTTTGAGTTCACGGAGAAACCAAGTAAAGCGACGTTTAAGCCAACTCGGGTACTTGATTGCACGGTAGAGGATGTAGAAAAGCGACGCGAGAGGGAAAGCCCGACACGCAAGCATTCGTTTCGGTATTCGAGGCCAAGGCCTGCTTCAGATGTTTCGCCGCTTACTGCGTCAAATCGCCAATCCATTAATCCGGTCCAATGACGATTTAATCGATAGCTGCCGTCGAATGTTAGTTCTGAGATGTCGTTAGAACGAGATTCCGCGAGATCTTTCTGCAACCAGATGTAGCTTGCGTCGAGCCAGATGGTTTCGTTGGTCCATCCGATACGTGCGCCGGCCTTGTCTAGATCACCCCGCGTATCGAATAGGGCCCTGCCGGTAAACAGCAAACCGTCTTGGTTACTGACTTGTCCAGCAACCAAAAGATCGGATGACGTGCCAGACAGGCCAGAACTGTTTGTGAAATCTGTTTGCGAATCTTGACGAAATACTTGGCCGAAGGTCATGCCGCCACGCCAGCCCGTTGCACTGATACGTGACCAATTTAGGCCGACAGCAGATGACAATCCGCGCTCTCTACGATCATGTGAAGGGAACCTGGAGAGCGAAAGAAGATTGCCTTCATCGAACTCGACCTGGGTGCTTTCATCATTGGCGATATCAAGCTCTTTTCCGCCTGTCCAAGCGATTTGGGCGACCGGCTCGAAAATGTAGGTGGTTCCACTTGAGGTGGTTTTAGTCATAGGATAGCGCAAATACCCTGCAACTGATGGTGCAACGCCGCTGTCAAAGGAACTGACGGTACTGTCATTGTCTGTTGTGTATGCGTCAAACGCGAGCGCTCCGGTCACGCCGGTACGCAATCCGTTTCCAATAGTCCAATCCCTTAGCCATTGAACGTTGGCATTTGCCCGGTTGACGTCCCGTCCAGATACGTCGTCTGTAGACCGTCGCGCATGCCCGTGCGCCTCGATACTGGTTCGTAACTCACCTCCCCAAAAGTTCAGGTAGCGGCGTTCAGTCTCTGCCTTGAGGACAAGTGATGGAATTTCTTCATCGTTTTCGTCTTCTCTCAGTGTTTTATAGTGATAAAGCGCAAAGCGGGTATTTTCTGTGCGGTTCGATCGCGCTATTTTGATATCGCTGTTTAGGCGATCATAATCTGCGTAATCATAATCAGTGAGATACGTGTCGTCCGCTACAGCTTTTATGTCAAATGTCAGTTTGTAGTCTTTTTCGAGTTGAAACAAACCTTCTGCAAACAGATATCCACGTGTTTCTTGGCCGCCTATATTGTCATTGGACAGAGCACCATTGAGTTCCAACCCACCATTTTTGAAAGCCTGTCTGTAGCGGAACTCGAGCGTTTGTGTTTCACTGGAAACGTAAGGCGTTAGTGTAAAATCTTTGTCGCTACCCCAAGGTAAAAAGTAAGGGACTTTGACGCCGTAACCTAACAATGAAGAATGATTGAACTCAGGTATTAGAAAACCCCGAGTCCGATCCAGCGTCGGATCCGGCATGCGCAAATGTGGAAAGTAAAAAATCGGAATATCACGGACCAATACGCTGGCGTGATCAAAGTACAACTGTTTTTCTAGTTGGTCGTGCACGACCCGGCGCGCCCGTATACGCCACAATGGCGGTTCCCCATTTTCACATACGTGACAGGAGCTTACTGTGGTTTTATCGAGAACATTGTAACGCCCGTCTAAACGTGTCATTTTTGAGGCGGCCAACTGGACTTGGTCCGCCAACACAAGGCGTGCGCTGTGGATTAGCCCATTCCGAAATTGTCGATCTAGATCGGCAGCACTTGCAATGATTGTAGCCTGATCGCCCTGTGTGATGCGAATTGGCCCAGTTAGGCGGATTTCACCAGTTTCATTGTCAAAGACAATCTCTCGTGCAGTAAGACGTATATCGCTTGACAAAGCCTCGACATTGCCACGGGCAATGAGAAGGCCGTCTGAAGTCAGTTCGACCGAGTCTGCAACCAGCACCACGTTTTGCGGCGCCGAGGCTGAGGCGTTTGCCTGGCTTTGCAACGAAGAGGGTTGTTCTTGTGCCTTTGCCGGGAGGGCGGACAATACTGCTGTTGTCGATACGGCAAGCAAAAAAATGGTCGGAATGGTCTTCATCCGTCCTCCATATGCAACAACAAACCAAGTGCCAACAGGATGCTAGCAAAGGGAGGCGCCCATGCGGCGAGCATTACAGGAATTTGCCCATTTTCTCCAAGAATTTGCGCGAAGTTTCGGATGAAATGAAGGCTAAACCCGATCAACACAGAAATCAGAACCGCAATGCCTGTGTTGCCGAAGCGCGTATGGCGCATAGTAAAAGCAGATGCTACGAGTACCATGGCCATAAGAAACAATGGTTGTGCGAGCTCCATTTGTAACCAGACCTGATGCCGCCGGGCAGAGAAACCCGCGTCTGTTAACTCGGCGATAAATGTTGGAAGTTTCCATACAGAAATAGAGGAAGGGTTGCCGAACCTTTCTCGAATTCTGTCTGCTGTAAGACTGCTTGGGAAGGTGACTGTTTCTTCACGTGACGGTTCCCCACCTTCGTTAATTCCGACGTTTAAGGGCCATGTTCGAACATTTTTTAGTTTCCAACCGCCATCGACCAGCTGAGCAGAGTCGGCCTCAATACGTTTTTTGGGGCCGTTTTCTGGGGAGTACGTGATTATTGTAATGTCTAGGAAAACCGATGCGTCTGAGTTTGTACTCCCTGCATGTATCACAGCTTGCCCGGCGTCCCCTCCTTGGCGTAGCCATATACCTTCATCCGAGAGAGATAGTGCGCTACCTCCGCCCGATCGAAGTAGGTCGCTTTGCGTTTCGTATTGCACAGAAGTTGCCGCAACAATCGGGTTCAGCATACTAATGGAAAGCAGTCCAATAAGGAGTGAAGCGACTGTTGGTGATAACACCGAAACAATACCGGAACGTCCTGCAGCGCGTACAACAACCAGTTCTGAACTGCGCGACAAGTTTATGAACAAGGCAATAGTCGCGAGAATTACTATGAGCGGCATTAGTTGGTAGATGCTTTCAGGAGTTCGTAGAAGTGTCAGGCCCAAAATCCTGTCAAAGCCAATCTCCTCAACGTCGTATCGTCGTAGTTGCTCCATCATGTCTACGAGGACAGTTAGAACAAAAAAAACGGTGCAAATTCCGAGGAAAATCCAAACAAATTTCCGGGCGAAATAGTAATGGACGGTCATGCTGCCCCCCTAAGTCGCCAGCGGATCGGGTTTGCTGAAAGATACAGTAAAGCAGCAGCAACCAGAAAGCCTATTGCGCTGGGAACGTACATAAGTGGCCAGAGTTCTGGAGTTGAGCGTACGGGGTCTGTGAATGCGTTTTTCATGCCTTCGAGCATTACCAAAATGATAAATGCTGCAATGATCTGCCGCCAAACCCCAAAGCGGCTAAAGCCGCCAACGAGGAGCATTGCAAAGCCGATCAGCGCGAAGCTGATAGTGGATAAGGGCATGGCAAAGCGGTCGTGCAGTTCTTCCCTTATACCTCCGACACTCTCTCCAGTTAGTTTTGAAATTGCGTCTATGTTTCCAATGATGTCCCAGGAAGAAAAGTGGCTTGCGGAAACTCTAGGCGCTGATGCTGGGTCGATGAGAGCGCTTATATCATAAGAAAAGTCTGCGAAGTTTGTAGTCATCAGCGTGTCAGTGTCTTGACGGTGAAGTTGTGCGAGGCCGTCCACCATGACCAATTTCGGTCCAGTTTCGTCTTGTACCAAATAGGCGTCAGAAGCGGTGTATGACGTAGCTCGTCCTTCAGTGCGGTGATCGGCTAAAAAGACATCCTTGAGAACGCCGTTTGGTGTGATTTCTCGAATATAAAATGTGACGCCATCGGCGGGATGCAAAAAAGTGCCATCCGTTAAAAGACGGGCAGTCACATTTTCAGTTATTTCCTTTTGTCGTTTACTGAGCTCAGCGTTGCTTGCTGGCACGAGAAAATGGGTCAGTACGGATAACATAAGAGCTGAAATTACACCAAAGACCGCCACTGGTCGCGCTAAGCGCCAAGGGCTGAAGCCTGTGGCCTGCATCACGGTCAGTTCGCTTTCGCTGGACAAGCGGTTGGTCACATAAACTGTGCCAGCAAAAACCGCGATCGGAAGCACCAGACGGATTACGTTTGGCAATGTTAGGACTGACAGTTCCAGAAATACGGATACATTTTGGCCGCTTGCGATCAACTGGTCAAACAGCGAAACCGCGCGATTGACCCAGTAGACAGACACAAGGATCAGCGCAAAAAAACCGAACAGAGTCAGGAACTGCGACAGGATATATCTGTCGAATCTGCTCACCTGCTAAGAATCCCCCGAACCTTATTAATTGCCGGCACTTTAGGCGAAATATTCAGGTGGCGAAACTGCAATCTGGCGAAGCGCTCTGGTCAAGCGAGAAGGCGCACGATAGGTGTTTGGAAACGAGATTTTGGAGGTTTGTGATGCACCCTGTGACGATGTCTTTTGAAGAGACCAAACTGGATGAAATTGGCAGCGTACAAGGGCGCATTGCGATCTTTATACCAGCGGAAGGCAATCCGGACCAAGGCGCCCGTCGCTTGAACCGTCTGACCCGTGGTGCTGTTGAACGCCTGCGTGATGAAAAAGCCGGGGATGCGCGCCTCGGTACTGTGTTCAGCCTGTCCTATCCGACAGGTGTAGTAGCCGAAGCCGTGGATGTGGTGATCCTGCCGCGACGGTGTTCTGTTGAAGATGCGCGCCGGGCCGGCGCCGGTCTTGGTAAGATCCGCGGCAATGCGGCTTTGACGGTTCTGGCGGGCACCAATCCGAAGGCTGCGGAAATCGCCTTTGGTATTGCGATGCGCGATTATGGCTTTGACGATCACAAGACTACAGAGGCCAAAGAAGATGCGCGTACCGTGACCATGATGGTCAGCAAGCCGGAAGAAGTTGAAGCGGCCGCGACCCCTTTGCTGGCTGTGGCCGAAGGTACGTTTTTCACCCGGGATTTAATCAATGAACCAGCCAATGTTCTGACCACTACGGAATTTGCCAACCGTTTGGTCGCTTTGGAAGAAATCGGACTTGAGGTTGAGGTCCTGGAAGAGGACAAGCTCAAGGAATTGGGCATGGGTGCGCTGTTGTCTGTTGGTGAAGGCTCTGAAAGCCCTTCCAAGGTTGCGGTGATGCAGTGGAACGGCGGCGAAAAAGGTGCGGCGCCCTTGGCGCTGGTGGGCAAAGGCGTGGTGTTTGACACTGGTGGCATTTCCTTGAAACCCGCCGCTGGCATGGAAGATATGACCATGGACATGGGTGGCGCTGGCGTTGTGGCGGGGGCTATGAAAGCTCTGGCGCTGCGCAAGGCTAAAGCCAATGTGGTGGGCCTGGTTGGGTTGGTGGAAAACATGCCATCCGGCCGTGCAACCCGTCCCGGCGATGTGGTGACCTCTATGAAGGGGGATACCATTGAGGTGATCAACACCGATGCCGAAGGGCGTTTGGTGCTGTGTGACGTGATGCACTATGCGCAAGAGCGGTATAAGCCGGCTGGCATGATCGATTTAGCCACCTTGACAGGCGCGATCATCATTGGGTTGGGTCATGAAAATGCAGGTGTGTTTTCCAATGACGACGCGCTGTGCAATGGGTTCCTGAAAGCTGCAGAGGCTGAGGGTGAAGGCGCGTGGCGGATGCCATTGGGCAAAGGCTATGCCAAACAGCTGAAATCGCGAATTGCGGATGTAAAAAACGTGGGTGGCCGTCCCGCCGGCTCGATTACGGCGGCTGAGTTCTTGCAGCGATTTGTACAGGACGACACGCCGTGGATTCACCTCGATATTGCCGGGGTGGCCAGCGTGAAATCCGAAACCGCATTGGCGCCAGCAGGTGCCACGGGTTGGGGCGTGAGCGCACTAAGCCGCTTGGTTGCGGATAAGTTTGAGGCCTAAGCCTTGGGTGCCGCGTATTTCTATCATCTGACCCAGAATTCCATTGAGGTCACCTTACCGCGCCTTTTGGAAAAGGCGCGGGGAGCGGGGTGGAAGATTGTCGTACGGGGGCGAGACGAAGGCCGGATGGATTGGCTGGATCAGAAACTGTGGGCGTTGGGGGACACAAGTTTTCTCGCCCATGGCTTGTCTGGTGGGCCGCATGATGCGTTGCAACCGGTGTTGCTGACCACGTCGTCGGATGTGCCGGATGCCGTTGGCTGCGTGATGAGTGTGGACGGCGCGGATGTGAGCGCGGAGGAAGTCAACGCGGTAGAGCGGGTATGCATCCTGTTTGACGGGCATGATCCTGAGGCGGTTCAGCATGCGCGAGGTCAGTGGAAAGCGCTGACCGATGCGGGCTGCGCGGCTCAGTATTGGTCGGAAGAAACAGGGAATTGGCAGAAAAAGGCCGAAGCGGGCGGCGGTTAGGCTTTAAACCTAACGTGTCAGGATCAGTTTGCTACCGGTGATAGTGATCTGATTGAAGAGTTGGAGATAGCTCATGCCCAGAAGCGATTGGCCCATCTCTCCCTCGTTGACACTGGCCCGGACATTTCGATCGACATAACCACCCAAGGCCACTTCCTCCAATCGAACCGGTGCGATGCGCACTTCGCCATTGGCCGTCATCGCGCGGCCAAAGTAGGGCAGGTTGTCTGGGTCCAAGTCCGCGCGACGGGCATCCGCTTGAGTGAGCACCACATCGGTGGCGCCAGTGTCGACGACAAAATACACTTCCGCACCATTTACAGAAAGCGTGGCGTAGTAGTGGCCGTCGTTGCTGCGAGGGATTTCGATGCGGCCTTCATCCGCCAAAACCACTTGAGTGGGCTTCACGGTGCTGCGGATGTCTTCCCACATGCCAACCACGGCGATGGCACCAAGAAAGATCAGTGCCCAAATTGCGCCGTAGCGCAGGGTTTGGCCAAGATTGATTCGACCCGATCCAATAGTCCAGATCAGCACCATGACCAGAAGCAGGAGCAGGTAGGCAAGGTTGCCAAAGGAAATTTCGTCCATGGGGTTAGCCTGCAAGTCCGAAGTTTTTGAGTCCGTCCAGAATGAATTGCACCGCCAAGGCCGCCAGCAACATGCCCAGCAAGCGGGTGATGACAGTTATGCCTGTGCGGCCAAGCAGACGTTCCAACGCGCTTGCTGTTAGGAACAGCGTGAATACAATTGCGAGGACCAGTGCTGCCACGGCGAGGACGGACAAGGTGGTCTGTATGCCGGTGTCCTGGCCAGCGAGCAAGATGACCGATGTGATGGCGCCGGGACCGGACAGCAGCGGAATAGCGAGCGGGAAAATCGATGGATCTGGGTAGTCCTCTTCGGCTTCTTCCGCCTGATCTTCGCGACGTTTGGTGCGGCGTTCAAATAGCATATCCAGCGCAGTTAGGAACAACAAGATGCCGCCAGCAATCCGGAAGGCAGGCATGGAGATGCCAATGCCGCCAAGCACGGCTTCTCCCAAAAATGCAAAGATCGACAGGATCACAAAGGCGGTTATACAAGCGCGGATCGCGATCTTGCGGCGTTCCCGCTGCGGCAAGCCTTGAGTGAGGGACACAAAGATCGGAAACAACCCGATAGGATCGATGATAACAAAAAGCGTCACAAAAGCCGTGATGAAGGCGGCGCTGTCCATTGTGGGTTTGGCTCCTATCAGTGTTGAAACAGACGCTACGCTCAGGCTTCAGCTTTTTCCAGCTTTTCCAAAGCTTTCATCCAAAGATCTTCGGCGCGGTCTTGAGCGTCCCGGACCTCCGCGTATTTTTTCTGCCAAACTTCCATCTCACCTAGCTTCTCGTCCTCGTACAGAGAGGGATCAGCCAGCTTCTTGGCTAGTTTATCGGCCATATCGTTGAGCTTTTCGACGCGCTGTTCGGATTTGCGCACCTCTGCCCGCAAAGTGAGAATGTCATCCCGACTGGCACGCTTGGGCGCTTGCTTGGCTTTCGGCTTAGTACTGACGGGCTTTTCGGCGGTCAGAAGCAACTTACGATAGGCCTGAAGATCTTCCTCATACGGCTTCACTGTGCCATCTTTGACCAACCACAAGCGATCCGCCACCAAAGTCAGCAGGTGCATGTCGTGGCTGACCAGAATCACGGCGCCAGAATAGGCGGTTAAGGCCTCAACCAGCGCTTCGCGGCTTTCGATGTCGAGGTGGTTGGTGGGTTCGTCGAGGATCAGGAGGTGCGGCGCGTCCAAGGTGGCTAGGAGAAGCGACAGACGGGCTTTTTGACCGCCGGACAGGCGGCCAACTTCCGTTTCCGCTTGAGCTGCACCAAGACCAAAACCTGCCAGACGTGCCCGAAGACGGGCCTGACCTTCGGCGGGCCGTTCGCGCATCAGGTGCTGGATCGGTGTCTCGTCTACGTACAGTTCATCTACTTGGTGCTGGGCAAAGAAGCCGATGCGCAACTTGGAGGAAGATGTGAACTTGCCGCTCATGGGCTCCAGACGGCTAGACAGCAGCTTCGCCAGCGTCGACTTACCTTGACCGTTTTTGCCCAACAGGGCGATGCGGTCGTCTTGGTCAATGCGTAGGTTCAGGTTTTTGAGAACCAAAGTGTCGCCATAGCCTGTGGAGCCACCTTCGATGGCGATGATTGGCGGAGAGAGTTCTTCGGGCTTGGGGAAGGTGAACACCACACGAGCCGCATCTTCCGGCGCGGTAATCGGCGTCATCTTTTCGAGCATTTTTACGCGACTTTGCGCCTGTTTGGCTTTGGAAGCCTTGGCTTTGAAACGGTCCACGAAGGCTTGCAGGTGTTCGCGTTGCGCCTGTTGCTTCTTCGCCGCTGCCGCCTGTACCGCGCGCTGTTCCGCGCGTTGTTTTGCGAACTGATCATAAGTGCCGGTGTAGTAGGCTAGCTTGCGCTCATCCAAGTGCAGGATCGCGCCGACCGAGCGGTTGAGCAACTCCCGGTCGTGCGAGATGATCAGCACGGTGTGCGGGTATTTGACCAGATAGTTTTCAAGCCACAGCGCGCCCTCGAGATCGAGGTAGTTGGTGGGTTCGTCAAGCAACAAGTAATCCGGCTGTGAGAACAGCACTGCTGCCAGAGCCACACGCATACGCCAGCCACCGGAGTAGGCGGAGCAGGGTAGTTGCTGGTCCTCATGGTCAAAGCCCAGTCCTTTGAGGATAGCGGCGGCACGGGCCTCGGCGCTCCAGGCGTCGATGTCGCTTAGACGGGTCTGGATCTCCGCGATGCGATTGGAATCAGTGGCGGTTTCGGACTCAGCCAGCAAGGCCGCCCGTTCGATGTCCGCTGCTAGTACCGTGTCGATCAGCGAAACTTCGTTGGAAGGTACCTCCTGCGCAACACCGCCAATGCGGGCACGTTGGGGCAGGGTGATGCTGCCGCCTTCCAAGGACAACTCCCTGCGGATTAGGCGAAAAAGCGTGGTTTTGCCAGCGCCATTGCGGCCGATCAAACCCACTTTGTGGCCGGTGGGAATTGTTGCGGAAGCGCCCTCAAACAGGGGGCGGCCTTCGACGGAATAGGAGATGTCTGAAATCTTAAGCATGGGGCGGGTTTGGCGCAGTATTGCGACGGCGTCAATCATCGCTTTTCAAGTCCGCAAACCCGTGGTATCGGAGCGCCAATTCGAATGCTTGCCAGACGTGGTGTCTGGCCCTCACTTTAATGGAGATACAGACATGGCTCTGGAACGCACCTTCTCGATCATCAAACCTGATGCCACCCGCCGCAACCTGACCGGCGCAATCAACGCCAAATTCGAAGAAGCAGGCCTGCGCATCGTTGCACAAAAGCGCATCCACCTGACCAAAGAGCAAGCTGGAGTTTTCTACGCTGTGCACGCTGAGCGTCCATTCTACGACGAACTGTGCGAATTCATGGCGTCCGCGCCAATCGTTGCGCAGGTTCTGGAAGGTGAGGGTGCAATCGCGAAAAACCGCGAAGTTATGGGCGCAACCAACCCAGCAGACGCAGCAGCTGGCACCATCCGCGCCGAGTTCGCAGAATCTGTAGGCGAAAACTCCGTTCACGGTTCTGACGCCCCAGAAACCGCTGCGGTTGAAATCGCATACTTCTTCTCCGGTCTGGAGCTGGTGGGCTAAGCCAAACCGGTTTTACCGTAGAAAACATTGAAGCGCGGGAGGGCAACCTCTCGCGTTTTTCTTTTTTGGCGGTTTGGAATGAGGGGCCAGCCAATCACACGCCCTGACGTTTTTGGCGAAGGAGAAAGCGGGACTTAGGCTTTGCTTTTTTCGACCACGCCAATCATGTTCAATGCCGCCTCAAGGTCTGAGCGGCCTTTGTCGTGAGAACTGGACTTGAGCGCATCAAAGCGTTTGCGCAAGGCGTCTTTTTCTTTTCCCTTGCAGTCGTTCCAGGGACGGCCTTGCAGGCCCATCACCAGAACATAAAAACCAATGAAATGAGGTTTTGTTCCGGTTTTGAGCAGACGAGCGTATGTTTCATCTGCGCCCAGTGTGCGGACTTCTTCCGCGGTATGGATACCGGCACGGGCGCAGGCCTCCTCATAGGCTGGGCCCAGGTTACGAATGCTGGAGATTGGATCTGACATGGCGGCACATTAGACCGCGTGGTCAAGCAGGGGCAAGCGGTGCCCGCAGAATTTTGTTGTGATCAGCGGCGCAGCTAGATCATGGCCCAATCGCTGAAGATTGGCGTGTTGCTTGGCGCCGGTTTGGTCTGTTTTTCCGGCTTGCGTGGCTGGTCTTTCTTGGATTGTGACATGGTTTGCCTCCTTTGATGTCATGCCAGCATATCTCCCTTTCCCAAACGTGGAGATCGCTAGTAATTGTAGAAATGATTTTAAGGATCAAGGTGCGGAGGTGATGCCGGAAATGGGGCGTTTTTGTGCGGATCGTCTAAGAGTTGAGGCAAAGGAAATTCGGGTTTGTCGGGGTTTGATTGGGACTTGTGACAGGTTGGTGAGGTCAATTTTTTAATTTTTGTCAGTCGGTTACGCACTGTACTTGATTGTAAATACGCAAAGTTGGCACCGTCCAAGTGAAGAATGTACAGGGCTAAAGGTTGTTTCTCTTGCACATAGATCGCGTTAGTGGCTTTGTTGAGCTTGCATGATTTCAAGAGATTTGTTGGCATTTTTGCCACGCGTTGCGTTGTAAAGGTGCTCCGTTTTGCAAAGCCTCAGATACAGATTGGAACGTCAGAATGGCCACAAAAGCAGAGTTGGAAGCGGAACTAAAGCAGTTGCGGGCGGAACTCGCGGAGCGGGATGCCTCGTTGGAGGCTAAGGAGACCTCTGAGGTGAAACCTGAGCCAGAATCAAAGATGGATGACGAGCCCGTGAGTTTAGAAGCGGATATCGGAGAGTTATTGGCCGAGCTGGAAGAGTTTCCCAACAAGCAGCCATTGATGTTTGCGCTGGGGGCTTTTGCCGTGGGCTACCTTATAGGCCGGATGAAATAGGAGTAGGACAATGAGCAACCGAATTTCGCGCAATATCTCGATTATCCTGCGGTCTGAAAGATTGATCGCACAAAGGCATTTGGCGGTGTTGCGGCGTCAGACCGGCTTGATGGTGATGGCGCTGGTTGTGGCGGGCATTGGACTGGTGATGTTGAACCTGGCCGGCTTCTTTGCACTGGAAGAAGTGATGACACCGGCGTCGGCGGCCTTGATAGTCGGCGTTGTGAACATTGTGCTCGCGGGGCTGTTTGTGTCTTTGGCCTCTTCCAAATCCGGCATCGAGGAAGGCATCACCGCGGTAACGGAAGTGCGTGACATGGCGATTGAGGATCTGGAGGCAGAGGTACGTCAGGCGGCGGATGAAGCCAAGTCAGCTGTGGACGCGGTGAAAGCCATGGCAGCCAATCCCTTGGGCGGAATTGCACCAAGTGTTGCCGCTGGAATCGCCAAGGCGGTTGTCAAATCCATGAAAACTAAAGAGTAAGCCAATCGCTGTTGCGGACTGGCTTACAACGCAACGATTTTGACATGGTTGCCTTTGGCCGCAAGAGCGACTTTGCCTTCACATAGACGTAGGGCATCTTCGCCAAAGACCTCGTGCCGCCAGCCGTGCAGCGCTTGCACGTCGCGGTTGCCAGATGCAAGCGCATCCAGATCCGCAGAAGAGGCGATCAGCTTTGGTGCGACGCTGGAGCTTTCGGTTTTGGCTTTCAGAAGCACACGCAGAAGATCAGCCAGGGCCGGGTTGACCTGCACCTTGTCGTCACGCTTCGGCAGGCGCGGCATCTGATCTTGCGGACACTCTTTGCCTGTCTTGATCGCAGCCAGAATACCATCTGCAATGTCGCCTTTGCGCGCTTCACGCAACAGAAGTCGAGAGCGGCCCAAATCGTTCATGTTGGCCGGTTTGGTTGAGGCCAGCTCCACCAAAGCGTCATCTTTGAACACGCGGTTGCGTGGAATGTTGCGGCTTTGGGCATGGACTTCGCGGAACTTGGCAAGCTCGCGTACAATGGCGAGGAACTTTGGAGACGTGGTGCGGGTTTTTACGCGCTTCCAAGCATTTTCAGGATCGATGATGTACGTTTCCGGACGTGTCAGAAGCCGTAGCTCTTCCTCGACCCAATGCGCTCGACCTGTTTCGGCCAGTTTCGCAGAAAGGAATTCATAGATCTTGCGGAGGTGGGTCACGTCGCCAATCGCATAGGTTTTCTGTGCATCGGTCAGCGGGCGGCGGGACCAGTCGGTAAATCGGGAGCTCTTGTCTAGGCTTTGCTTGGCAATTTTGCGCACTAGAGTCTCGTAGCCTGCCTGCTCGCCAAAGCCACACACCATGGCGGCGACTTGCGTGTCAAACAATGGATCGGGGAACACACCGGCTTCAACAAAGAAAATTTCTAAGTCCTGACGTGCTGCGTGGAAGACTTTAACAACACTCTTGTCACGGAAGAGTTCGTACATAGGCGCAAGAGACATACCTTCCACCAACGGATCTACCAACACGGCGTTGTCGGTACCGTCACCGGGCATCGCCATTTGTACTAAGCAGAGTTTGGAATAATACGTACGCTCGCGCAGGAATTCCGTATCGATGGTCACATAAGGCTCTTTGCGCGCCATTTCACAGAATTGCGCGAGCTCTTCGGTCGTCGTGAGGGTTTTCATGTGCAGCGTGTCTTCTTGGTGTGTTCTATAAGGCTGTGGATAACAGCACTACGCACAAACGTAGGGGAAAGCAATTGATCCACCCTTAAAGAGTGATGGGTGTGGTATTTCCTGCCGCAAAGTGGCGCAAAACCTCTGGGTACAGCTTGTGTTCTTGTACAAGAACACGTGCTGCAAGGCTGTCGGGTGTGTCTCCCGCCTCAACAGGCACTCGGGCCTGGCCGAGGTTGGGACCATCGTCCAGAGCGGGGGTCACGAGGTGCACCGTACAGCCGTGTTCTTTGTCGTTGGCTTCTAAGGCGCGGGCGTGTGTGTGCAGACCTTTGTACTTCGGGAGCAGGGACGGGTGGATGTTGAGCATCCGGCCTTCCCACGGTGCCACAAAGCCTTCTGTCAGAACACGCATAAAGCCAGCAAGACACAGGATGTCCGGTTGGACTTTGTCAAGTTCCGCCTGAAGCGCGGCCTCAAACGCAGGACGGTCACCTTTAAAGGGGCGGTGATCGACTGAGACGGTTTTCACGCCCATGGCTTCGGCTTTGGCCAGGCCACCCGCGTCGGCACTGTTGGCCAGCACCAAAACGGGTTCAGCGGCGTGGCCGGGCTGCGCCATGTCTTCGAGCAGGCGGACCATATTGGAGCCGCCGCCCGAAATGAAAATCGCGACGCGTTGCTTCACAGGAGGGACCCTGTGTAGGAGACGCCTTCACCAGCTTGTACGATGCCAAGCGTGTAGACGGTCTCACCTTGCTCTTTCAGGAGCGCGGTAAGGGCGTCTGCATGGTCTGCTTCAACGGACAGGATCATGCCAACGCCACAGTTGAAGGTTTTAAGAATTTCGGCCTCTTCCATACCGCCGGTCTTTGCGAGCCATTGGTACACTGGTGGCAATTCCCACGCGTTGAGGTCGATATTGCCGGCTAGGCCTTCTGGCAGCACCCGTGGGAGGTTCTCAGTCAGACCGCCGCCGGTGATGTGGGCCAAGGAGTGCACGCCGCCCGCACGGACTGCGGCGAGGCATTGCTTCACATAAAGGCGGGTAGGTGCCAGAAGCGCCGCGCCAAGGGTTTGGCTGTTGTCCCAAGGGCAAGTGTCGTCCCATTTGAGGCCTGAAACTTCAACCAGCTTGCGCACAAGGCTGTAGCCGTTGGAGTGCACGCCGTTGGAAGCGAGACCCAAAAGCACGTCACCTTCCTTGACGCCTGCTGGTAAGTCCGCTCCGCGCTCCATTGCACCAACAGAGAAACCCGCGAGGTCAAAGTCGCCAGCCTCATACATGCCCGGCATCTCAGCGGTTTCGCCGCCGATCAAGGCGCAGCCGGATTGGTAGCACCCCTCGGCGATGCCTTCGATGATGCGCGCCGCTGTTTCGGTTTCCAGTTTTCCGGTGGCAAAATAGTCGAGGAAGAAGAGGGGTTCCGCGCCTTGGCAGACCAAATCGTTCACACACATGGCAACCAGATCGATGCCAACGCCGTCTACGTTGCCGGTGTCGATGGCGATGCGAAGCTTGGTGCCCACACCATCGGTTGCGCCAACGAGGATTGGATCGGTATAGCCCGCATCCTTCAGGTCAAACAGGGCGCCAAAGCCACCCAAGCCTGCCATCACGCCGGAGCGTGTGGTGCGTTTGGCGGCGGGTTTGATGCGCTCCACCAGTGCGTTGCCTGCGTCAATGTCCACACCTGCATCCGCGTAGGTGATGCCGTTTTTGCCGTCGCTCATGGGGTATGTCCTTACAATCCGATGCTTGGCGTGGTCCTTACTGCATTGGCTCGGCGATTGGAACAGGGGAATGCACCGCCTGCGTCAACAGACGGTGCAAGTGCAGCATCAGGCGCCGTATTGCCATGGGGCTGGCTGGTAAGCGTAGCCGTCCGCGGATTTGCGCACCTTACCGAGACCCGGGAAGTCGAGGTGCGCGCCGGTGACCAGTAGGTTGTCGGCCGCCGCGCGATCAAACATGCTGAGACGGGTTTCAATCGTTTGAGTGACGTCAGTATCAAAGGCGATGGTGAGGTTCGGGTTGTCAAACTGCAGCGCAGTCATGTGCACGAGATCGCCCCAGAACAGGAGCTGCTCATTGCCGGACTGCAGCAGATATCCAGCGTGGCCAGGGGTGTGACCGGGCAGTGGCAGGCTGGTGAGGCCTGGCAAGATGTCCTGTTCGTTGCTGTGCAGGATCATCCGGTCTGCATAGGGCGCGACGGTGTTGCGGGCTATTTGGAAAAACCCACGCGAGCTCTCAGGCACGCTGGCCATAATCTTGTCGTCATGCCAGAAGCTGAATTCAGTTTGCCCAACGGCCACTTGAGCATTGGCAAAAACGGCCTGACCATTGCCGTCAATCAAACCGCCGGAGTGATCCGGGTGGATGTGGGTCAGGGCAACCATGTCAATTGAGTCGGCACTGACGTTGATCGCATTCAAGGCCTTGTTCAGATCGCCCAGGGTCTCGCCAAGAAAAGCGCTGGTTCCCGCATCGATCAGCACGCGGCGCCCGCCAACTTCAACCAAAAACGCATTTACGGGTATGCGTACGCCGCCCGGGTAGAGTTTCTGTTGAGATTTTTCCAGCGCAGCGCTGACACCGACCTCGTCGAAGCCTTGGATCATTGCAGGGGCCGCATCCAGATAACCGTCGAGCAAAGCGGTCACCGTCGCATCTCCCACGGTGAAGCGATACGTGCCTTGGAACGGTCTTTCAGATGTTTGCGAGGCCAAGACCGGAGCGGGGGCTACAGCAACGGCTGGGGCTGCGGCCGCGGTGAACAGGAAGTTTCTACGGGTCATAGACATAAGGGTCTCCAATATTCCTGAAGCAAATTTTGGGTCCAGCTTGTGCTGGTATCGGCTATCTAGGCTTGATAATTTGTCTGCAGTACCGATGTGATAGTGATACAGGGCATAAGGAGTGCTTATAGCATGGACCGGATGGGGTTGATGGAGACCTTTGTGAGTGCGCTTGCGGAAGGCAGCCTCTCTGGTGCAGGGCAACAGCGCGGTATTTCGCAATCTGCAGCCAGTCAGCAAATTCGCCAGCTAGAAACCCACATTGGGCAACAGCTATTGCATCGTTCCCCACAAGGGGTATCGGCCACACGGGCCGGGGTGTTGGTGCAGGAGCACGCACAGAAGCTATTGGAGCGCTATGAGTTGATGTTGGCTGAGTTGGAGGCTTTAGACAGCGATGTCGCGGGTACCATTCGGATCAATACCGGCAACTTCTTGGGACGCGTCGTGTTTGGGCCGGTACTGATTGAACTCGGCAATGCACACCCCGATTTAGACATCGTTCTGCGCATGGAAGATCGCTTAGTAGATGTGGTACGCGAAGGGTACGACCTTGCCATTCGCGCTGGTCGCCTGGGTGAAACCTCTGGTTTTGGACGCAAGATCGCGTCCCTAGAGACGGTATTTTTTGCGACCCCAAGTTATTTGGACAAACACGGTCGCCCAGAAACGCCGGATGACATTAAGCGTTTGAAGTATATTCAGCACCACGAGGACAAGACCGCAGGCTTTTTTGACGTGAAGCGGGATGGCCAGTCTTTTCAGGCTCCCATTCGTGTGGGGTTCACGGCGGACGATCCTGAAATCATCTTAAAAGCCGTGCGCACCGATATGGGGTACACCCGCGCGGCACAGATGTTGATTCAGAAAGAATTGGATGAAGGCATCTACGAAGTGGTGCTCCCGGAATTTGAGGCTCCAAGCAAAGACGTTTTTGCCATTTCACCAACCAAGACCATACCGGGCTCAAAAATTGACTTGGTGATCAATGCCTTTGTCGACAAATTGGTTGCGCTGCGTCGCCAAGCGGAAATCAAATTGGTGGAAGACAAACTGTCCGCTTGACGCCACTGGCGGCATTTCATAACCAAGCACTTGGCGGGCCTGTAGCTCAATTGGTTAGAGCAGAGCGCTCATAACGCTTTGGTTGCGGGTTCAAGTCCTGCCGGGCCTACCAAAACCGCCAATCAAGCCAAATTAAACTCGTGTTCGTTTTGTGTTAGCGAATGCGACGATCTATACTATTAGATAGAGCCTTGACGCGAATAGTGCGAACGCCGGCCATTTGCTGAGCGGTTAGAACTACTGCGGTAGTGACTTCACGTGTTTGATCCGATCCACCCACGATTGGCTCAATCGGTGGGCGTCCCATCAAGTTTAACGTAAGAACACCACCTTCAAGCCCGCCTTCTTTAGGTAACATCAAACGTACATTAGACGTACCGTGCACTGAAGCCACACCGATAGCCATGATCAGCCGGCCTTCTGTGACACGGTGCACTTCAACTGACGTGACTTTATCAATCGGCAAACCGCGATACTCTTCGGTTTCTTTGGCGGCAAAGAAGGATTGGCCGTCTTCCGTTTGATCCGGTATCAGAGGATTTACGGCTTCCGCGGCAGTTGTGTCTTTGTCCCACCAGTTCGCCGGGTTCCACCGCGATTGGCAGGCGGACAATGCCAAGACGGCGGAAAACAATACTAAGACTGGTATGCGCATCGATAATCCTCATTCTTTGCATCATGGGTTAACCTATTCGTTTCGCCTTGAAAAGCATCTGATGTGAGCAAGGCGTGAAGGGGTGGACCTTTTTGATTGTGCGTCATAGGTGACAAGGTACCGTTTGAAGTCGCAGGAGAGATCCAACCATGGCAGCCGAGGCCTTTGAAGACATTGTCGAGGACTTTGAGTTCATTGAGGATTGGGAAGACCGCTATCGCTATGTGATCGAGCAAGGTAAGGATATGCCTGTGCTGGATGACGCGCTACGTGTGCCCGCGACCAAGGTGGATGGCTGTGCGAGCCAGGTTTGGTTGCATCCGACCATCGAAGACGGCATTTTCCGTTTTGAGGGTGCCAGTGACGCGATGATTGTCAGCGGCCTGATTGCAGTTTTACGAAAGCTATATAACGGCTTAAGCCTTTCTGAGGTAGTTGCGGTGGATTCGCGCGCAGAGTTGGAACGGCTGGGACTAAACGAGCACCTGTCGTCGCAGCGCTCGAACGGGTTGAGGGCGATGATTGAACGGATTCGCCTGGTCGCAACAGAAGCAACCTAAAACGCCCCTCCACGCATTGCTTCCGGCGGGAATAGTTACGGGGCAACTGAAGCGCGGGCGCGATAATGTGCTAGAACGTAGAGACGGATTGCCGTGGCAAGTCCCGCTTCCAGATCACGTTCTGCATCAATTTGCGCCGCAAGTGCATTGATCGGGATGTTCTTTTCTTCTGCAATGTCGCGAAAGGCCCGCCAGAATTCATTTTCCAATGACACGCTGGTACGGTGACCGCGAAGAGTTAGAGAGCGCTTAATTGGACGACTCATTCGCGCTCTTTTCCGTCCAAATCCCGGCGGGATTTCTCAGCCTTCATCTCTTCTAGTTTTTTCTGGGCTTTTGTTCGACCAAATTTCACAGCATTTTCATCTGCCTGCGCATGTTTGGCGGCGTGGGCTTTGGCTTTTCGGAACTTATTGAGATTCACAACGGTCATGTCAGCAGGTTACTTGTAAAAAATTGGCTTGCCCAGACAGTCCGAGATTATGACAGGATAGCCTCTGCGTTGCAGGTGGCAATCTCGTCAATCACCATGGCAAACACCGGGGTTGTGGCCAGTGACAACCCACCCAGAATTAGGATGAGGATCAGATAAAGGGGACGGATGTTCGGTTTTTTCATGGCAGTTACCTATGGTTTCTGTCGTTGAATTTCAAACGCTTGACGTGAAATTTTCCGTCGCAAAAAGAAAAGGCGACTCAATTTTTGAGCCGCCTTGAGTGTGGTTTAACTTTCAGAGATCAGGCTTTAGGGCCGATCATCTGTTCTGGACGTACAACCGCGTCAAAGGTCTTTTCATCGACGAAGCCCAGTGCGATGGCTTCTTCTTTGAGCGTGGTGCCGTTTTTATGCGCGGTTTTAGCGACGGTGGTGGCGTTGTCATAACCGATGGTCGGGGCAAGTGCTGTTACCAGCATCAGCGATTCTTTCATCAGCTTGTCGATGCGAGGCTCGTTCGCTTTGATGCCATTCAGCATACGCTCGGTGAAGCTGTCCGCAACGTCGCCGAGAAGCTGCATGGATTGCAGCAGGTTGTACGACATCATCGGGTTATACACGTTCAGTTCGAAATGGCCCTGAGAGCCGGCAAAAGTCATAGCGGCATTGTTGCCCATGACGTGTGCGGCGACCTGGGTCATTGCTTCGGCCTGGGTTGGGTTTACTTTACCCGGCATGATCGAGGAGCCCGGCTCGTTTTCCGGCAGGATCAGTTCGCCCAGACCAGAGCGAGGGCCAGAGCCGAGGAAACGGATGTCGTTGGCGATTTTGTACATCGCACCAGCCACAGTTGCGAGCGCACCGGACATAAAGACCATGGCGTCATGCGCCGCAAGGGCTTCGAATTTGTTTGGAGCAGTAACAAATGGCAGACCCGTGATCTCAGCCATATGGCCGGCCACAGCTTCACTCCAACCTGGCTGGGTATTCAAGCCCGTGCCCACTGCAGTGCCACCCTGCGCCAGTTCATAGATGCCGGGCAGAGCCGCCTCGACACGGGCGATGCCCTGACGGATCTGGTGTGCATAGCCACCAAATTCCTGACCCAGTGTCAGCGGGGTTGCGTCCTGGGTGTGCGTCCGGCCGATCTTGATGATGTCCTTGAACTCTTCGGATTTCGCTTCCAGGCCTTCTGCGAGTTTGTTCAGGCCAGGCAGCAAAACATCGCGTACGGTCATTGCAGCGGCAATGTGCATGGCTGTTGGGAAGGTGTCGTTGGAAGATTGGCCCATGTTGCAGTGATCGTTTGGGTGAACCGGTTCTTTGGAGCCAATCACGCCGCCGAGAATTTCGATCGCGCGGTTGGCGATGACTTCGTTGGAGTTCATGTTGGACTGGGTGCCGGAGCCGGTCTGCCAAACCACCAATGGGAAGTTGTCGTCAAATTTGCCGGCGACTACTTCCGAGGCGGCCTCAATCACCGCGTCGGCGATTTTCGTTTTCATCTTGCCGGTGGCTTTGTTCTGCATCGCGCAAGCCTGCTTGATCACGCCAAGCGCGCGCACGATGGCGACGGGCTGCTTTTCCCAACCGATCGGGAAGTTCATTATTGAGCGCTGGGTCTGTGCGCCCCAATACTTGTCGGAAGGGACCTCTAATGGGCCAAAGCTGTCGGTTTCAGTACGGGTATCTGCCATGACGACCTCCGGTATAAATTGTCAGGAGTGTCATACCGTAAGTGAGGCAAAGTGCAATACTGTATACCGTGGGATACCGCTAACAAGGCGCGGCAAATCAGTCTTTGGCTGCGACGTTTAGCACCCAGGCACGAACATCAAGTGTTAAAAGGCCTGATTAGCCGAGAAGGTTACTTGCGGAAGCTGTCCAGTGACACCACTTCGGCGTCCTTACGCGGCTCTTCAACGATCTCTTCGAGGTTGATTTCCTCAGGCAGCTCATCAAGCGCGTCTTCTGCTTCATCCTCATCCTGGGTTTCAAAGCGCAGGCCAAATTCCACGGACGGGTCAACAAAGGTCTTGATGGAATTATAAGGGATATAAAGAGGTTCCGGCGCATCGCCGAAGTTGAGTGTTACTGCAAAACCTTCGTCGGTAACAGTAAGATTGTCGTACCAGTGCTGCATCACCACGGTCATTTCTCCGGGGTAACGGTCCGCCAGCCACTCAGCAATCTCCACATCCGGATGCTGTGTGTCAAAGGTGATGAAGAAGTGGTGCTCTCCGGGTAGGCCGTTCCTTTGAACATCGGCCAAAACCGTCTGAATCAAGCTGCGCATCGCGCGATGCATAAGATTTCCGTAGTCGATGGTCCCGGACATGGCAGTGCTCCGATAGTCTGTTATTTTGACAATAGACCATTGCGCGGGAAACGAAAGATGATCCAGCGCAAAAAGTTAGCCTAAAGCAGACCAATTGTCATCGCGGCTGAGGCTGAGAGTGCCAGTACACCGAGAAGTGGTAGGCGCAGTTTGAGCATCGTAATGATGGCTGCCGCGGTTAGCGTACCAGCAATCGGATCAAAACTGGTCGGAACGGGCAGGGTTCCAAAAGCACTTGGAGTAGTTTCAGCAAATAGGAGGTTGATTGTAAACCACAGACTCAGATTGGCTATTACGCCTAAAACGGCTGCCGAAATTAGGGTGAGAGCTGCGCTTAATCGCGGATTTGACAGGATACGGGAGACGTGAGGGGCTCCTGCAAAAATCCACAGAAAACAAGGTGTAAACGTGCACCACAGAGCGAGCAAGCCGGCGGTGAGAGCCAGGTTTACCCCCCCCTGCAATTGACCGGCCAAAGTGGCGACGAACTGCGTGACAAGGATCAAGGGGCCAGGTGTGGTTTCCGCCAAGCCAAGTGCGTCCATCATTTGATCGGTGTTGAGCCAGCCGAAGTCTTGCACTACCGCTTGCACCATATAGGCCAACACCGCGTACGCTCCGCCAAAAGTGACGACGGCCAGCTGCGAAAAGAATAGCGCAACGTCTTTTAAGAAACCGCCAGCAGACACCGCAAAAATCACAGGTGTCATCCAGAGCAATCCCCAAAAAACCACGGCGGACGCAGTTTGCCTCCATGGGTTTGGAATGTGGGTTTCCGCTTGAGAGGTATCGGGCGTTGCATCTTGACCTGATAGTGCAAAACCCAATCCGGCGGCCAAGATAATTACGGCTGGAAAAGGCAAAACAGCCGTATAAAGCGTGGCAAAACTCAAGATAGAGACGACTGTATTTGTTTTTATTATCAGTACCTTGCGAGACAATCCCAAAAAGGCCTGCGCAATGATGGCGACCACTGCCGCTTTTACGCCAAGAAAGGCGGAGGCAACCAAAGGTAGATCGCCATATGTGGCGTAACCTGCAACCAATAGAAAGATCAGCGCAGCACCTGGCAGAACAAATAGACTTCCAGCGATGACGCCGCCACACGTTCCACGTAGTTTCCAGCCACAGAATGTGGCAAGTTGCATGGCCTCAGGGCCTGGCAAAAGCATACAAAACGAGAGTGCGCCGAGAAATTCTTTCTCTTTCAGCCACCCTGTTCGGTTGACAAGCTCATGGTGCATTAATCCGATTTGGGCGGCAGGTCCGCCAAAAGACATGAGACCTATGCGTCCGAAGACACGCAACAATTCGGAATTGGAGGGCATTTGCGTCATGGCTTATGGCTAGCGCAAGATGCCCTAAATGCAAGGTTTTTGTAGTGGTCTTAAGCGACCTTTTGCCCAGTCAGGCACATGGCCATTGTCTGTTCCGGCAAAAAGCCCATTTTCTCAAAAAACGCAACAAAATCAAAGTTGTTATAAGCTTCAACCATGACTTCACCTTCAAAGCGGACAAAGAGTTGACCAAATCCAGTAATTCGATCACCGCTCACTGGATTGAGAATGCTCATGGTCCACAGTGCAGCGGCCCAATCTCCATCCACCATAACTTTTTCAACACACACAAACGGGTCTTCCACTAGCGCCAGGTACATTGTCGCCATCTCGCGGAAATCTTCCGGTCCAACGTCAAAACCGGGAAGAACGCCTTCCGCCGTACTATCTGGACGGAACATCTCGTCGATGGCGTCCATATCTGCTTCTACCCATACACGCCGAAACCAATCTTCGATGATCTTTCGTTTATCAACAGACATTTTGAGTGCCTTTCAGTTGTATCCCCATGATGCAAGCTAGTGTCCAAAGAGTAAGTGAAAGGTTAAAAAGAAAGGTCAAATAGTGGCGAAAATGAGATTTTTAACAAATAAAGCGTTTCCGGTGCGCAAACCTTGAAGCGGCGGCCAGCGTTAACCAATTTTCGTCAATAAATTAACCACTTCGTTTGAACAAAGAAGGCTTTTCATGGTGTGGGTTAGATGTTCGGTACGCCGGATTCGCGTAGTTTAGGTGCAGGATTCTGTTGCCAGGTTCCTGCGGACCCCGCCTTAGGTCGCTAAACCCAAGGAGTTAGTTTCGGCGACATTTACAGCTTACGCTGCAACTGCCATTGCCGGAGCACGATTGTCATTTGCAATTGTACAAGTTTCGCCGATAACGGTGGCAGACAGCCGAAACAAAGCTAACTTCTTTAGACGTCCGTCGATCCTATTTCGTCCCCATGATCCCCAAATGAAGGATGTTTGGTGGAGACGCCGGGTACCGCCCCCGGGTCCGATCCGTTTATTACAAGCGCGTTTATGTCCATAGTCCCCGAGAGGACACTCACTAGATAATGGTGTTGCGCCGTGGGTGCAAGCGCCGTTAACTGGTTTTTGGCACGTCGGTAACTTGTCGGTTTTGCGACTGTTTCGCGGAGGTGGGGTGGTTGGCGGCCCGGCTGGGGTTACCGGACCGTGCGTTGCACCTTCAATCGTTAAGGTGCGTTAACTTCGATCAGCGTAAGATGCGTTCCAGAAGTCCCGCTCTAGTTTCACGGCGCGGAGGAACAGTGCCTCGACCTCATTCTGTGCTTCAGCAGTGAGTGTCGGCCACACGGCGTCCAACTGACTGCGCAAGTATTCCACGACATCTTCAAATCCTTCGCCGGCGTGCAACGTGATCCATTCGGCGAAATAGAAGGGCAATTCTTCTTTGGGAGGGTTCACTGGGGAGGCCCAACTGAGATAGACCCATTCGGCCACGACCAATACGGCCAGCATCAGCTCATAACGGCCAGAGGCGGTCGCCTCAGCCATCAGCGCGTTGAAACCTTCCGTGGGCGGGGCAGGTGGCGCTTTTTGTTCCACCTCGCTCATTTCCAGGGCTTCAAAGGAGCGCAGGAAATAGGTGTTCTCCGGACCGGTGACCAATGCCAAGAACTGCGCCGCGGGCACCGAGTCGGCCAAAGTTGGCGCATGGGCAATCGCACTTGCAAGCAAGCGCACGAAGTTGCCAACAAACTGATAGTCCTGCGCCAGGTACCAGCGCATCTTACCCAAGGGCAGGGACCCCTCTGCCAATTCGGTGCAGAACGGGTGGGTGGTGGCGGCGGTCCAGTCGTCACCCGCAAGGGTGCGCAGATGGTCGGTTGGGCGCATGAGTTTCTCCTGATGGTCGGCATAGTGGCCGTTTTGCGCGGAGAAAACGCAGAATGTGGTAGAGGTGCAAGCAGGTTTTGCTTGTTTCAAAAGGGAGGGTCACGGCACGCCAGCGTCCTCTACGGCGGAAATGTGGTTACAATGAATAGGCTCTGAGCAGAGCCGCGACCAAAGAAAGCATGAGCGCAAAACGTCCAAGTACAGAAATTGCCGCACAGAGGCGCGCAATTGGTGAAGCATTCACCACCTGAGCCAACATTGATTGCCCGGTCCATAGGATACCAAAGGCACTCCGGATGGATTGCTCACGACCCGTGGCTTTCCATAGGCAAAAGATACCAATCATTTCGAGAAAGATTTCGGCTAGGAAACCGTTAAAAATCCAAGTGCCTAAGGTCCAACTCCCAATCATGGTTCATCCAAGCGCCAATGATGACGTTACCGGCGAGCGCGGGCCTCCATAGCCTCCTCGCCCAGTGTGAGCGTATAAGCGGTCAGTTCCGCCAGCGCTTCGTCAGCGTCGGCACTGTTTTTCATTTCGAGCGCGTCGGCAATGCGGGTGTGCAGGCCAATGATCACGTCGCGGTTGCGCTGTGTGAAAGTAATCATGTTCATCAGGGGCTGCATGGCTTCCACTGCGCCGGCGAGTTGATAAGAGAGCACGGGGTTGTCGGCGCCGTCTACCAAGGCCCGGTGAAAGGCCACATCGCTGTCACAGAAGCGTTCGTCTGAGAGCCCCGGCTGGGCCTGACGGTGGATTTCAGCGCGCATGGTGGCGAGGTGATCAGGCGTGCGGCGTTTGGCCGACAAGGGCGCGCAGGCACGCTCCAAGGCAAAACGGGCTTCGCAGGCGGTTTCAAAATCCACGGCGTTCATCGACAGCAGAAGTGTGCTGGTTGTGATATGTTGCGCGTAGGCTTCGTCATAAGACAGGCGCCGAACAAAAGCACCGCCGGTGGCGCCACGTTGGGTGCGGATCAGGTTTTGCGCCGCGAGTCGTTTGAGCGCCTCGCGCACTGTAGGGCGAGAAACGTCAAATTGATCCGCCAGCTCAGATTCTGAGGGCAGGCGTTCGTCGACTATCATGTCTCCAGAGATAATCGAATCGCGGATCGCTTTGGCGATTTGCGCGGAGAGGTCGGATTTGTTCTTGGGGTCTATTTTCAATTGTCTGACATTTAGTGTTTGCTGTGCGTTTAATTGTCTGACATTTTAGACAGCAAGTTGTGAGTCGTGGCAAGAGGAGGAATGCCGGGATGATCGCGGATCGCATTCGTTCTATGTCTGGCGTGCATTGGCTGGTCTTATTTGGTGGCATTTTGGCCGCGTGGGCGGTGCTGTTCCTGATGGCCATTCCGGCGGAGATACGGGAACTTAACGCCGTCTATGGCGCGGACTTTTGGGTCAGCCTCTGTACTATCACGCCCGATGCCAGCGGCTTTGCCCGCGTGTTGCTGATGTGGATTGTGATGAGTGCGGCGATGATGGCACCCACGGCTTTGCCTGCATTTGCCACCTATGATGACTTGGCCCGCCAAGCGCCGGGAGCGAAATTTTCCGCTCTTGTGAGCGGCTATCTGGCGGTGTGGATCGGGTTTTCCATATTGGCCGCAGCGCTTCAGATGGTGTTGTTTCAAGCTGGGTTGCTGGGCGCGTTTGGGGAAAGCCGCTCGGCGTTTTTCTCGGCTTTTCTGCTGATGGTGGCAGGGCTCTATCAGTTCTCCCCGATGAAAGAAGCCTGCCTGTCCAAGTGCCGTATGCCGATGACGTTCTTTATGCAGTATTGGGACGAGGGGCCGTGGAAGAACGGTCTTCGTTTGGGGCTGACCTGTTTGGGGTGCTGCTGGGCATTAATGCTGTTGGCGTTTGTAGGCGGCGTTATGAATATCGCTTTTATGGGGCTGGCCACACTGATCATGATTTTTGAAAAACTGCCCGACGTCGGGCGTTGGGTGACAAAGCCGCTGGGGCTCGTGCTGTTGTGCAGCACGATCTATGTGGCGGTGCACGCCCTGTGAGGAACACTTAAGGAGGAACACATCATGGCATCGGACAACATTACGGCGCCAGCCAAGATCGACAACCGCCACCGGGATGCAATGAAATCCGGTTTGGGCACCATTCCGTGGACCATTAAGGGTGAGCTGATCCTAAACTGTAACTGTACAGTGTTCTGCCCCTGTGTGGTTAGCCTTGGTCTGCATCCGCCCACAGAGGGCCATTGTCAGACATGGGGCGGCGTGCGCATTGACGAGGGTCAGTACGGCGACGTGGATCTTTCGGGCCTGAACATCGGTCTGTTGATCGAGATTCCGGGCATGATGAGCCGTGGCAACTGGAAAGTGGCGCTGTTCATTGATGATCGCGCTAGCCCTGAGGCCTACAACGCGCTGGTCGATATCTTCAGCGGCAAAGCCAAAGGCACCACCGGTTTGTTTCAGGTTCTTGTTGGTGAGATCATTGGCGTGGAGCGTCAGCCTGTGTCCTATGACACCTCCGAGGATGGCAAAACCCGCCACATCACCGTCGGCAAGAAAATCGAAGGTGTGGTCTATCCGGTTGAAGGCAAAAACAAGGACGAGGAGATTGTGATCTCCAACACCAAATACTGGATGGGGCCGGACATCACAGTGGCGACGGCATCGAAAGGCCGCGTGCGTGCCTTTGGTCGGGTCTGGGATTTTGGTGGGCGTTCCGCTGAAATTTGCCAGATTGACTGGCACGGGCCTCGGTAAAGGCCATGTCGATGATCACGCCGGAATATTGCCAGATGATGGCGACGTATAATGCCTGGCAAAATCGGAATATGCGTTCGGTGTGTGAAACCCTGACCGAGGTGGAACTGCGGGCCGATCGTGGTGCGTTTTTTGGTTCGGTTATGGCGACACTTAATCACATCCTCTGGGGCGATGCCCTGTGGATGAGCCGCTTGGACGGCGGGGATGGGCCGTCCAAGCCGGCGTCTGAACACGCTCACCTGTGCCCGACATTTGCGATCTGGGCGCAGGAACGTCGGCGCATGGATCAACGGATTATCCATTGGGCAAAAGGTGTTAGCGTCGAGAGCTTAAGTGGCGATTTGCGCTGGCATGCGCAAATGCTGAACAAAGACATGCAAAAGCCCACGGCCTTGTGTGTGGTTGGACTGTTCAACCACCAGACCCATCATCGCGGGCAGGTGCATACGCTGCTGACCGGGTTTGGTCGAAAGACTGAAGATACAGATCTTGTTTTGATGCCGGAGGACTTTTGATGGCATTGATTTCCACATCACGGCGCCTGCGCCGGACACCGTTTTCCGAGGGAGTCGAGGCAGCAGGTGTGAAGGCCTACACGGTCTATAATCGCATGCTGCTTCCCACAGTGTTTCGGTCTGTGGAAGAGGATTACCGTCACTTAAAGACTGCGGTGCAGCTGTGGGACGTGGCGGTAGAGCGTCAGGTCGAGGTGCGCGGGCCGGATGCGAGCAAGCTGATGCAGATGCTCACGCCGCGAGATTTGCGCGGCATGCTGCCGGGACAGTGTTATTATGTGCCCATCGTGGATGAGACCGGGGGTATGTTAAACGATCCGGTGGCGGTGAAACTGGCCGAAGACCGGTGGTGGATTTCTATTGCCGATAGTGATCTGCTGTTTTGGGTCAAAGGCATTGCCTATGGCTATCGGCTGGATGTGCTGGTCGACGAGCCAGATGTCAGCCCGCTGGCGGTGCAGGGGCCGAAGGCTGAAGACCTGATGGCGCGGGTGTTTGGCGAGAAAGTGCGCGCTATTCGTTTCTTCCGCTTTGGTTGGTTTGAGTTTCAGGGGCGCAGCTTGGTGGTAGCGCGATCTGGGTATTCGAAACAGGGTGGGTTTGAAATTTATGTCGAGGATAGCGACATCGGCATGCCACTTTGGAATGCGTTGATGGAGGCGGGCAAAGATCTAGATGTATATGCAGGATGTCCAAACCTGATTGAGCGTATCGAAGGTGGATTGCTCAGTTACGGCAACGATATGACTGATGACAACACCCCCCACGAATGTGGCCTTGGGCGGTTTTGCAACACCAACACGGCGATTGGTTGTGTAGGGCGCGATGCTTTGCTGCGTGTGGCGCAGGAAGGCCCGGTACGACAAATTCGCCCCATTGAAATTCACGGGGCTGCGGTGCCGCCCTGTGATCAGCTTTGGCCGATCATGGATGGGGATGACCATGTCGGCAATATCAGCAGCGCGGCGTGGTCACCGGACTTCAACACTAATGTGGCGATTGGCATGGTGCGCATGACCCATTGGAAATCCGGGACCGAGGTAGATGTGGTGACTCCAAACGGGGTGCGCCCTGCGACGGTTTATGAAGCCTTCTGGCAATAGCGGATGTGGCCGAGGGAGAATGCCTTCGGCGAGGATATTTTGAGACTGTGAATGCCGGGCGGCGGTCTGGCGCGAGAGGAGAGATGAGATGTTCAAAGCATTGGTGATGGACCAAAACGAGGAAGGTCTGGCAAGCGCGTCGATCAAAGACCTGACGCTGGACGATCTGCCCAACGCAGAGGTCACGGTGGCGGTGGAGTATTCTACGGTGAATTACAAAGACGGGCTGTGCCTGTCGGCCAAAGGTGGTGGGCTGGTGCGCAAGTACCCACATGTGCCAGGCATCGATTTTGCCGGGACTGTCGAAGCCTCCGATGATGATCGCTACAAGCCCGGTGATAAAGTGGTGCTGACTGGCTGGCGCGTCGGGGAAGCCCATTGGGGCGGCTATGGACAGAAGGCGCGGGTGAAAGCCGATTGGCTGGTGCCGCTGCCAGAGGGGCTGTCCCCGCAGCAGGCGATGGCGGTTGGCACTGCAGGTTTCACATCGATGTTGTCGGTGATGGCGCTGGAAGATCTTGGATTGAAGCCGGGCAACAGTCCGGTGCTGGTGACCGGTGCAGCCGGGGGCGTGGGCTCTGTGGCGGTCGCGATCTTGGCAAACCTTGGCTATGAAGTCGCCGGCGTGACCGGGCGGCCGGAAAGTGGTGCCTACATCAAGTCTCTTGGCGCAACTCGAATTGTGGCCCGGGAAGAGCTCAACGAGACGGTGAAGCGTCCACTGGAGAGCGAGACCTGGTCGGGATGTGTTGATGCGGTGGGGGGCGCTATGTTGGCGCGGATTCTGGGCCAGATGAAGTATGGTGCGTCAGTCGCGGCCGTCGGTCTGGCTGGGGGGGCTGCATTGCCTGCTACTGTGATCCCATTCCTGTTGCGTGGTGTGAACCTCTTGGGCATCGACTCCGTGATGCAGCCTTATGACAACCGCTTGCGGGCCTGGGAGCGGATTGCCAAAGACCTCCCGATGGACAAATTGGAAGCCATGGTCAAACCGGCGACCTTGTCAGATCTGCCGCAATTGGGGGCAGACATTCTGCAAGGTCAGGTGCAGGGTCGCGTCGTGGTTGACGTAAACGCGTAACGACGCGACAACACGGTGAAACAGGTGGGTGAGGATACTTGCCCGCCTTTTGCATGTCTGAAGGAGGTGTTGCGCCATGAGCTATGACAACGACAATATTTTTGCAAAAATCCTGCGGGGCGAAATCCCCAGCGAGAAGCTTTATGAAGATGACGACACTTATGCCTTCATGGACATTATGCCGCGTGCGGATGGGCATTGCCTGATCATTCCAAAAACGCCGTGTCGCAATATGCTGGACGCGACGCCAGAGCAGCTCACCGCGTGCTTCAAGACTGTTCAGAAAATGGGCCATGCGGTGATGGAAGCCTTTGGTGCTGAGGGCGTGACCGTTCAGCAGTTTAATGAGGCGGCTGGTGGTCAAGAGGTGTTCCACCTGCATTACCATGTGCTGCCGCGCCACCAGGGTGTGAAGCTGCGCCCGCCGGGCACGATGGCGGATTTTGTGGTATTGAAAGAACAGGCCGACAAGATCCGCGCTTCGCTGGCTTAAACGGCGGGTTTTGTACGTGTTTCCCGGCTTGACCCCGCCGGGAAACAGCGGTTTGGTGCGGAACAAATCAGGGGAGGTATCCGATGCTTGACGTAGATTTCGTGCGAAGCCAGTTTCCGGCATTTTCAGAGCAATCGCTTGAAGGGCAAGCGTTTTTTGAGAATGCGGGCGGTAGCTATACCTCCGCACAGGTGATAGACCGGCTGACGCGGTTTTACCGAGAGCGCAAAGTGCAGCCCTATGCGCCGTATCGCGCCTCGGAACTGGGCGGGGCCGAAATGGATGAGGCGCGGGCGCGTTTGGCGGCTTTGATGGGGGTGGAGACGGATGAGGTTTCTTTTGGGCCATCCACCACGCAAAACACCTATGTTTTGGCGCAGGCTTTTCGTCAATGGATGGATCCGGGCGACGTAATCATTGTGACCAATCAAGACCATGAGGCTAATTCCGGCCCGTGGCGGCGGTTGGCGGACGAGGGTATTGAGGTCCGTGAATGGAAGATCGATCCTGAAACGGGACATCTGGACACAGAAAAGCTACTAGACCTGCTGGATGACCGCGTGCGTTTGGTCTGTTTCCCGCATTGCTCCAATGTGGTCGGCGAAATCAATCCCGTTGCTAAGATTACAGCGCTAGCTCATGCGGCTGGGGCGTTTGTTTGCGTCGACGGGGTGAGTTATGCGCCCCATGGCTTGCCCGACGTAGGGGGCATGGGCGCTGATATCTATCTGTTCTCTGCCTATAAGACCTACGGTCCTCATCAGGGGATCATGGTGATCCGGCGCAATATAGGGGAAATGCTGCCCAATCAGGGGCACTATTTCAATGGCACTAGTCTGTACAAGCGGTTCACGCCGGCCGGGCCAGACCATGCGCAGGTTGCCGCAAGCGCAGGAATGGTGGACTACATCGAAGCACTGGCAGCGCATCACGGGATTTTGGGGGAAACGCCAGTAGCCACTGGAGTGGCGGTGCATGATTTGATGCGGGACCACGAAGAAAAGCTCTTACAGCCTTTATTGGATTATGCCGCTTCCAAAAATTCAGTTCGTTTGATTGGCCCTAAAGAGGCTTCCAAACGGGCGCCAACGGTAGCGTTGGTTGCCAATGCGCCGGGTGAGGCTCTCGCGGCGCAGTTGGCGCGGCACGGGGTGATGGCCGGTGGCGGTGATTTTTACGCTGTCCGCGCGCTTAAGGCGATGAATGTCGATACAGTTCACGGCGTTTTGAGGGTAAGTTTTGTACATTACACGAGCGATGCTGAAGTGCAGAAATTGATTTCGACACTGGACGACGTTTTGTGATCTAACTGCAGGACCCCGTCGTAAGTGTTTGAAAGCACACTGAAGGCGGGGTTCGGACCATCTCATGACAGACACTGCTCCACTGACGATCTTGTGGTTTCGTCGCGATTTGCGACTTTCTGATCATGCAGCTTTGACAGCTGCTGCGGAACGCGGCCCGGTCTTGCCTGTGTTTGTGCTCGACCCCATATTTGAAAATCTCGGTGCGGCGGCGAAAATGCGCTTGCTGCTGTCTTTGAGAGCCTTGTCGCAGGACCTTGAGGCGCGGGGGATGCGCCTTATCCTGCGGCGGGGTGCTGCGTGGCCGATATTGCAAGACTTGGCTGCAGAGAGCGGTGCAGATTCACTGTTTTGGAGCCGTGCCTATGATCCGGTGTCGGTGACCCGCGATACCGAAGTGAAATCTGCGGCAAAAGAGGCGGGGCTTCGGGCCCAGAGTTTCACAGGTGCATTGCTATTTGAGCCTTGGTCCGTGGAGACAGGGCAAGGCGGGCCGTATCGCGTATACACGCCGTTCTGGAAAGCAGTGCGCCACCGGGATGTGCCGCCGTGTTTGGCTGAGCCAGAGATATCGGGTCCGGCGCTCTGGCCAAAAAGTGATGATCTAGAGGCATGGGCTTTGGGTTCATCTATGCATAGTGGCTTCGAAGTGGTCGCAGGACATGTCCAGGCGGGTGAAACTGATACGCAGGCGAAACTGGCGTGTTTTTTGGACACGCGGGTTAATGGGTACAAAGCCAAGCGAGATTTTCTTAACGAGGCAGCGACCTCAGACCTGTCTGACGCCTTGACCTATGGCGAGATAAGCCCGGCGCAGATGTGGCATGGAGGGCAGCAGCGCATGCAGGAGGGCGCCGCCGGAGCAGAACACTTCCTGAAGGAAGTGGTGTGGCGCGAATTTGCCTGGCATCTGTTGTGGCATTACCCTGAGATGGATCGAGAAAACTGGCGGGAAGACTGGTCGCAGTTTCACTGGCACGAGAATGCGAGCGACCCGTTTTTTGTTGCTTGGTGCCAGGGTCGGACCGGTGTGCCGGTGGTAGATGCGGCCATGCGTGAGCTCTATGTAACCGGGAAAATGCACAACCGCGCGCGGATGATCGTTGCCAGCTATCTGACCAAGCACCTGAGACTGCACTGGCGGCTTGGACTTGAGTGGTTTGCGGATTGCTTGGTCGATTGGGATCCTGCGTCGAATGCGTTGGGTTGGCAATGGGTGGCTGGCTGTGGACCAGATGCGGCGCCGTACTTCCGCATCTTTAACCCGGACACACAGGCCGAAAAATTCGATGCTGATTCAGCTTACCGCACGTATTGGCTTGATCCCCAATCCGCAGGCGCGCAGGCGTTCATGCAGGCGGTACCACGCAGTTGGATTGCCGTGTTTGAGACACCGGTACAGGCGCCGATTGTGGCCTTGAAAGCAGGTCGCGAAGCCGCCCTCAAGGCCTACGAAGACTTCAAATCACAATAAAAACTTGCCGTAAGGCGCTGGTCGCGCTTAAAATTTATGGCACAGAGGGAAGAGGGGGCAGATATGTACCTGACATCGACCAAAGGCGAAGAAAACTTACCGCGCTATTTCGCGGCCGTGTTTGACACCGCAAAGAACATCAACCACGGGCGGATTGATTTTGTAATGGAGGATGGGCGCAAGTTTCGGGCGGAAGGGCCAACACCGGGCTTGGTCTGTGAAATGCATGTGCACAATGGAGACACGTTTGCGCGTCTAATGCGTGAGGGCGAGTTGGGGTTTTGTGAGGCCTATTTGGAAGGTTGGTGGAGCAGTCCCGATCTGCAGGCATTCTGTGATTTCCTGCGTAACGATAATGATACACTTCGAGATGGGTTTCCCGGCATGTATTTTGTGCGCGCTTTTGAACGATTGCGCCACTGGATGAACACCAACACTAGGGCTCAGGCGAAGAAAAACATCAGCTATCATTACGACTTGGGTAATGAGTTCTATGGTTTGTGGCTGGATGAAACGATGACTTATTCTTCGGCCATCTTTAAGACCGGACAGGAAAGCATGGAGGATGCCCAAACCGCCAAATACGCTAGCATGGTGGATCAAATGGGTGTGAAGCCGGGAGACCACATTCTGGAGATTGGCTGTGGCTGGGGTGGATTTGCGGAATATGCAGCCAAGGAGCGAGGGCTTAAGGTAACTGGTCTGACAATCTCTGAAGAGCAGTTAAAGTTTGCTGAGGAACGTATTGAGAAAGCAGGCCTTTCTCACATGGTGGAGTTTAAACTTCAAGATTACCGCGACGAGACCGCGACCTATGACGGGATTGCCAGTATCGAAATGTTTGAGGCCGTTGGTGAGAAATACTGGCCGGTCTATTTTGAAACCGTGCGTGACCGATTGAAGCCGGGGGCGAAGGCGACTTTGCAGATAATCACTTTGACGGAGCAGAGGTTTGAACAATACCGAAAAGGTGTTGACTTCATTCAGAAATACATCTTCCCAGGTGGGATGCTTCCTAGTCCAACCGCTCTGCAAGAAGAGGTCAAGAAGGCGGGTCTTACTGTGGCTGGCTCCATTGAGTTTGGCGAAAGCTACAGCCAGACGCTGCGACGTTGGCATGAGACATTTAATGACCATTGGGATCGCATTCAGAACATGGGTTTTGATGATCGGTTCCGCCGCATGTGGAATTTCTATCTGACCTCTTGTGCTGCGGCGTTTCGCAGTGGAAGCTGCGACGTGACTCAAATCACGATCGCAAAGCCCGGTATATGACCTCATCCAATAAATTGATTGCCGCCATCTGTCTCGCGTTTATCGGGGGATTGGTGGCGGAGTTTGTAAAACCGCAAATGCCTGAAGGATCGAATCCGGGCCATTTGACTCTGATCAGCGCCTTGGTTGGTGTGATCGTTGGCTGGCGTGTAATGGGACGGCGAGCAGGACAAAGTGGTTCGATTGAGCTTGGTATCGTTGGGGTTGCGTCGTTGGTGTTTTGGGGGCTTCTGGTTTTTGGTATGATCGAGATGCTCGATTTGGCTCTCAGCCGTCGACTAGACGAACCAGTTGAGGCGATGGAACGGGTCGTGACCATTGCGTTGGAATATGCGCTGTATCTGGCTCACCCCAATATTTTGATCACGCTGGTTGTCGGCGTCGTAGTTAGCGGCTTTGCAACCAATTTTGCGGCGCGGCGCTGGGGATAATTTATGAATAATGTGTTTGTTTACGGCACGTTGCGACACGTGCCTCTGCTCGCTACCGTTATTGGCAGAGATGCAGCGAAACTGGACATCTGTAAAGGTTTGCTGCCAGACCATGCCGTCTTTGCTGTAAAGGATCAGGACTTTCCGATTTTGAAGCCCTCTGGTGGGCACGCGATTGGGTTGTTTATCGGCGACCTGACCGACACCGAGGTTGAGCGTCTGCGATTTTATGAGGGCAGTTATGACTATGACCTGACGGATGCGGTGATCATCGTTGAGGAGAACGAATGTCCGGCCAGAGTATTCGAAAGTGACAACGAAAGTTGGGTTTCAGATGGGGCTTGGTCGCTTGAGAATTGGGCGCAGCGGTTCGGGGATGTAACTGTGCTGCGTGCCGTTGAAGAAATGAGCTATTTTGGCGTCAGATCCCGTAAGGACGTGGACCGTATGCTGCCCATGATCAAGGCACGGGCGACCGCAAAACTGCAGGCCAAGCGGCGCAACGACGCACTAAGTCCAAGCGGTATGACAGCTGAAGACGTAAGCGACGTAACGCTGGTGCGGCCCTATGCCGAATTTTTTACACTGGATGAGTTTGATTTGACGTTTCGTCGTTACGATGGCGCGCGGAGCGACATGGTGAAACGCGCCGTGTTTGTGGCCACAGATGCGGTGATTGTGCTGCCTTATGATCCGGTGCTGGATCGCGTTTTGTTGATTGAACAATTCCGACCAGGGCCGTTTGCGCGGGGAGACAACTTGCCGTGGCAGTTGGAGCCAATTGCGGGCCGACTGGATGCTGATGAAAGCCCTGAGACCTGTGCCCGACGTGAAGCGCAAGAGGAGGCCGGGTTGGAGCTGACCGCGCTACATGAGGTGGCAAATTGCTATGCGTCGCCCGGCTGTAGTACCGAATTTTACAACATTTACTTGGGTTTGGCGGATCTTCCTGATGGTGTGGTTGGCGTATCGGGGCTGGAGCAGGAAGCCGAGGATATACGGTCTTACGTCTACAGCTTTGATGAGCTGATGCAGATGGTGGATCGGATGCAAGTGGTAAATGCGCCGCTGGTGTTGGCTGCGCTCTGGTTGGCGCGTCATCGCGACAGGCTGCGCGGGACCGCTTGAGTTTGCCGCGCGCCTTGCCTACACAGGATTCCAGACATCTATAAAGGACCGCGCAACATGCATATCGCCCGTGATCTGGCCCAAGCGATTGGCAACACCCCTTTGATCCGCCTGAACAAAGTCAGTGATGAGACCGGGTGTGAGATTTATGGCAAGGCGGAGTTTATGAACCCCGGCCAGTCGGTAAAAGACCGTGCCGCGCTATACATCATCAAGGATGCGATCGCGCGTGGTGATTTGAAGCCGGGTGGAACCATTGTGGAAGGGACCGCTGGCAACACTGGGATTGGACTGGCCTTGGTGGGCGCATCCATGGGGTTCAAAACTGTGATTGTGATCCCTGAGACGCAATCCCAGGAAAAGAAAGACATGCTGCGCCTTGCTGGTGCAGAGTTGGTGCAGGTGCCCGCGGCGCCTTACAAAAACCCCAACAACTACGTGCGCTACTCTGGTCGTCTGGCGGCGGAACTGGCGAAGACAGAGCCAAACGGCGCCATTTGGGCCAATCAGTTTGATAATGTGGCCAACCGTCAGAGTCATGTGGAGACCACTGGGCCGGAGATCTGGACACAGACCGAAGGCAAAGTAAATGGCTTCACATGTGCGGTGGGCTCTGGTGGCACACTTGCTGGCGTGGCTGAAGCCCTGCAGCCAAAAGGCATAAAGATTGGCCTTGCGGACCCAATGGGCGCGGCGCTCTATAACTTCTACACCAACGGTGAGTTGAAATCTGAAGGCGGCTCGATCACCGAAGGGATCGGGCAGGGCCGGATCACCGCCAACCTCGAAGGTTTCAAACCTGACATGAGCTACCAGGTTTCTGACGAAGAGGCGTTGCCGTACGTATTTGATCTGTTGGAAAACGAAGGCCTGTGCCTGGGCGGTTCGTCTGGTGTGAACATTGCTGGTGCGGTGCGGATGGCCAAGGATATGGGGCCGGGCCACACCATTGTGACTATTCTCTGCGACTATGGCACGCGCTATCAGTCCAAACTGTTCAATCCGGAGTTCCTTAAGGAAAAAGGCCTGCCAACGCCTGCGTGGTTGGGCAACAAGGGCCCAAGTAGTATTCCGGGCGTGTTCGAAAACGTATAAGGCGGTGTCGTAATATGCGCCCACTGATGAGGTATCTGAGTGTTGCGGTCACGGTGCTGATCGTCTGGGTGACGGCAGTTTGGGCGCAGGGCACGTTGCCGCCTGACTATGGAGAATGGCGGCGGGTTGTGGACCGTGCTGCCGAAGCCATTGATAATGATCGCGCGTCGGAAGCGGCGATGGATACCTTGCGCGATCAGCTGTCTCTATGGAGCGAAGATTTCACGTCGGAAAGCTCAAGGTCTCGGATTTCTGTGACCACGCTCGAGGCGCAACTGGATCGGCTGGGCCCGGTGCCAGAGGGAGGCGAGGTAGAGGACGTTGCTGAAGAACGGCGACAGCTTGAACTGACATTGTCGGAAGCCCGCGCGCCAGTTCGTAAGGCCGAGTTGGCTCTGACCGAAGCTGAGGAACTGATCCGGTCAATTGATGTTTTGCTTCGTGAACGGCAGACACAAATCCTGCTTGAGCCGGGGCCTTTCCCCCTGAACCCGGACCTCTGGTGGCCCGCGATTCGTCAATTGAAAGAGTCTGTCCGCCTTATTGCGTTGGAATTTCAGACCGGTTGGGTGCATGAAAAGCAACGCAATGAACTGCGTAAGTCGCTGCCGCAGATGTTGTTTTACCTCGCGATTGCCGTAGTTCTCATGACGCGGGGGATGCGGTGGACGGACAAGGCGCTGCAAGGCATGGTCCGGGATCGACTGCACCTGTCGGCTGGGCGCTGGATTGCAGTTTTTTGCCTGTCTTATGGGCAAGTCGTGTTGCCGATGTTGGGTGTGTTTGCCTTTTCCAAAGCGGTCTATGCGACGGATTTGCCGGGCCTGCGAGGCGATGTGGTGTTGTCCATTTTGCCACTCATGACATTTGAATTACTGACAGCGCGTTGGTTAGGAGAGCGGGTGTTTTCCCGCAACGAGAGACCCCTACTGCTTGTCAGCCTGTCTGAGGCAGAAAAACGCAAGGGGCGACGCGCCAGCACGGTACTGGGCGCCACGTTGGCGTTCAGTTCCTTGTTTGTTGAACTGGCACGCTATGAGAGTTGGACGCGCGGCACTGAGTCAGTTTTATTTTTCCTTACGACGGTTGTTGCTGCGTATTTCCTCGGTCTTTTGGGGCGCTTGGTGTCCCGCCATGCGGGGTCGATGAGAGCCGAAGATGATGGGCCGCTAACGGCAATCGGACAACTGATCTCATTGTTGGGGCGTTATACGGTTTTGGTGTCTCTGATTGGGGGCGTTTTGGCCACCATTGGGCTGACTCGAGGTGCAAGCTATTTGGTGTTTTCCAGTACGCGCACCGTGTTTTTGGTGGCTTTCCTGCTGGTTGCGCAGAGAGTCATTCAAAAGATATTCTCAGCAATGAATGGCCGCGATGATGACGAAAGTCCACTTGCCGCTGTATTGGCCGGCATTGGCATTGTGATCTTGTCGCTTCCTGTGTTCCTTATGTGCTGGGGCGCACAGGTGTCCGACTTGCAGCAAATTTGGCGCAATATATCGGACGGGCTTCAGTTTGGTGATCTGATCCTGTCACCGGAAAACATCCTTCTGTTGATAGTTGTGTATGCCTTTGGTCATGCGGTCACGCGGCTGTCGCAGAGTTTTCTGCGCGACAACATTTTGCCGAAGACCCAGCTGGATGCAGGGGGGCAGACGGCCGTGGTCTCCGGTGCCGGGTATGTGGGGATTTTCCTTGCGGCCCTCATTGCGCTGACGGTGGCGGGCATCAACCTTGGCAATATCGCCCTCTTTGCTGGTGCCTTGTCGGTAGGTATCGGTTTTGGTCTGCAAAACATTGTGTCCAACTTTGTTAGTGGCATCATCCTGTTGATTGAGCGCCCGGTGAGTGAAGGTGATTGGATCGATGTAAACGGCCAGATGGGCTATGTGCGCGATATTTCAGTGCGATCGACCAGGATTGAAACCTTTGATCGAACGGACGTGGTGATCCCAAACAGTGATCTGATTTCCGGTACAGTGACAAACTACACCCGTGGCAACACGGTGGGGCGGGTCATTGTTCCTGTAGGTGTGGCTTACGGCACAGATACACGCTGGGTTGAGGGCATCTTGCGCGAGATTGCGGAGGCGCATCCGATGGTGCTGGCCAATCCGGCACCGGCTGTGGTTTTTCAGGGGTTTGGAGCGGACTCGCTGGACTTTGAGGTCCGGGCGATTTTGCGTGACGTGAACTGGATGCTGACGGTGAAGAGCGATCTGAACCATGAGATCGCGCGAAGGTTTGTTGAAGAAGGGATCGAAATTCCCTTTGCACAGCGCGATTTGTGGCTACGCAATCCAGAATCTCTGCGGGGGGAGGCACCGGCCGCAAATACGCCTGCAACGCCTGTGTCGTCAAGCGCAACTCCTGCGAGCATAACACCCACACCGCCGGACTCGAATGATATGGATAGCGCTGACGGAGATGGGGACGGAGACGGCCGATGAGCAAATTGTTGTTTTTGGAAGACGCCTATCAAAAAGAAGCGATCGGCGTTGTGATTGGACACACGCCGGAAGGCGGAATTTTGTTGGATGCGCCCTTGTTCTATGCCACCAGCGGTGGACAGCCGGGAGATAGCGGTGCGCTCGAGTGGGATGGACATACCACTGAAATTGCCACCACTGTGAAGACACTGGACGGTGAAATTGCGCTCGTTCCCTCTGCACCGGAAGAGCTGCCGCCGATTGGCACTGATGTGAAACAAATACTCGATTGGGGGCGGCGCCATCGGCATATGCGGGTCCATACCGCGTTGCATTTGCTGTCTGTGGTGGTTCCCTTGCCGGTTACAGGCGGGTCCATTGGTGCTGAAAAGGGGCGATTGGATTTTGATATGCCGGAGGCGCCAGAGGACAAGCAGGCGTTAAGTGACGCGCTGAACGCCTTGATTGATCGGAATCTGGTCGTGACTGAAGACTGGATAACCGAAGCGAAATTGGAAGCTAATCCGGGGCTGGTGAAAACTATGTCCGTGGCCCCTCCAAAAGGAGCTGGGAAGGTTCGCTTGGTCCGGATTGGCACCGATACAGACCAGGTGGACTTACAACCCTGTGGTGGCACGCATGTGGTCAGCACGGGAGAGATCGGTCGAGTGTGGATTGGTAAGATCGAGAAGAAGGGTAAACAGAACCGGCGGGTGTATCTGCACCTAGATGCCTGAGTTAGATTCGCCTGACATTGATTGAATTTAAAAGCCGCAGACGTGTGTGCTGCGGCTTTTCTTTGCTGATCTGCAAGTACAAAAAAGGCGGGGTGCCATGACCAATAGACCCCGCCTTCTCTATGAAACTAGAATTCTTCTAGTCGTCTGACACAACCACCCGAAGGTGAGCGTGTTGAGTAGGAATAAGGCGCGTCGCGGCCGGAGTTTTGGCTTTTGCTTGCCCCGGCTGCATGTCGACCGGTGTGGTGATTTCGACCTTCTGGAGCTGCGGCGCCGACACGGGTTCAGAAACGGAACTGGTGCTAGGCATGTCGATCCGGCGCAGGAAGCTGCCTTCCAGGTCAAAGCGTTGCGGCGCGCGAGCCAAGTCACCGTCAACAGTGATCGCGCCCAGAATACGGTTCACTTCGCCACTGTCAGAGCGCAGCGGCAGAAGCATCATTTCGGCGTTGAGACCGTTGCGGCGGAAACCTCTTGTGGTGCTCATTTCCAAACGGCCAATGGCTGGAGCTGCAAAGACCTTTTCCAGAGCCTGACCAAAGCTGTCACGGGACGCTTCATTGATCAGAGCAGACATTGGCATACCGCGCATGTCCATGCCCATCACATCGGTAAGCGTGTTACAGGAAACCCGAAGACGCGCCATGCCTGGTGCGATGCGTTCCAAAATAAACGCGTGCTTAAGCACTTTTTGAATCTGTCGTGGATCCACGTCGCTGCGATAGGGCACGGGGTGCCCGTCGCGCAGACCGTCCCAGTAAGTTTTTACGTCCTGCATCACAGCGATGCTGTGCACCTTTGCTGCGCTGGATTTACCGTCACCAAAAATTCTCATGCTCTTCCCCCCAAGGAAAAAACTCTACGTCTGAACTTTGTACTCTTACCTTCGCCTCTGAGCCGGGTTCTGTTGCCATTTGCTCAAAGTCGTAAACAACTTGTAAATCAGTTATCTCACATTTTAGCGGGTTTGCGATAAAAAATGATTTCAATGGTTAACTGGTTGCGGCGTTAACGTTGCTCTTCGCGTGTGAATAGATTTACCTATGGCTCAATTGAATTTGCAGGAGAACGCCAGTGCTGGAGTCGATGACCGGATACGCGAGCCTTAAGGGGGAAGGGCAGGGGCACAGCTGGACCTGGGACCTGCGTAGTGTGAATGCCAAAGGATTGGACTTGCGCATGCGCGTGCCGGATTGGATAGACGGGTTGGAGCCTGCGGTGCGCGGCGCACTGTCCAAAGGCATGGCGCGCGGGTCGGTTAACCTGTCGCTACGGGTAAACCGCGATGATGAGTCCGGGGCTCTGGCCGTAAACTCAGCGCAGTTGGAGGCAGTTCTTTCGGCGCTTCAAGCAGTGGAAGAGCGGGCCATGGACAAGGGCATTTCGCTGGCACCTTCTAAAGCGAGTGATTTGATCTCCCAGCGTGGCGTGATGGAGCAAGCTGTTGAGGAAACTGATAGCAAGGCACTTTTGGCGGTGATCACCGCGCAGCTTCCGGAACTGATTGGCAGTTTTAAAGAAATGCGGGCGAACGAAGGTCTGGCGCTGGAAGCAGTGTTAGCTGATCAGTTGGAGCAGGTGTCCGATTTGACCCAACAGGCAGCGGAAGCGGCTGAGGCGCGACGCGAAGAGGCGGCGGAAACTTTGCGGATCAATCTGGCGCGGGTTCTGGAAAACTCCGATGGTCTGGACGAAGGTCGTCTGGCTCAGGAATTGGCTGTGTTGGCGGTGAAGTCCGATGTGATGGAAGAACTCGATCGGCTGCGGGCGCATGTGCAGGCAGCAAAGGAGCTTCTGGCGCAAGGCAGCCCGGTGGGGCGCAAGCTTGATTTCCTGATGCAGGAGTTCAACCGTGAGGCCAATACGCTGTGTTCCAAGGCACAGTCGGTAGATTTGACGCGGATTGGGCTGGACCTCAAGGCCGTGATCGACCAGATGAGAGAGCAAGTTCAAAACGTGGAATAAGCAAATGACACAGCGACGTGGCCTTCTCATCATTCTGTCGTCTCCCTCTGGCGCAGGGAAATCAACACTCGCGCGGCGGCTGATGGAATGGGACTCCGGCTTGAGTTTCTCGATTTCCGCCACCACACGTTCGCCCCGCCCCGGTGAGGAGCATGGCCGCGAATACTATTTCTTGTCGGAAGACGAATTCAAAGGGCAGGTTGCCGATGGAGAGATGTTGGAACACGCCCATGTGTTTGGTAACTTCTATGGCTCTCCTGCAGGGCCCGTGCGTGAGACCATTGAGAGCGGCAATGACGTGCTGTTTGATGTGGACTGGCAGGGCGAGGCGCAGATCCGAAACTCCGATCTGGGCAAGCATGCGCTTTCCATCTTCATTCTGCCTCCATCAATCAAAGAACTGCATCGTCGTCTGGTGAGCCGCGCGCAGGACAGTGAGGATGTGATCGACAAGCGGATGCAGAAAAGCTGGGATGAGATCAGCCACTGGCATTCCTACGATTATGTATTAGTGAATGATGATCTGGACGCTTCCGAAGCCCAACTGAAGACGATCATCGCGGCTGAGCGCATGCGTCGGGAACAGCAACCCGCCCTGCAAGGCCACGTGAATGGGCTGCAAAACGAATTTCAGGAGATGTCCTAATGCCGATCTATGAATTGGATGGTGTCGCGCCAATGCAGGACGGCAGCAGCTGGGTTGCTGCAGACGCCAACGTGATTGGTAATGTGGTGCTTGAGGCGGACACTTCGGTCTGGTTCGGTTGCACGCTGCGCGGGGACAATGAGACCATCACCGTGGGCGAAGGCTCCAACGTGCAGGAAAACACGGTGATGCACACTGATCCTGGCTATCCTCTAACCATTGGAAAAAACTGCACCATTGGCCATAAGGCGATGCTGCACGGCTGTATCATTGGCGACAACAGCCTGATTGGCATGGGTGCCACCGTGCTGAATGGCGCGAAGATCGGGAAAAACTGCCTGATCGGAGCAGGGGCGCTGATCACCGAGGGCAAGGAAATCCCGGATGGCAGTTTGGTGATGGGCGCGCCGGGCAAGGTGGTGCGTCAGCTGGATGAGGCTACGATTACCGGTCTCGCGATGTCGGCAAAGCACTACCAGGAAAACGCCAAACGTTTTAAAACTGGCCTGCGCGAAGTTTGACTGCAGGTTTTTCCGGCCAAAGACGTTCTGTCATAAAACCGTTACAGTAAAACGGTTTGAGCCGTGGGGTTGATGTGCCCTTCGTTGGGCAGAGCAGGTTGGAACGGACAGGAGCGGGGCGATGCCGAATGAATTTTACAAAAGCTATCTAGAGGCCGTGCCGCTGCCTGCAGTGCTGGTCGATGCGGAAGCGCGTATTCTGGCTGGAAATCAAGCGGCGCTAAAGCTCAACCCCCATGCGGATGATGACCGACCGCTGATCCTGGTGTTCCGTCAACCCAGTCTGAACAGTGCGGTAGATGCCTGCTTGAAAGACGGTAGAAGTCATCGGGCGATCTATGCACATAACGATGGGCCGCAGGAGCACCGCTTTGACGTCACTGTGTCTCCGGTGGATTTGGTGTCAGCCTCGGGTGGGCGGCTGGTGGCGCCGAACATGCGCACCAAGGGTGTCATGATCTGTTTTCAGGATGTCACCGAGGTACAACAGCTCGATCAGATGCGGCGGGATTTTGTCGCCAATGTAAGCCATGAACTGCGCACGCCGTTGACGGCAATCTTGGGGTTTGTGGAGACTTTACAAGGCCCCGCGCGCGGCGACAGCGCGGCGACGGACCGCTTCTTGAGTATTATGTCTGACGAAGCCAGCCGTATGAATCGGTTGGTTGGAGACCTCTTGTCATTGAGCCGCGTGGAAGAAGTGTCCCGGATGCGACCAACTGATCCGGTCGATCTGGATCAGATCATTCGCTCTGTTGCGCGAAACCTCTCGGCTTTGGCCGACAGTAACAACAGTACAGTGACGTACAAAGATGCCGAAGCGCCGGTCGTAGTTCCGGGTGACGCCGACCAATTGCTGCAAGTGATCACCAATCTGGTGGAAAATGCTTTGAAGTACGGCGGGCAGGGGACCAACGTAGAGGTATCCATCAGCAACGTGAACGGACTTAACGGTCTGCGCGGTGAGGGCTGGATGGTATCAGTACAAGACGACGGTCCCGGCATCGACACGATTCATATCGCACGGCTAACGGAACGGTTTTACAGAATCGATTCTCACAGATCTCGGGAGATGGGGGGCACGGGGCTCGGACTCGCAATAGTTAAACATATTGTGAATCGTCATCGTGGCCGGATGAAGATCGAAAGCATTTTAGGAAAAGGCAGCGTATTCAGTGTGATTTTGCCAGCGGTCTGAACGGCTTTTTTCTTCGGTGTCATAAAAATCGGGATTTGTCACATGGCTGTTACATACACGTCACAAAAGCTTTGATCAGGCACTTTAGATCGTCACTCGAGACTGTCGACGAACAGTCTGGATCAAATGGAGTTACACTTATGTCCGTCAAACTGACTGCCTCTGCTCTGGCCATCGCGGCCGTTGCCGCCACTTCTGCCGCCGCGCGTGACCAAGTACAGGTCGCCGGTTCTTCCACCGTTCTGCCTTATGCTTCTATCGTAGCTGAAGCGTTTGGTGAAAACTTTGACTTCCCAACCCCTGTCGTTGAATCCGGTGGTTCTTCTGCGGGCCTGAAGCGCTTTTGCCAAGGTGTTGGCACCGAGCACACTGATGTTGCAAACGCCTCCCGCGCCATCCGCGAAAAAGAAATCAAAGCCTGTGCAGAGAACGGTGTGACCGACATCATCGAAGTTCGCATTGGTTATGACGGGATCGTGTTCGCGTCTCAGTTGGACGGTCCTGCCTATACTGCCTTTACCCAGTCCGACATTTTTAACGCACTGGCACCAAAAGTGATGGTGGACGGCAAGCTGGTTGATAACCCGCACAAGCAGTGGTCTGACTTCAATGCCGACCTGCCTTCTGAAGACATCCTGGCCTTCATCCCTGGCACCAAGCACGGTACCCGTGAAGTGTTTGAGGAAAAAGTTGTGGCCGCTGGCTGTGAAGCCACTGGCGCATTTGAAGCCATGATGGCTGGCGGCATGTCCGAAGATGACGCAGAAGACGCATGTCTGGCAGTGATGTCTGACGGTCGCGCCGTGGACATCGACGGTGACTACACCGAGACTTTGGCTTCCATCGACGCCAACGCAAACGGCATCGGCGTATTTGGTCTGGCGTTCTATGAGAACAACACCGACAAACTGAAAGTGGCGACTATGGCTGGTGTTGCACCATCCACAGAAAGCATCTCCACTGGTGAGTACCCTGTATCCCGCCCATTGTTCTTCTACGTGAAGAAAGCCCACATCGGCGTGATCCCTGGTTTGAAAGAATATGCTGAGTTCTTCATCTCTGATGAGATCGCAGGTGGCGACGGCCCATTGGCAGAGTACGGTCTGGTTTCTGACCCAGCTCTGACAGACACTCAGGAAGCTGTTGCGGCTGAAGCTGTGATGGGCGGCATGTAAGCCAAATTGGCTTAGAAACTTTGAAGAGGCGGCCTCTGTCGCCGCCTCTTCCCAACTTAGCAAGTCTTTTTGTTAGACTTTTGGGGGACCGATGCCACTTCTTTGGCTCTGTGCATCTGTGCTGGCGATCGCGGTCGTCGGCTTTGTTTTTGGGAGACAGCGTGCACTGAGCACCGCTGGTGGTGACATCAGATCGCTGCATTCCCTGCCGAACTACTACGGTTGGAACGTGTTCATGAAGGCCACGGTTCCGGCGTTTGGTTTGATTGTTGTGTGGCTGATTGCGCAGCCATTAATTCTGCAAAACAGCATCGCTGGCATGATCCCAGAAAGCGAGATTAAAGAGGGCTCCAACATCGGGCTGGTGATGGCAGAGGTCCACCGCACAGCCACAGGTCTTGAGAACGCGGTGGCAGCTGGCGTGATAAGTCCGGCGTTGGCGACCGACGCTAATGCAGACAGTGCTGCAGTGACCGCGATGCTGAAAGAGTCAGGGCAAGTAGTAACGAGCGAGATTTCGCAATCGCTTTTGAACGCAGCGCAGGCATTCCGGGCGATGAACGCGAAAGGTAACCTGTGGATGACGGTCTTGGGGCTGGTTGTCGCGTTGGCAGCTGGTGTATTTGCGGCGATCCAATGCACCAAGGACTACAAAGCGCGCAACGCAGTAGAGCGCGGCATCCTGATGCTTCTGATCGCGGCAGCTTCGGTGGCGATCCTTACCACCATCGGTATTGTTTTGTCGCTGGTGTTTAACACCATCGAGTTTTTCCGTCTTTACCCGGCGCTTGACTTCTTTTTCTCTCCGGAATGGGCACCTAGCTTCTCCGGTCGGGGGGGATCCTCCAAGCTTGGCATTTTGCCTTTGCTGTGGGGCACGCTCTACATTTCAATCATCGCGCTTGTGGTGGCGGTGCCGATTGGGCTTTTCGCTGCGATTTACCTTTCGGAATATGCTACGCCGCGTATCCGTGGCATTGCCAAGCCCATGCTGGAGATCCTCGCGGGTATTCCGACCATCGTTTACGGCCTCTTTGCCCTTCTGACGATTGGACCGATGTTGGTATCGGTCTTTGGTCAAGACGGTCTGGGCTGGATGGGCGGCGGCCGCGCGGTGATGACCGCGGGCATCGCCATGGGCATTATGTTGATCCCGTTTGTGAGCTCGCTTTCCGATGACATCATCAACGCGGTGCCACAGGCAATGCGCGATGGGTCCTATGGCCTTGGTGCAACTCAGTCCGAAACCATCAAACAGGTGGTGATCCCGGCGGCCTTGCCGGGCATCGTCGGCGCAGTTCTTTTAGCGGCTTCGCGCGCCATTGGCGAAACTATGATTGTAGTGATGGGGGCAGGGGCCGCAGCACGGCTGTCGCTCAACCCCTTTGAAGCCATGACCACAGTGACCGCCAAAATCGTGTCCCAGCTGACTGGCGACAGTGACTTTGCTTCGCCAGAAGCCCTTGTGGCCTTTGCCTTGGGCATCACGCTCTTTGTCTTGACCCTTGCCCTTAACGTGCTCGCGCTCTTCATTGTGCGCAAATATCGGGAGCAGTACGAATGACCGACGCAAGTCTCCCCAACGCCGGCGCGACGCCCAAGTCCGGCTCGTTGCATGAAATTGACGCGCGCACCAAAAAGCGCAATGCCGCCGAAAAACGCTTTCGCGTGTATGGAGTGGCTGCGATTGCCACGGGCATCATCTTCCTGATCGTACTGCTGTTTGCGATCCTGACCAACGGTCTAGGCGCGTTTCACCAAACCTTTATCAGCGTGCCGGTGTATCTTGATGAGGCGAAGCTCGACAAGAAAGGCAACCGCAACATTGATGATATCAAGAAAGTCTCGACCTTTGGCTACAACCCGCTGATCCAAAAGGCGGTTCTGAAGGCGGTTGAGGACGCCGGTATTGAGACACCGCTGACGAAGTCCAAGAACATGAAAGCGCTGGTTTCGGCCTCTGCGGCAGCGCAAGTGCGTCAGGCCGTGATCGACAATCCGGCGCTGATTGGCCAGACGGTGGAGTTTCGGTTCCTCGCGTCGAGCCGCGTGGATGGCTACCTGAAAGGCCGTGTGCACCGAGAACATCTGGCGCGTGACAAGAACATCGATGCGGAGCATTTGGATATTGTCGACGGGTTGTTGCCGAGTGGCGTGGTGAAGAAAAGCTTCAACCCGGCGTTTATCTTTGGCGCAGATGCCTCTGAGAGCCGCGCAGAACAAGCGGGGATCGGCGTGTCGATGATTGGCTCGCTGTTCATGATGCTGGTGGTGTTGTTCTTGGCGTTGCCCATAGGCGTGGCAGCTTCGATCTATCTTGAGGAGTTTGCGCCAAAGAACCGTTGGACCGATCTGATTGAGGTGAACATTTCCAACCTCGCTGCGGTGCCATCGATCGTGTTTGGTATCCTGGGTCTGGCAGTGTTCATCCAGTTTATGCATCTGCCGCAATCGGCGCCGCTGGTCGGTGGTCTGGTTCTTACGCTGATGACCTTGCCGACGATCATTATTTCAACCCGAGCTTCGTTAAAGGCTGTTCCACCGTCGATCCGAGACGCGGCGCTGGGGGTAGGGGCTTCTAAGATGCAGTCGGTGTTCCACCATGTGCTGCCTCTGGCAGCACCGGGTATTCTGACCGGCACCATTATTGGTCTGGCCCAGGCGCTTGGTGAAACTGCGCCGCTCTTGTTGATCGGTATGGTGGGTTATATCGCCTCCAATCCGCCCGGTGGCGTGGTTGAGGGGTTGATGTCACCTAACTCTGCAATGCCAGCACAGATTTACGAATGGGCGAAGCGGGCAGACCCAGCCTACTACGAACGCGCCTGGGGCGGGATCATCATTCTCTTGATCTTCCTCATCTCAATGAACACTCTCGCAGTACTCCTGCGCCGCCGGTTTGAACGCCGTTGGTAAGCGAAGGAACTCTCTCATGTATGACACTGAAAAACTGGGGACCGACGTGAACCAGAACGACACCAAAATTTCCGCCCGCAATGTGCAAGTCTACTATGGCGACACCCACGCGATCAAGGACGTGAACGTGGACATCGGCTCCAAGGCTGTCACAGCGTTTATCGGCCCGTCGGGCTGCGGAAAATCCACTTTCTTGCGCTGTATCAATCGGATGAATGACACAATTGATGTGTGTCGTGTCGAAGGCGACATCAAAATTGACGGCGAAGACATTTATGACAAACGCGTTGATCCTGTGCAGTTACGTGCCAAGGTCGGAATGGTCTTTCAGAAGCCAAACCCGTTCCCAAAGTCGATTTATGACAACATTGCTTACGGGCCACGCATCCATGGTTTGGCGAAAAATAAGGCTGAATTGGATGAAATCGTTGAAAAATCTCTACGCCGTGGTGCGATCTGGAACGAAGTAAAGGATCGTTTGCACGCACCCGGGACCGGATTGTCTGGTGGTCAGCAGCAGCGACTTTGCATTGCACGCGCCGTGGCGACTGAGCCAGAAGTGTTGTTGATGGATGAGCCCTGTTCTGCGCTGGACCCGATTGCCACAGCACAAGTTGAAGAGTTGATTGACGAGCTGCGCGACCAATTTTCGGTGGTGATTGTGACCCACTCAATGCAGCAAGCAGCCCGTGTGAGCCAAAAAACAGCCTTCTTCCATCTCGGTAACCTGGTGGAATACGGCGATACATCGCAGATTTTCACAAACCCCAAAGATGAGCGCACCGAAAGCTACATCACTGGCCGGATCGGCTAAGGAGAGAGACCATGAACGACCAACATATTGTGTCCGCCTTTGACCGCGATCTGGAAGGCATTCAGGCGCATGTGATGAAAATGGGCGGCCTTGTCGAAGCAGCGATTGGCGAAGCCGCAAGTGCCATGTCCACACGTGACGAAGAGCTGGCTGAACAGGTGAAGGCGGCAGACAAAGCCATTGATAACCTTGAAGAGTTGATAAATGAACGTTGCGCTAACCTTATCGCTCTGCGGGCGCCGGCGGCGGTAGATTTGCGGGTGGTATTGTCGGTAATGAAAATTGCAGGCAATCTGGAGCGTATTGGAGACTACGCCAAAAACATGGCCAAACGCACGTCTGTCATGGTGCACATGGAACAGGTCGTGGGTGCCAATGGTTCCCTCAAGCGCATGGCACATGAGGTACAGTTGATGCTGAAAGACGTGCTAGATGCGTTTATTCAGCGCGACGTCGATTTGGCGCGTGATGTATTGGGGCGAGATGAGAGCGTTGATCAGATGTACAACGCATTGTTCCGCGAATTTCTGACCTTCATGATGGAAGACCCGCGCTATATTACGCCCTGTATGCACCTTCATTTTATGGCAAAAAACACCGAACGCATGGGGGACCACGTGACCGCCATTGCTGAGCAGGTGATCTACCTCGTGACCGGCAGCATGCCGGAAGACGCTCGGCCCAAAGCTACTCGGCTCGATGCTTAATAGGAACTTTTAGAGGATAAAGATGATGGCAAAAGATCATCCCACCGTTCTCGTTGTCGAAGATGAACCAGCGCAGCGAGAGGTGCTGAGCTATAACTTACAATCCGAGGGTTTTGATGTTGAAGCCGCCGCAGATGGGGATACCGCGCTTCTTATGGTTCAAGAGATCCAACCGGATATCATCGTGCTCGACTGGATGCTCCCGGGTACGTCAGGCATCGAAATATGCCGACGTCTGAAAACCCGCAGTGAGACACAGAACATCCCAGTGATTATGTTGTCTGCGCGCTCTGAAGAGGTGGACCGCGTACGCGGATTGGAAACCGGAGCGGACGATTATGTCGTTAAACCTTATTCCATAATGGAACTCATGGCGCGTGTGCGCAACCAACTTCGTCGGGTACGGCCGTCATCTGTGGGGCAGACACTGACTTATGAGGGTATTATTCTGGATGCGGAAACCCATCGCGTAACGCGCGACGATGAGGCGCTGCGGTTGGGGCCAACAGAGTTTCGCTTGCTGGCGACCTTTATGGAGAAGCCAGGTCGTGTTTGGAGCCGCGAGCAACTTTTGGATCGTGTCTGGGGCCGTGACATCTATGTCGATAGCCGGACTGTCGATGTGCATATTGGACGTTTGCGTAAAGCATTGTGCGTGCACGGAGGCGAGGATCCGTTGAGAACAGTTCGCGGCGCTGGATATGCGTTGGGTTAGGCAGGACAGCGCGTGAGGAAATTCTGAAAGACCGTTGTAAACAAATGTTTTTCGGTCACGCAGCACCGCACGGCTTACGATAAACAGAAGGGCGCGGCCATGTTGTGTCGCGCTCCCCAAAATTACAATAAGAAATTCGCATAATAGGTATTATGTAAATTTAATCTGCCGGATTCGTGATTTGGACATGGATCGCGACGGTTAAGTTGTGAGTGAACCTCATGTACAATTCTCAACTGACAAGTGAGCGACAAAGTCACGCGCATCGCATATAGGCCAATTGCACCAGTCCTCTACCGGAAAAAGACAACGGTTGGCCCTATAGACATCTCACACGTGTTTAAGCTAACCT
>JAAENN010000294.1 GCA_024224295.1 Shimia sp. | reverse complement strand
TTTCACCCGCTCCACGCCAGCGTCATCCACAACCCGCAGGCCTTTGATGTCCAACACAGTCGCACCCGGCTCCGCAGGCATTTTGTCGACGCGCAGCAGCACTTTGCGGCCCACCATCAGCTCTGCCAGATGCTCCGGCGAGGTCTCAGAGGTCTTCACCGTCGCGGTCATCTCACCACGGCGCATCACCGACACGGTGTCGGTGTATTCCATGATCTCCCGCAGCTTGTGCGTGATCAGGATGATGGTTTTACCTTCTTCGCGCAGACGGTCCAGAATGCGGAACAGTTGATCTGCCTCCGCTGGGGTCAATACGCCGGTTGGTTCGTCCAGAATGAGGATTTCCGCCTTGCGATACAGCGCCTTGAGGATTTCCACCCGCTGCTGGTGCCCCACAGACAGGTTCTCAATCACCTCATCCGGGTCCACGTTCAGCCCGTATTCCTCAGCCAGATGCTTGAGCTCTCTGCGGGCATTGCCCAGCGAGCTGTTCAGCATCGCGCCATCTTCAGCCCCCAGAATGATGTTTTCCAGCACAGTGAAATTTTCCACCAGTTTGAAGTGCTGAAACACCATGCCAATGCCTGCGCGGATCGCGGCTTGGCTGTCCGGAATCAGGGTTTTGTCACCCTTGATGAAAATTTCCCCGGCATCGGCTTTGTAAAAGCCATACAAGATCGACATCAGCGTGGACTTGCCCGCGCCGTTTTCGCCGATAATGCCGTGGATGGTGCCCGGTTGCACCGAAATCGAAATGTCCTTGTTTGCCTGGACAGGGCCAAAGGCTTTGGAAATACCTTTGAGTTCAATGGCAGGCGCCGTCATTCAGGCTCTCCCAATCCTGCGAAGCCGATCATGCGCGTGGCGCGGCTCTCGGCGTCAAGTTCCACATAGTATTGGCCCAGCTGTTCCTTGCCGTCGGCCATGCGAAAGGCCACGGTCAAACGATACTGGCCGTTTGTCTCGCTGGTGTTCACCACCACCGCAGTCGCACCTGTCGCATATTGCGCGTACATCCCGACATAGCCGTTGAGCGCGTCCAAGTCGGATATTGGCGCTTCGGATCGTGGATCGATGTACGTGAAGTTGTCCGCCAGTGCCCCTTTGAGGGCTTCTGAGCGTTTTGTGGCGTCGGTTTCTCCCCACGCGACAAAGAATGCGTTTAACGCATCTACCATCTTCGTGTCCCCCTTTAAGGTTTGGGGGCCGCACCGCGATGGTACGGCCCCCAAAAAGAGCTCCGGGTTCAAGCCCGGAATCTGCTTATTCTACTGGGCAGGTGTTGTCGCTCATGTAGTCGTGCACAGCCAGCTCGCCGGAGGCGATTTTGTCTTTTGCACCGTCAACCGCTGCCTTCATGTCCGCGGACACGAGGGAGGCGTTGTGCTCGTCCATGGCGTAGTCGATACCGCCGTTGGCCACACCCATAACGTTGAAACCTGTTTCCAGATCAACGCCAGCTGTCATGGCTTCGTAAACCGCGTTGTCCACGCGCTTCATCATGGAGGTCAGAACTTTACCGGAGTGCAGGTGGTTCTGGTTGCTGTCCACACCTACAGACAGGATGCCTTCATCCGCTGCGGTCTGCAGAACACCAACGCCAGTACCGCCAGCCGCTGCGTATACAACGTCCGCGCCCTGTGCGATCTGGGCTTTGGTCAGCTCAGAGCCTTTTACCGGGTCGTTCCAGGCGGCAGGAGTGGTGCCGGTCATGTTCTGGATCACGGTGGCCTCTGGGTTCACCGCTTTCACGCCCTGAACGTAGCCACATGCAAACTTACGGATCAGCGGGATGTCCATGCCGCCGATGAAGCCCACAGTGCCGGACTTGGAAGCCTGAGCCGCCATCATGCCAACCAGGTAGGAGCCTTCGTGCTCGTTGAACACCACGGAACGTACGTTTGGCTGATCCACAACCATGTCGATGATGGCAAACTTGGTGTCAGGATAATCTGGTGCAACTTCGCTCAGCACGTTGCCAAAAGCAAAGCCGGTCATCACGATTGGGTTGGCGCCGGCTTCAGCAAAACGACGCAGAGCCTGCTCACGCTGAGCTTCGGACTGCAGTTCGATTTCGCGGAATGTGCCGCCAGTTTCATCCGCCCAACGGGTCGCGCCACCAAAGGCCGCTTCGTTGAAGGATTTGTCAAATTTGCCGCCGAGGTCAAAGATCAGCGCTGGCTCTGCCAGGGCTGCACCTGCGGAAAGAGCTGCTGCCGCGGCCGCGCCGAGGAATTTGTGCATGAGGCTCATAAATGTCTCCCATATATTGAGCGGGTCGGTCGTTGTTTTGGCGAGCTGCCGTCCCGTCTATTGTTTAGATCCCGCCGGATCATCGTGTTAATAAGGCGATTGAGACCGTTAGCGTCAACGATTTTTTGACCGTTTGGGCAAAAATGACCAATCTCGAATCACACCTACAGCTACCTTAACGCCTTTTTCATAAGGCTGGCAGTGATTTGCTCTCCGTCGGGCCTGCTGTAGTAGCCAGGCCGCTCACCACAGATTTCGTAGCCCGCACGCGCATAGAGCGCAAGCGCAGCGGTGTTATCTTGCGCGACCTCCAAAATGGCACAGCACGCTCCGCGTGTTTGTGATTCGGCTTCAAATTGGTTCAATAAAACAAGGCCCAATCCTTTGCCTTGATGGTCAGGGTCCACGGCAATGGTCAGCAGTTCAGCTTCATCTGCAACAACTCGCCCCAAAGCGAACCCTACGTTACCTTCGATGGCAAAGGTCAAACGAGAGGCTAACATGTCTGAAATTTCAGCAGCGTTCCAAGCGCGGCTGTTGGGGAAAGCGGCCGCATAAATCGCCGCCATCACCTCTGGCGTCATGGCAGGATCACCGGAGCCGGGTCTTTGGGTGGGGCTGCGTCGGCTGGTTTGATGTAGAGAGGGGCAGGGCGTGTTGGGTTGTCCTGATAGCGTTGCGCCGCCAGCCGCGCGATTTGATCAACAAGACTGTCGGCTTTTGGCGTCAGCAGTGGCACATCGTGCATGATATCAATTAGCTCGTCTTCGGTCGCCAAATAGGGAGCCCCTTTCCTGGGTGACAAATAACCTTGTCCGCGTGGTCCAGGTACCACCGCTACGCCAATGCGGGAGTTCCCCGCTTCAATCGCATCAAAGCTGCTCACACCCACCGCGGGAATGCCCAGGCCAAGCGCCAAACCGCGGGCGGCGGACACAGAGATCCGAATGCCTGTAAAGTTCCCCGGTCCAATGCCAACGCCAATTGCATCCAGATCGGCAAAACGCTTACCGCCCTCGGCGAGCACCTCTTCCAGCATAGGCATCAGCCGTTCAGCCTGACCACGCTTCATCTCTTCCACCTTGCGCACGACGATCTCATCCCCGCACAGCAAAGCGGCCGCTACATGCGCGGCCGATGTGTCAAAACTCAGAACCAGAGGGGTACTCATGCCCGTGGCTTACACCGCAACAGGGCGCACTTCGGTCACTTCGGGAATGTAGTGACGCAGCAGGTTCTCGATGCCCATTTTTAGGGTCAATGTGGAAGATGGGCAGCCTGCGCAAGCACCCTGCATGTGCAGGTAGACAACGCCGCGGTCAAACCCGTGAAAGGTGATGTCGCCACCGTCCTGCGCCACGGCCGGACGCACGCGGGTGTCCAGCAGCTCTTTGATCTGACCCACGATCTCGCCGTCTTCACCGGTGTGCTCCGCATGACCGGAAGGGGCCGCTGCCTCACCCGACATGACGGGCTGACCCGATTGGAAATGTTCCATAATCGCGCCAAGGATTGACGGTTTGATATGGTCCCACTCAATGCCATCTGCTTTGGTCACGGTGATAAAGTCGTTGCCAAAGAATACAGCAGACACGCCATTCACGGCAAAGATACGTGTCGCCAGTGGAGACGCTGATGCGCCATCCGCTGTCGGGAAGTCGGCAGTGCCCATTTCCAGCACGGTCTGGCCGGGCAGGAATTTCAACGTGGCGGGGTTTGGTGTGGATTCCGTTTGAATGAACATTGGCAGACCTTTCCTATCGAATTTGATATGCGCTCGCGTTGGGCATTAGTCAAGGTTTAGATTCATTCTAAACTAAGGTTTGAATGAGGTGGCCCTAAGTCACAGCCTCAAGCTGTTCCTTGGACAAATCGCCTGGCACTACAGTGATTGGCACGGGCAGGCTGCCGGAGTTGCGCGATAACTGTGACACCAGCGGGCCAGGCCCCTTGCGGTCGTTACCCGCCCCGAGAACCAACACGCCGATTTCCTGATCTTCTTTGATCTCAGAGAGAATTTCGTTCACCGCTTCGCCTTCGCGGATTTTAAGCTCCGGATCCACGCCCTGACGATCGCGCATCCATTTGGCAAACACTTCATAGTGCACCTCGATACGCTCGCGTGTTTCCTCGCGCATTAAATCGCTCACGCCGATCCAGTGGTTAAACTCCTCCGGCGGGATGATCGATAGGATTTTCACGCCGCCACCAGTGCGCGCGGCGCGCATCGCTGCAAACCGCATCGCATTCAGACACTCCCGGCTGTCATCCAGCACAACGAGAAACTTGCGCATACTGTCACTCCCTTTCCGGGATCATGCCGTCTAGCGCCTTGGCGTGCAATGTTTCTTTCTGCCGCGTTATGTGGTGGACGCGGCCCAGTCCCAATACATCTCGCGCACGCGGCGCGTCACGGGCCCAATCTGATACTGGCGCTCTTCAAAGGCTTTCACCGGTGTGACCTTGTTCATGTTACCCGACAAAAACACCTCGTCGGCCTCGTCAAAGTCGCCATAGCCTAGGATGGTTTCATGTACGGTCATGCCATCTGCGCGCAGGTTTTCGATGTGCCGCGCACGGGTGATGCCCGCCAGAAAAGTGCCATTTGGAATTGGGGTGAATACCTCACCATCGCGCACCATAAACACGTTGGAGGTGGCGGTTTCTGCCACATTGCCCATCGCGTCGCAGGTCAGCGTGTTGTTGAACCCCTTGAGCCGGGCTTCTCGCAACATCCGCGCGTTGTTGGGATAGAGGCAGCCTGCCTTGGCGTTCACCACGGCGCTCTCCAAAACCGGACGGCGGAATTGCGTCTTGCAGAGTGTGACCGCTGCGTCTGGCGATGCCATCGGAATTTCTTCAAGACAAACGGCAAACCCAGTGGTGTCCGCACTGGGTACAATCGCCGTCGCATCGCCATCCAGTCCCCAATACATCGGGCGGATGTAAACCGCGGCCCCTGGGGCAAATGTCTTTAGTCCTTCTTGCACGATGGCCACCATATCTTCGGTGGACACGGTTGGCGTCAGCATCAGTGCCTCAGCTGAGCGGTTTGTCCGCGCACAGTGTTTGTCCAAATCCGGCGTCAGCCCGTTCACAAGCCGCGCCCCGTCAAACACCGTAGAGCCGAGCCACGCGCCATGATCGGCCGCGCGGATGATGGAAATATCCCCGTCATGCCAAGAGCCGTTGAAGTAGGTGCGGATATTCGTGCCGGTCGCCATGACGCAGGTCCTTTTGCTGATTTGAGCGGGAGATTAGGCCGGGCTTGCCGAGACGTCCAGTGCCTCTATATGAGAGAAAACGCGACGTATTTGCACAACGAAAAAGGCCGCAGGAGTAACCCGCGGCCCGTACGATTTCCAATGGAAAACGCTTATTTCAGACGCTGCCCATTCGCCAGAACCTGGCCTTTGTCATTGACCTCGATTTTGGAAACCAGCGTGTCGTCGCCGTCACCCGGTTGGGTGAACATGCCCATCATCATGCGGGCACCCATCGCCTGTTCTTCCGGCAGCAGACCCATGGAAATCAGCTTGTCCATCAGACCGTTGATGCCGGCAATTTTGACGTCCAGACTGCCTTCAGGGCGTGGGAAGCCGTCAAAGCTTTCCATATCGGTGTTGTCAAAGGTGAAGCTGCCCGCGCCTTCTAGCGCTGCACCTGCGAGGTTGAGCTGGATGTCGTTGATGTTCAGCGCGTTCAACTCGCCTGGGATTTCCGGGCTGTCGTCATCCAAGGTCAGGATATCGATTGCCACAGTCGCCAAACCACTTAAGTCAACGAGCAAGTTGGCTGGGTCACGTGGCAGCACCTGGCCGGGATCAAACATGCCCCAAAGCATTTCAGACACGCTCAGATCCAGCATTTTCACGGTCAGGCCAAATTCTTGCTGTTCGTCAGACGCGGCCAGAGGCACGGCAAAACCATAGCCCATTTCGCCAACGCTGACGTCAATTGGCAGTGGGAACTCAGGGCTGGCCACATTCAACGCGACATTGGTGACGGTGCCGTCATAGGCCATGCCCTCGCTGTCCATATCCACCCCAACAACGGCGGGACCGCTGGTGTACCCCAAGGAGCCGGGGGTGCCGTCTTCCATGAAGTTCACATTCATGGTGGTGGATTGCAGCGCATAGCTGCCTTCGATGGCAAATCCGTCCGCAAAGAACGCGGCGACATCTTCGCCATAGTCACCGGTTGGCACACTGGCGGTGCCATCGACTTCCAGGCCCGCACCCGTCACGGACAGGTCAAAGTTCTCGCCGGAGTCCGGGTCTACGCCTTTGGCAATCAAAGACACATTGCCAATGCTGCCTTTTTGCACGCTGCTGATCACATCGCCAAACGTGGTCTGGGACCGGCCGGCGAGGTTTGCGAATGTCAGGGCAATGTCCATGTCTGGCACGGTTTCACCGTCCACAACAATGCTGTCCACAATCAGATCCAGCTTGCTCGCGGCATAGTCATAAACCATGGCTTCTGCTGTGCCGGACACGATGTTGTCCATGTCGGAGGACGTCATGGTCAGCGCAATTTCGACTGTCTCCGTGTCGTCTAGAAGCTTCACAAGGATTGGTGCATTTTCCGGCACAACGACGCGCACTGTGCCGTCGCCAACATTTTCAAACGCCAGCGTACCTAGGTCGAGTGAAACAGAGGCATCTTCTTCCGGTATGTCCATCGACATCGCCAGGCCATTCACGGTCAGAACATCACCCTCTGTGCTTTCGGTGGCCGAAATTTCGTAGCCAAAACCGGTCATCGAGTCGCGCCAGTTGCTCCAAACCTGATCTGCGGTGACGTCTGCCCAAGCGGCTTGGGCGCAAAAAACCGTGGCCAATGCCGTGGTTGTGAAAATGCGGGGTGCTGAAATCTGCATCAACTTATCTACCTTTTCAAAGCCTTCCCCTTAAGACTGGGTCTTCACTGAGGCAGGGTCAAGGCCCAAACCGATGGGTTTTTTTGCTTGGGGTAGACGCCATGCTGCGATCGCCTTACTTCAAGGGAAGTCAAACATTCCAAGAGGTTGCTTTGTGACAGTTTTCGGCAAAAATCAGCCTCCCGCCGCCAAACCCGCGCCTATTCGCAAAGTGAGACTGACATGATTGACCTAAGCAAAGACAAAAACGGCCTCTGGGTGGTGACCATCAATCGGCCTGAGAAAGCCAATTCCCTGACCGAAGCCATGCTCACAGAACTCGCGGAAATTGCCGAGTCCGCCCAAGAGGCCCGCGCGCTGATCTTCACTGGCACGGGCAAGGTATTTTCCGCCGGCGCTGATCTGGACGAAGCCCGCGCTGGATTGGCCGTCAGCGCGGTTTGGGAACGCTTGTCAGGTGCCGTCGCCGCTTTGCCCGGCCTGACCATCGCGGCCCTAAACGGCACTTTGGCTGGAGGCGCCAACGGCATGGCCTTGGCCTGTGATATCCGCATCGCAGCGCCACATGCCAAGTTCTTCTACCCGGTGATGAAACTCGGGTACCTGCCGCAACCCTCCGACCCAGCACGGCTTGCAGCTCTGGTGGGACCAGCCCGCGCCAAACTGATGTTGATGGGGGGGCAGAAACTCATGGCAGAGGAGGCGCTCACCTATGGTCTGATCGAGCGCATCGTGTCCGCAGAGGACGTTGTCACCGTTGCACGAGAGATTGCGGCGGATACCTTGGCGGCTAAGCCGGAGATCGCATCTGGCATCAAGCAGATGTGTCTCTAGGTACCCAGTTTCCCGCATGTAACATTTTGGTCATGTTTTTAGACCAATATTTGCGTGAACTTGACCCGAGGGCACCACTGTCGCACAACAGCCCGCGCTGGCGCGGCTGCCTACGCTTGTCCAATACCAGTGTCTGTGTCCATGGTGTGAGGGTCTCATGAGCGAAGATCAGTTGATCGCGCAGTTGCGCAAAATTGTTGGCAAACGTCATGTCCTGACTGGCGCAAGCCGCACGCAACGGTTCCGCAAAGGCTTCCGCTCCGGTGAAGGCGACGCCCTTGCAGTGGTACAGCCCGGGACATTGTTGGAGCAATGGGAGGTTGTAAAAGCCTGTGTTGCGGCAAACAAAATCATGATTATGCAGGCGGCCAATACGGGTCTGACCGAGGGCTCTACACCCAAGGACAGCTATGATCGTGATGTGGTTGTGATCAACACCCGTCGCTTGGATGGGCTGCAACTGATTAATGATGGCGCGCAGGTGATCAGCTTCCCCGGTGCAACGCTGTTTTCTCTGGAAAAACTGTTGGCGCCGTTGAAACGGCTGCCCCATTCGGTGATTGGCAGCACCAGCATTGGATCCACCGTGGTGGGTGGCGTGTGCAACAACTCAGGTGGATCGCTTGTTGAGCGTGGCCCAGCCTATACCGAGCTTGCGCTATTTGGCCGGATCACCGCTGAGGGTGAGCTTGAGCTTGTGAACCACCTTGGTATTGAGCTGGGCGACACCCCGGAAGAAATCCTGACCAACCTGCAAGAGCGGCGTCTGGGGGAGATCATCGATGATGAACGCGCGGCCTCTGACAGCAACTATGTTGAACTGGTGCGCGATTTTAAGGCGGATACGCCCTCGCGCTACAACGCCGACAAAAACCGCCTCTATGAGGTCTCAGGCTGTGGCGGTAAGCTGATTGTCTTTGCGGTGCGGTTGGATACGTTTGAAGACTACAAGGCCACCGGCACCTTTTATGTGGGTACCAAAGACACGGCACAGCTGACGAAGATCCGCCAACGCATTTTGGGGGAGTTTGAAACCCTGCCGGTGAGCGCCGAGTACCTGCATGAAGAAGCCTTTGATATTGCCGACAGATACGGCAAGGACACGTTGATCTTGATCGATAAACTGGGCACCGACCGGCTGCCTGCGCTGTTTGCTCTAAAGGGCGCGGTGGATGCGCTGCTGGCGAAAGTACCGTTGATGGGCAATTTCACCGACCGTTTCATGCAGTTTCTGGGCACGCTCTGGCCAGATATGTTGCCTGCCAAGATGCGGGAGTTTCGCGCCAAATATCCGCATCACCTGATCATCAAGGCCCATGATGGCGGCATTGATGAAACCCGCACCATGCTCGAAGAGATGCAGGCGACAGGTGGGATCGAGTTCTTTGAATGCACCCCCCGCGAAGCAAAACTCGCTGGGTTGCATCGGTTTGCCGCCGCGGGCGCAGGCGCGCGATACATGGCGGTGCACCACAATGAGGTCGAAGACATTCTGGCGTTGGATATTGCGCTGCGCCGCAATGACGAGGATTGGTTTGAAAACCTTCCCTCCGAGATCACTGATCATCTGGTGCACAGCATTCTTTACGGACATTTCATGTGCCATGTGATGCATCAGGATTATGTGGTCAAAAAGGGCTCAGACCCCAAAAAGGTAAAAGCTATGATGTTGGACATCATGGATCAGCGCGGGGCGGAATACCCGTCGGAACATAACGTGGGCCACCTATATGCGGCCAAGCCGGATCTGGCGGAGTTTTATAAATCGATCGATCCGACGAACAGCGTAAACCCCGGTATCGGGAAGATGTCGCGTAAAAAGCACTACAGCTAAGGCTTAGCGTTTCCGCCGCCCCCCCGGCGTTTTTGAGTGGAACCCCGGCGGGCGTTTTTTGACCCAGTTTATGAACTTGGCCAGCCGGGGATGGCTTTGCAGCATCTCTATCGAGTTGTAGACTTTTGCCAGTTCGGTTTCCGTCAGCACCGCGTGGACTTCGTTGTGGCAAATCTGGTGCAGCAACACGGTGGGGCCGCCTTTTCCGCCGCGCAGTCGCGGGATTAGGTGGTGCGTGGATTGCCGTGCTTCAGGCGGAATTGGGCGGCCACACAGTGGACAAATTGGTGCCCGTGCTGCGTCTGATGCCACATCCCCCACGTTTTTCCCCCCGTTTTTGATTGAGTTACCAAGGCCCGCAAGGCAAGAGGATACCTATAGCGCCTCATTCAGCAAGCGGACGTATCATGGACGGCACAGCCTTACTCAACTCAGCTCTCCAACAGGTCGACCGACTCTGGGGCATTGCACAAGGCTGGCTACTCAGCCCCGCCGCCTGGTCACAATTTGGCCTGCTGCTGGTCGCTTACCTTGCGGCACTTTATGTCAGCCGCAAGCTGCATCCGCTTCTGGATCGCTGGTTGACGCCACCGGAAGGCCAAGACAGCTACATCGCCCGCGCCCGCCGTTTTGTGTCAATGTTCTTGCCGCTGCTGCTACCGCTTCTGGCCTATGTCTTCATCGGCATCGGCGAAAACGTCACCCGTTCACTGTTTGGCTCCGGCGCGGTGATTGCCTTCGGCAAACGCGTGTTCCTGTTTCTGGCAGTGCGCATTTTGGTCAAAGAGATCATCGCGGATCCAGTGATGAAAGTGCTGGGCCGCTACCTCCTCGTGCCAATCGCGGGCCTTTATGCTCTGGGCATTCTGGATGAGGTCATGGCCTATCTCGATGCCACGGTTGTACCGCTTGGCAACCTCTCTTTCTCCGTGCTGTTTGCCCTCCGCTTTGTTGTTGTGGCGAGTGCGATCTTCTGGCTCGGCCGTTGGTCCAACGAACAATCCAGCCAGTTCATCAAAAAACAGGACGAGATGCGCCCCGCCATGCGTGAGCTCATCGCCAAGACGCTGGAAATTGGCATCTTTGGTGTCGCGTTCCTCTTGGTGATGAACATCATGGGCATCAACCTCACCTCCCTTGCGGTGCTCACCGGTGTGATTGGTGTGGGTCTTGGATTTGGCTTGCAAAAGATTGCCTCCAACTTCATCTCCGGCGTGATCCTACTGCTCGAAGGTCAGGCCACTGTTGGCGACTACGTGGAACTCGACGGCGGCGAAGCTGGCACCATCATCAAAATGACCGCCCGCGCCACCATTTTGGAAACTTACGATGGCCGCTGGATTGTGGTGCCCAACGAAGATTTCATCACCACCCGCGTGGTGAATTACTCTGACAGCGGCTCGGCCAACCGCTACGAAGCCCCGTTTTCGGTCAGCTACGACACCGACATCAACGAAGTGCCCGCTATTATCGAGGCTGCTGTGGCCAAACACCCCGGCGTTTTGAACGACCCGTTCCCACCGGATTGTGAGCTGCGTGGCTTTGGTGACAGCGGTGTGGATTTTGCCGTAGAGTTCTGGGTTGAAGGCATCGATGACGGCCGCAACAAATTCAGCTCCGATGTGCTCTTCCTGATCTGGAACGCGCTTAAGGACGCAGGCATCACCATTCCGTATCCACACCGTGTTGTGGAACTGAAAACGCCATTGCCCACATCTCAGCCCTCCGAGTGACGGATGCGTTGGTCATAGGCGCAGGTCCCGCTGGTCTCATGGCCGCCGATGTGATCTCTGCGGCGGGGCATTCCGTTGTCGTGGCGGAGGCCAAACCCTCCGTGGCGCGCAAGTTCTTGATGGCGGGCAAGTCCGGCCTCAACCTGACCAAAGACGAATCGTTTGAGACCTTCCTCAGCCATTACCATGAGGCAGCCCCCACCCTGCGTCCTATGCTGGAAGTCTTTGGCCCCAAAGATGTCACCACTTGGGCCGAAGAGCAGGGGCAGGAGATGTTCACCGGTTCTTCTGGTCGTGTCTTTCCCAAAGTCATGAAAGCCTCACCGCTCCTGCGCGCTTGGCTCACCCGTTTGTCTGAGCAAGCTGTAGACATCCGCACCCGCTGGCGCTGGACCGGCGGCAGTTACAGCTTTGAAACACCTGATGGCCCTCAAGAGATCAGCCCCAAGGTCTGCGTTCTGGCCTGCGGTGGCGCCAGCTGGGCAAGGCTTGGCTCAGATGGCGCTTGGGCGGACTGGCTCAAAGCGCCAGTTGCTCCCTTTAAACCCGCCAACATTGGCTTTGAAGTTGATTGGTCGCCCCACATGACGCGCCACTTTGGCACGCCGATCAAAAATGTGACGCTCTCAGCCGGCGACACCTCCCTACGCGCAGAATTTGTCATCTCCGAGCGCGGTCTGGAGGGAGGCGGCATCTACGCCGTGTCCCGCCCGATGCGCGAGGGTGCCACGCTCACTCTGGACCTTTTGCCGGACATGAGCGTGAATGACATCCGCACTCGCCTCTCTCGCCCCCAAGGCAAAATGAGCCGCGCCAATTTCTTGCGCAAATCCCTCAAGCTTGCACCGGAAAAACAGGCTCTGCTGATGGAGTTTGGCCAGCCGCTGCCAGAGGATCTCGCGTCACTCCTCAAAGCGTTGCCGGTCACCCACGCAGGCCCACGCCCAATGGATGAGGCGATCAGCACCGCAGGCGGCCTGCGCTTCGATGCTTTAGACGAAACCCTCATGCTCAAGGATCAGCCAGGTACCTTTGCGGCGGGCGAAATGCTGGACTGGGAAGCGCCTACGGGTGGCTATCTCCTCACCGCCTGCCTCGCCACAGGGCGCTGGGCCGGAGCAGGTGCGCGCGATTGGCTCGCGCATAGCCCCTCACATTCACTGGCGACAAATATCCCGAGGTGAATTGGCTGTAGGCCAAGAGGGGCTGGCCCCTCATTTTCGCTTCGGCAACAATTTCTGAAACGCCTCTCGTCCCCGCGTGACTTTGATGTAGCCAAGCAGTTCCTCATTATCTGTGGGGAACCCTTCAAACTTCGCCCATGTTGCACAATGGGTCAGGATAATATCTGGCACGGTCATCTCTCCGCCCATCAAGTAAGTCCCTTGCCGACGGCGCAGCACGTTTTTGAGCCCCCGACTGTACTCCCACATCAGGGTCTCCTTCACCGCAGGCACCTTGCGCGCTTCCGGCAGAATGAAGTTGTGGCGGCTTGCGGTCCACAATGCCGCTTCAATCTCATCCAAAATCTGCTGTGTGAAACTGTCCTGATGCGCCCGTTCAATGGTGCCCGCCGGATAGGTCAGTTTGCCATGTTTGTCCGCCAGATAGGTCAGGATCGCCGTGCTGTCGATGATCGCGGCGTCGCCATCTTTCAGGATTGGAATTTTGCCTGATGGGTTCAGGGTGCTTACCACCTCGGAGTGCGGCTTTTCCGGTGACAGTTTGTAAGGCTGGCCCAACTCTTCCAGCATCCAAACCACCCGAAACGCGCGGCTGGTGGGGCTTCCGATCACTTCATACATGGCATCCTCCCTGCTCGTTGAGGGGAGACTGCCCGCCGAACACTCATGAAACAAGCGTCCCGTGCCGTCGTGACGCCTCGTCGCACTTTACCGCCCGCGCTGCCCCAACATCGCCAGACGCAAAAACAACCGCTCCACCAGCGCCATCTCCGGCGCGCGCTGCCCGGCAGACCGCAACTTCAAATCGGTGTCTGTCAAGCCGGTCAATGCTTGCTCAAGCTTCGGTGCGCCCCAGCTGGAGGCTTGCCGCACCATGCGGTCGCGCCGTGGGCCAAAAATTGGCGGTCGCATCCGGGCAATGCCCGCCGCTGCCCCGCCGGGGTCTGCGGCTGCGCCATAGAGTGCCCGAAAATGTCGTGTGGCGGAGATGATCAGCAACACTGGGTTCACCCCCTGCGCTTCCAACTTGCGCAGGATCGGGCCAATTTCCCGCGCCCGCCCTTCGGCCACGATGTTCAAGATGTCGTCCAGTGCCGCCTCGGTGGACACCGGCGCACAGGCCGCCACATCCTCTGAGGTCACCGGCAGATCGTCTTTGAACTTATAGAGCGCCAGCTTCTCACAGGTTTGCCTGAAATCACCGGGGTCTAACTCGCGTGCCAGATTGAACAGGTCGGTCATCGCCTCATGCTCAATATTGCCCAGCCCCGCGGTTTTCAGATCGGCCTCGATCTCTTCACGGCTGGGTGGATCATTGTAAATCCCCACAGCGTAGGCATTGCGATGGGTCTCAAACGCCTTGCGCATCTTGGAGCTGGCCTTGAGCTGACCGGCGGTCACAACAATCTGCGCGTCCCCCTCGGCCCAATCTTCCAAAGCGCTCAGAATCGCCGGTGCGCCGGCATCGGTCGCGCCTTCCACAAAAACCACACGTGGTCCGGGGAAAAAGCTGACCTCTTTGATGCTGTCCAGCACAGCGGCCTTGTCTTTGCGCAAATCTGCGCCGGGAATACGCGTCAGCCGCATTTCCTCTTCGCCTTGTGGTCCAATCAAAGCCGCAATCACTTCTTGGCGCTTGAGCGCCACACGCATCGCATCCGGCCCGTAGATCAACAGGCCAGTACGATCCGGTTCCGGTTTGGAAAAGTAGCGATTGGCGTCCCGTGCAGAAAGCTTCATGCCGCCTCAGACACCGCATAGGCCTGCAAATCGACCACAATGCGATCCGCCAAAATCACCATCAGGCGCTCATAGGCATCATCTTTGGCGGCCAATTCTGAAACGGTGCTGCCGCTGGCGGAATAGCTGGTGAAGCTGGACACCTTGCCGGTGGTCAGCACCTCTTTGTCGTCCATGCCGCGCAACGCATAGGTTACGGATCCAATGACATCAAACCGGTTGGTCACTTGAGCGGAGGTTCGACCCACACCACGTTCATCTAGGTTCATTGCCAGTGACAAGCCGAATTGCGGCGCAGAACCGGGTTGCCCCAATCTGTTCTCCAGCTCACGCACCAATAGGTAACTTTCGTGCGCCTTGGGTTCATCCACCAGCACATTGTTGAGCAGCATCGAGGCCGCTCCATTCGTGCCGTAGACGGGTTCAAATCCACAGCCGCTGAGGGAGGTACCTCCCGCGGCGGCTGCAGACAACAAAAAGGTGCGGCGGTTAAACGACGACATTCACAATCCGACCGGGGACAACAATCATCTTTTTGGGCTGGGCCCCATCCAGCGCACGCTGCACAGCTTCATGCGCCAGCGCCAGCTTTTCAACCTCTTCTTTTGGCATATCTTTGGCCACGGTGATCTCGCCGCGACGTTTGCCGTTGATTTGGATCGGCAGGGTCACGTTGGCTTCCACCAGCATCGCTTCATCCGCTACAGGCCAGGCCGCGTTCACAACCATGCCTTCGCCGCCCTGATGCGCCCAGATGTCTTCCGCAAGGTGCGGGGTCATCGGCGACATCAACTGTGCCAGCGTCATGATCGCTTCGCGCTTGGCAGCTTTGCCCGCCTTGGACTTGGCGATGGTGTTGGTGAAAGCATAGAGTTTCGCGATCGACGCGTTGAAACCAAAGCTTTCTACACCCAGCGTCACGTCACGGATCGCCTTATGTGTTTCGCGCAGCAGCGCTTCGTCACCCTGACCTTTGGCGCCGTCATCCATCTCACCAATCTTGTCGCAAAGGTTCCAAACACGAGTCAGGTGCTTGTAGGCCGCTTCCGCACCGGAAGCCGTCCACTCCACATCGCGCTCGGGCGGGCTGTCAGACAGAACAAACCACCGCGCGGTGTCGGCCCCGTAGTTTTCGATGATGAACAGCGGGTCCACCACGTTGTTTTTCGATTTGGACATCTTGGCTGAAGGCACAATGTCCACCTCAGAGCCGTCTTCTTTCAAGTACGCCTTGCCGTCTCGCAGCTCGACATCCTCGGGATAGAAATAAGTTGGACGGCCACTTTGGTTCTCGCGTTTGTAGATCGCGTGAGTCACCATGCCCTGCGTGAACAGCGCGTCGAACGGCTCTTTTGCGCTCTCTGGCAGGTGGCCACAGATGTGCATCGCCCGCGCAAAGAAACGCGAGTAGAGCAGGTGCAAAATCGCGTGCTCAATGCCGCCGATATACTGATCGACGTTCATCCAAAAGGCGGCATCTTCCGCCACGGTTGGCGTATCCGCCTTCGGAGCCGTAAACCGTGCGAAGTACCAGGAGCTGTCCACAAAGGTGTCCATGGTGTCTGTTTCACGCTTCGCAGGTGCGCCACAGTTCGGACACTTACAATCGCACCAGCTTGGGTGACGGTCCAGCGGGTTGCCCGGCACCGAGAAATCAATCGCCTTGCCGTCTTCGTCATACGGCAGCGCAATCGGCAGGTTCTCTTTCTTCTCCGGCACCACGCCACATTCATCACAATGCACCACCGGAATCGGACAGCCCCAATAGCGCTGACGGCTCAGGCCCCAGTCACGCAGGCGGAAGTTGGTCACGCCTTTGCCCCAACCGGCCTTTTCGGCAAAATCGATGGTCACATCGATGGCGTCCTGACCTGTGGCTTCATCCAGACCGGCAAAATGGTTTTGCCATTTCACCTTCTCTTCTTTGCCCGGCACAAAGGCGGTGTTTTCCACCGGTGTCTCGTCGCCAATTGCGAAGAAGGTGTCCACAACTGGCAGGTCATACTTGCGGCAGAAGTCCAAGTCGCGCTGGTCATGCGCCGGGCAGGCGAAAATTGCGCCCGTGCCGTAATCCATCAGAATGAAGTTCGCGATCCAGACCGGCAGCTCCCA
>JAAENN010000293.1 GCA_024224295.1 Shimia sp. | reverse complement strand
ATCCGCCCGAAGTCGCCACCCGTGTTTCCTATAGTGGTCAGAGCGCGTCGTTTTTGATGAGAAAACTGTCGTGATCGCTGATTTCGCCTATTGTGCGGCCGCAGCATCCCGACTATCTCCGTCCGTGGGACACCTCTCCCCAACGAGAGGCATTTATCTGTAAGGATAGCATTGATGGCGACTCAGCAACCGGCTACGCGGCCGGCCAACCCGCGTTTTTCCTCTGGCCCATGCGCCAAACCCCCCACATTTGATGTCACAAAACTGGCCGACGCCGCTCTGGGTCGCAGCCACCGCGCAGCTGTTGGCAAAGCCAAGCTGAAGGATGCCATCGAAGGCACCCGCGGCGTTCTTGGCATCCCCGCAGATTACCGCATTGGCATTGTGCCAGCATCCGACACCGGCGCAGTTGAAATGGCGCTCTGGTCCCTTCTCGGCGCGCGCAAAGTTGAAATGCTCGCGTGGGAAAGCTTTGGCGCAGGCTGGGTCACCGATGTGGTGAAACAGCTGAAAATCGACGCCGAAGTGAAAACCGCTGACTATGGCCAGATCGTTGATCTCGCCTCCGTTGACACCAAAAACAACGATGTCGTCTTCACATGGAACGGCACCACATCCGGTGTGCGCGTGCCAAATGCAGACTGGATTGCGGACGATCGCGAAGGTCTGACCATCTGTGACGCCACCTCCGCTGCTTTCGCCATGGACCTGCCATGGGACAAGCTGGATGTGACCACCTTCTCCTGGCAGAAAGTGCTGGGCGGCGAAGCAGCCCACGGTGTGATCGTGCTTTCCCCTGCCGCAGTCGCGCGCCTGGAAAGCTACACCCCCGCATGGCCATTGCCGAAAATCTTCCGCCTGACCAAAGGCGGCAAGCTGATCGAAGGCATCTTCACCGGCGCGACCATCAACACGCCATCCATGCTGGCTGTCGAAGACTACCTCTTCGCGCTCGATTGGGCCCGTTCCGAGGGTAGCCTGAAAGGGCTGATTGCCCGCGCAGACGCCAACGCCAAAGCGGTGTTTGATTTCTGCAATGCGAACGACTGGATCGCCAACTTGGCCGAAGACGATGCAACTCGCTCCAACACCTCCGTGTGTCTGAAGTTCACCGATGACCGCATTCAAGACGGTGCCGCCTTTGCCAAGGCCGTCGCCAAACGTCTGGAAGCTGAAAACATCGCGCTGGACATCGGCGCTTACCGCGATGCGCCAGCTGGCCTGCGCATCTGGTGTGGCGGCACGGTTGAGACTGCCGATCTGCAAGCGATGCTACCATGGCTAGCCTGGGCCTTTGAGGCCGAGATCGCAGCACAAGTGTAAGCGACATTTGCCCTGCGGCTCCGCCGGGCACTCCCCTTTCCCATTCAGGCCACACCCGGCCCCCCGACATCAAAGGACGCTCAACATGGCTCCCAAAGTACTCGTATCCGACAAACTCAGCGAAACCGCCGTTCAGATCTTCCGTGATCGCGGCATCGACGTTGATTTCATGCCCGATTTTGGCAAAGACAAAGACAAACTGGCCGAAGTGATTGGCCAATATGATGGTCTCGCTATCCGCTCCGCCACCAAGGCGACTGCTAAGTTGCTAGAAAAAGCCGACAACCTCAAAGTCATTGGCCGCGCAGGCATCGGCACCGACAACGTCGACAAAGAAGCCGCATCCAAGAAAGGCGTGATCGTGATGAACACGCCCTTTGGCAATATGATCACCACCGCCGAGCACGCGATTGCGATGATGTTCGCCGTGGCGCGTCAGATCCCATTTGCCAGCGAGTCCACCCACGCTGGCCAATGGGAAAAGTCCAAATTCATGGGCACCGAGCTGACCAACAAAACCCTCGGCGTCATCGGCGCAGGCAACATCGGTGGCATCGTTTGTGACCGCGCCCGTGGCCTGAAAATGAAAGTGATCGCCTACGATCCCTTCCTGTCTGAAGAAAAAGCCGCAAAGATGGGTGTTGAAAAAGTTGAGCTCGAAGAGCTGCTGCCGCGTGCCGACTTCATAACCCTGCATGTGCCCTTCACCGAGCAAACCGCCAACATCCTGTCTGCCGAAAACCTCGCCAAAACCAAAAAAGGCGTGCGCATCGTCAACTGTGCCCGCGGTGGTCTGGTGGACGAGGAAGCATTGGCTGAGCTGTTGAAATCCGGCCACGTCGCCGGTGCGGCCTTTGACGTGTTCAAAGAGGAGCCTGCCAAAGAAAACGCCCTCTTCAACCTGCCCAACGTGGTTTGCACACCGCACCTGGGCGCGGCCACAACTGAGGCGCAAGAAAACGTGGCGCTGCAAGTGGCGGAGCAGATGTCGAACTACCTGCTGACTGGCGCTGTTGAAAACGCGCTGAACATGCCATCCGTGACAGCCGAAGAAGCCAAGGTCATGGGCCCATGGATCAAGCTGGCCGACCACCTCGGGTCTTTCTCCGGTCAGATGACCGACGAGCCGATCAAAGCCATCAACATCCTCTATGACGGTGTTGTGTCGGATATGAACTTGGCCGCACTGAACTGCGCGGTTGTGGCGGGCATCATGAAAAAGGCCAACCCGGACGTGAACATGGTCTCCGCGCCGGTCGTCGCGAAGGAGCGTGGCATTCAAATCTCCACCACCAATCAGGACAAAACCGGCACGTTTGACGGCTACATCAAAGTGACCGTGGTAACCGACAAGCGTGAGCGTTCCATTGCGGGCACCGTGTTCTCCGATGGCAAGCCACGCTTCATCCAGATCAAAGGCATCAACATTGACGCCGAAGTGGGGGCAAACATGCTCTATACCACCAACGAAGACGTGCCAGGCATCATCGGGACGCTGGGCCAGACCCTTGGCGAAAACGGTGTGAACATCGCGAACTTTACTTTGGGCCGTGCGGATGTCGGCGGCGAGGCCATTGCGCTTCTGTATGTGGATGAGCCTGTTTCAGCGGAGGCCCGTGCCCAGCTGGCAGAGACAGGTATGTTCCGTCAGATCAAGCCGCTGGTGTTTGACGTCGCTTAAACGTTTATGTCATTGAAGTTTTATAAGCGTCGCCCTTTTCCAGGCGGCGCTTTTTTGGTTTTGTAGCCGAGCAGTTTGAGGCGATTTTTATGACCACACCAATTTATGCCATTGGCGATATTCACGGACATCTGGACAAGCTTGAAGCGGTGATGGAAACCGTTATCGAAGACGGCGGACCCGAGGCGGAAGTTGTGTTTCTTGGCGACCTTGTGGACCGGGGTCCAGACAGCAAAGGCGTGATTGATTTTGTGCTAAATGGGCTGAAACAGGGTCGGAACTGGACCATTTTGACCGGCAACCACGACCGTATGTTCCGCTACTTTCTGGAACCTTCGCCGCGCTTGGACATGCGCCTGCGTCCCGACCTTTACTGGCTACATGAGCGCCTCGGCGGACGCGAAACCCTGGCCTCCTATGGCATCAACTTTGACGCCGATGCGCGCCTGTCTGAAATTCACGCTGCCGCCCGCGCCGCAGTGCCCGCTGAGCACGTTACGTTTTTGACCCAACTGCCGTACGCCAAGCTGCACGGCAACCTGCTGTTTGTACACGCAGGCATCCGTCCGGAGGTGGCTCTGGCAGATCAGTCAGATGACGATTTGTGCTGGATCAGAGACGAGTTTCTCACCTATCCACACCCGCACCCCTGGCTCGTGGTGCATGGTCACACCCCCGTGGACCGCCCCACACATTTTGGCAACCGCGTCGATCTTGACACCGGAGCAGGCTACGGCCAGGCCGTCACTGCAGCTGTGTTTGAGGGCACGTCGGTCTGGCAGCTGACACCAGAAGGTCGGCAACCATTGGTGCCCGTCAGCTGACCAGATTGACGCCTTCAATTTCTCTTGCCCTTCGCAAATCGCGCACCTATACACCGCATCGGCGCCGCTGTAGCTCAGCTGGTAGAGCACGTCATTCGTAATGATGGGGTCGTAGGTTCGAGTCCTATCAGCGGCACCACAACTCCATATAAAATATAGATTTAAAACCAGATTTTCGAAAATGTTAGAAGCCATAAACCATGTCGACGACCATTTCACGCCGTT
>JAAENN010000292.1 GCA_024224295.1 Shimia sp. | reverse complement strand
CTAGGGGCCATTAAACATTTGGGCACGGGAAGCAAACACACGAAACCTGAGAAGTGTCATGTGCCTATGACACTGCCATTGGAATTTGTTTTCGCCAAAAGGCGCAGCTTTTTTTAGGTATGCGAGGCCAGGAAAGCGTCATACAGCGCTTACACGGCCATTGCTGTCTTCAAAGATAAGGTGGCGCCACCTTAAGCTTTGAGCAGCTCAGCTGACATTCTCCGACATGGTGCTCGCATGACATTGGCAATGTGCGCTCGTCCTGGACCAGGGGGCTCACCGTGGTCTCCGCACTCGCGTGTGCGCTCTTCCAGGCCTTTTTGAGTCGGCCTCGATATTGATGTGACAGTGGTCTAAGGTCACCGCTTGTCGCAACAACCTGATCATGCTGCTGTGTTCGTCCTGGCGGCGGTGGCGGCTGCAGCGACCGCCGACGAACCAGCTTGGTGGGCTTGCGTGCACGGGTGTGTGCATTGGAGCTCTTGCACGAGACGTCAGCGAGGCAAGAGCTCCGACCTGCTTGCGACGTCATTGTCAGGCAATGTCAATTCCTTGCCTCCGTTACAGTAGTAGTCCGAGTCCCACTGAACGGTCTGCAATCGGCTTCGATGATCCCATTTGCCGTATACGCGACGTCCGGCACGTGCAGGACCTCGTCCGGCGGCGCCGCGGCGCACCCACGCCATTACATACTAGGCGCGTGCCCGGGGTGCTTGGGAACGCTGATAAAATAGCTACGGACGATGACATTGTGAGAGGCAGGCGCAACCTCAACACATTCGATCCCCTTTTTCGCTTTCAAATGCAGCTTTTTACCTTCTTTTTTTGAGGGTCAGCACGGTGCACCGCTGTCACAGCCGAAAGTCTCGGGGTCATATATTGCTCGGCGGCATGGCCATTGCTCGGTGTTCGCGAGCGATCCTTGTGGAGGTTCAATCACATTCGTGAGCATCCGCGTCGGCGACTTCACAATCGGCAGCGCAGTCACGCTCGGCAGACCCGCCGTCCTTCAACACGACTCTCCTCGGCGGTGTCAGTGGTGGTGTCCCCGATTGAGATCCTCAGCAGAGTCGCCATGGCCCCGAGGCCCTAGCGAAGCGCGCGGTATATGCGCAAGTGCACCCCAACGTGTGCCCAGATCCTCCTGAGCCTGAAGATGTTGTGGATCGTGGTGAGCAGTCTCCTCCAGGCCACGACGGCCGCGGGCTCTTCGATCAGCTCGAAGTCGGCCAGGTCAAGCGTAGAGCACCGTGGATCGGCACCACGCTGCTCTGCGGCCATGCAAAAGCGGTAATTAGCGCGCAGCTGTTTTCTCGGCTTGAGCCAACACACGCGTTCGGACGTGTTGGCGTAAGTTCTGACTGTTGGACGGCCGGCACCGTCGCCTTCGCCGGAAAGCTGAAACCAATGCAGCGCTTGTTCATTTGCCAAAAGGGACAAGAAGGCTGTTTGTCCTCGGCCGATGAGGGAATGGAATAAACCAGCCATCACTTCACAAGGGTGACCACTCCGCATCCACATCAACAGAGACGCCGCCGACGGCGGCGTCCCTGGTGGTGGCGTCCGTAGTGGCGTCGGAGGCGACCACTCGGCACTGCTCGGCGGTGTTCGGGATCGCCTCCTCGGCGGTGTTATTGGTGGCGTCCACTCGGAAGCGCACAGTCTGCAACTGGCGTCGAGGCACACCGTCTCCATCTCCGACCCCGACACACTTTGTGGCGTCGTGGAGACCGGTGACTTTGGAAGAATCGGAATCGGCACGTATGGCGGCGCCTCTCGGGCGCAGTCCTCGTCGGCGACGTCGTCCAGCAAATCGGCACATTGGCAGTGCATGCGAGATGTTACGGAGATTTACAGCCCAATACATGGGCAAGTCCGCCCTGGACGGGCGCATAGTTTTTTAGAAAAATAATGGACAGGTCCGCCCGGGACGGACGCAATCGTCCCAACAGTTTTTCAAAAAAATAATGGGCACGTCCACCCGGGACGGAAGCAATTGTCCCAGCAGCGTTGCAGATGAACTATGGACAAGTCCACTCGGGACGGACGCAATAGTCCCAAAACTACCACAAATTGAAAACAACAACAGGTCCGCCCGGGACGGACGCTATAAAGTACCACAAGTTTAGCAAGAATGTGAGCAGAGATACTTCAACAGACTGCCTCGACTTTGTAGTGGTAGTAATAGTAGTAATAGATGGGCAAGTACGCCCGGGACGGGCGCATAGTTTTTTAGAAAAATAATGGACAGGTCCACCCGGGACGGACGCAATCATCCCAACAGTTTTTCATACAAATAATGGACAAAGTACGCCTGGGACGGAAGCAGTAGTCCCAGCAGCGTTGCAGAGG
>JAAENN010000291.1 GCA_024224295.1 Shimia sp. | reverse complement strand
TGCGCCACGGATGTCGCGTCTGCACTCAGATATACGTGGATACGGCTGGGAAGCAACTGACGGGCAACGGCGTTAGTACTCACCAGATCGGTCAGTGGTTTCTGAACTTCAACACGAAATAGCTTCTTGATTTCTCGATGGGTCATGCCTGCCTGCGAGTGAGTTATCACATGGACCAGTGATCTCTTCAGTGTTCCGTACCGAGAAAACCCAACGTCCTGGAAAAACCAGAGCCCATCCTCATCAAACTTCGCCAACCGCGTGAGTGCGTGGTATTGGCCGGTGTGTGTGTAGCTGGAGATCAAGTCCAGTTTCTTGAGATCGCGAAACAGACTGCTGCGCGGTCGATCCTGTAGTTCAGACCGTAATTGTTTCAGCGACATGATGGTGTTCTTCAGGAGCAATTGCCGAATCTGCTCCGCGATATTCAGCACCCGCTTCATGATTGGGATGATTCCCTATGGTTGTCAATATATATAGGGAATACTCTCACTATCGGGCACAAAAATCCACCGACAAGTTCGCAAGTCGTTGATTCTTTGTACCGCGAAGAGGATCAGGAAGGTAGTGAGTGAGACTATTGCGTGTGGGTCATATTAGAATAGTCTTCTATATCAACTGGTTGTGAGAACCCCAACCGTCGTTTGCCGCCATAGGTATTTTTGATCATCGACCCGCTGATCAAAAATCACTATACCAGCCCATTCCAATATGGGGTTTTTGGCCCAAACCGCCGAAAATATGCAGTAGGGATTTTTACGTCGCATAGAGCCCCGCTATGTCGCATGAAGTGTAAATTTCAGAATTAATTGTCCGGGTATTGTGTGAATTATTTGTCACCCTTCCTGTCGTTCCCTAATCGAACAGTCCCTTGAAGCGCGTGGGGGCCAGCTCGGTATAGCGGACCGTATGGCGAATGTTCTTGTGCCCCAAATAGCCCTGAATGGTGCGGGTGTCGGTGCCCTGATTGGCGAGCTTGTAGCCGCAGGCATGGCGCAACATATGGGCATGGAGCGGAAAGGAAAAGCCGCAGCGCTCGCCCAGCCGCTGGAGCATCCGGTTGATCGCCGCCGGACTCAAGGGCGCGCCCCGCTCGGAGACAAAGACGAAGGGGCTTTGGCTGCCCCGCTTTAACGGGCGCAGCGCCCGCAGTTCCCGGCCCGGCATCGGGTGCGTGGCGGGCGTCCCCTGTTTGGCCCGGCGCACGTGCAGCGCGCCGCCCTCGAAGTCGATCTGCTCCCAGCGCAGGTTCACCAGCTCCGAGACCCGCAGGCCGTGATGGAAGGCGACCATGACAAGCGCGCTGTCCCGGCCCCCGTGGCGGTTCTTGCGGGCGGCCTTGACGAGGGTTTCGATTTCGGCGGGGGTGAGGTGTTCGCGGCTGCGTAGCGCCCCGTTGGTTTTGCCCGTGCGGGATACTGTTCGTTTTTGGGACACTGGCGGGGTGTCCGTGACCAGCGATAAAGGCTTGTTCTTGTTCATGGCGGATTGTGCGACTGTTCGTTAAATGGCCCTTCTAAGAACAGTACCCCAGCGCCAGGCCAAGGGCAAGACTGCATCCGGCGCAGCCGTCTTCGGAACAACAGGAAGGGTGACAAATAATTCACACAATACCCGGACAATTAATTCCAAAATTTACACCTTGATTATTGGAGTCCCACAAATTCATTGCGCAAACGAGCGTTTACGCAAGGGGACTAGGTTCCGATTTGGCACCTCATGACAGCTATGTGTTGACTGGGCCTCGCAGAAGGCATTGCTTCAGGCAAGATCAATGTACCTTGAAAAGCCTACTGCATATTTTCGGCGGTTTGGGCCAAAAACCACTACCTTGGACACCAGCCTTTACCGGGCGCTCAATTGCGTTACTTCGTCT
>JAAENN010000290.1 GCA_024224295.1 Shimia sp. | reverse complement strand
CTGATCGCCGAACACCATAAGGGGCAGTTCGTCTGATGCGCCCAGAACCTCCAGGTCGCGGATGAAGACCTCCACCTCTCCGGTTGGGAGTTTGGGGTTCACCAGTTCGGGGGCGCGCGCCATGACGTTGCCGTCGATGCGGATGCAGAATTCGGCCCGCAGCTTTTCGACATCGGCAAAGACCGGGCTGTCGGGGTCGGCCAGAACTTGGGTGATCCCGTAGTGGTCGCGCAGGTCGATGAACAGGATACCGCCGTGGTCGCGGATGCGGTGGACCCATCCCGAAAGGCGAACATTATCGCCAACGTTTGAGGCGTTGAGGTCGGCGCAGGTATGGCTGCGGTAAGCGTGCATTGGTCGGATCCTGTGAACTTCGGGCGTGTCGATGCGCCGATACACATGGGCTGGGGCGCGAAGTCAAGCCAATGGCGGAAATCATCTGGGAGGTTCGCGCCCCGAAACGGGAAAATTCCACTGTGTTGTCAGGGGGAAAGGGTCGCGGGGGCTGAACGATGGCCCCCGCTGTCCATCTGAACACGAGGGAAAAGCGGTTCAGATGTGGTATCACCGTTGCCCGTCAATTTGGCATTAAAGCGTTTCCAGCGAACGTAGAGTCAAAGGGGATTCCCTTTTCGGGCATTTTGTGATTCATCCTTTATAGGAGGATTGCTTCATGCCCAAACCACTATCTTCAGACATCCGCCATCGCTTTCAACGGCTGTATGAGCAGGGACTAAGTGGCCGGGAGGCGGCGCGTCGGTTGTTGATTTCAGCCTCGTCTGGCTCGCGCCTGTCCCGCAGGATCAAGAAGGGTGAAAGCCTTGAACCTGCGCGGGACGGGCGCAAGCCGGGGACCGGGAAGCTCGCGCCACATCATGACATTCTGATCGAGATTGTGACCCAGGACCCGGATATCACCTTGCACGAGTTGCGGGATGCGTTGGAAATGGCCAGAGACCTGCGCGTCACTGTTTCGGCGATTGATCAAGCTCTGCGCAGGTTGGGGTATACGTTTAAAAAAAGAGCCTCATTGCGGATGAACGGCGAAAATCGCGCGTCCGGCGCGCCCGTTCCGAGTGGGTGAAGCGCCGCCAGCCGACAATGCGGGATTGTCCCCATCGGCTTGTATTCATAGATGAAACCTCGGTCAAATCCAACCTGACCCGGCTGCGGGGACGTGCGCCAAAAGGGAAACGCCTCGTTGGATCAGCGCCATTCGGAGCGTGGAATACCCAGACATTTATCGCCGGACTGACAAGCGAAGGCCTGATTGCTCCGTGGGTCATCAAAGGAGCGATGGATGGTGCTGCCTTTGCAGCCTATCTGCGCCACGAGCTGGCCCCTGTGCTGAAGCCGGGCACAGTCGTTATCCTCGATAACCTCGCCACCCACCGAAACGCAGAGGCCGTCGCCGCCCTGCGTGAACGCGGATGCTGGTTCCTCTTCCTCCCGCCTTACAGCCCGGACCTGAACCCCATCGAACAAGCGTTCTCAAAACTCAAAGCCCACCTCCGGCGCATCGGGGCCAGAACATTCGACCACCTCTTCAAAGCGATCGGCGACATTTGTGACCTCTACACGCCAGAAGAATGCTGGAACTACTTCAAAGCCGCAGGATATGTGTCAACGTAATGTGGAAACGCTTTAGAATTTGGACATTCCATTTTTTGAGGCACGCAATGCCATCATCAATCTTTTTGAAGAAACTGGGTGAGTATAAGGAGTTCATTGCAATCGTATCTGCTGCATTGGGAGGGTTCATTTGGTTTGAAAGCCTTGTCGCCAAGCAGAAAGATTTGGTCCAAATCAAAGATTCCTTAAGCGATCTAGCGACAGTGAGTGCAATTGTAGAACTAGATTGTCAACTCGATCTTTATATGACGCTGACGCAAGTACAGATGCAGGTGTTGGCCAACAGCAAGCGCTTGGCGGAAACAAAAGCTGAGGCCGAAATTGTCAATGCTGCGCTGGAGAGTGCAGAAAACCAATTCACGATCCAGACACTCAAGAACCGGCAGCGGCAAGTAAAGGAAACCTTGGACAGCCACTCAACCAAACAAAAGAGATTGAACGACCAAACCGATGAAACTGCATTGAAAATTTCGACGAATTCATGTGGATAGGAG
>JAAENN010000289.1 GCA_024224295.1 Shimia sp. | reverse complement strand
TGGGACCCCAAAGATAGTTTGGTCATCGACCCGTCCTTGTTCAAAGCGACAGTCCGCGCAAAGATCCCTTTCTGGCAACCATTGCACATGGAGAATATGGGGCAGCATTTGGCATGCTGCAAGTGTCGCGCACAGGAATGCTAAACAGGTTATCAAAAAACGGCCAATTCGCCTTCTTTTCAGCAGGCAAGGAAAGCCCTATCTTAGAAGTCCGCTTAGGCTAAGGACCCAAAGATGAACGCCACCACTGATCTGTCGATGAAAACTGATGACGTTTTGCGCGTCGAATTGGAAGTTTTCAAGCAGGAACACCGCGATCTTGACGAGGCGATCAATGCGCTGGTGCATAGGGGCACCGGCGATCAACTAACGATTCAGCGGCTCAAGAAGCAGAAGCTGCGACTGAAAGACATCATTGCCCGCATCGAAGATCGACTTACGCCGGACATAATTGCCTGAGCATGTCGCTTTTAACGGCGGCGTTTTCTGCGCTCTGTGTCTATATCAAACAGCGCCCGTGGATAGGTCATGCCAGTTTCGGTATCGCCTAAGCGAATGGTGGTACGCCCGCCATGCGCATCTTGAATGACCCACTCATCAAGCGTGACCGGGGACGCGGAAAATTTCATCTGAATACGGCCGATGTCCGGGTTTTTCGGATCCTGAGCAGTCACGATGGTGTGCTTGCCATCAAAGCTGTGCCCAATCACTGCATTGGCGGATTGCAAATTCACTTTGCGTGCCAGAATGATTGATAGTGGCGTGCGGCCCAGCGGATAGGTTTCTGGGTCGCCTTTGGCACGGTTATCGAAAATCGCAACAGCGTTGTTGGCAGCAAGCACCAGTGCCTTTTGCGGCGGGTCATACTCAAACCGCATTTTGCCAGGGCGCTGGATGAACAGCGTGCCGGTTTGCACAGACCCATCATCGGAAATCTGCATGAAATCAGACTTCGAGGTTTTTAGGTTGTTGAAATAAGTACTGATCTGGCTGAGCGAGAGCTTCTCCGCCATAGCGGGCATCGCAGTGGCCAGAGACAGAAACGCAGCGGTGGCAAAGGTTTTGAGTTTGGTCATAGGTCCAATATAGGGGCGCTTGGCCCGCTTACCCTGATACGCGTTACAAAAAAATGTGATTGGGCCTGAGCATTATTGCTCAGGCACCAGGATTTCACGTTTGCCAACGTGGTTGGCCGGACTAACGAGACCCTCGTCTTCCATTTGCTCCACCAGACGAGCGGCCTTGTTGTAGCCAATCGCAAGTTTGCGCTGGATGTAAGACGTCGAACATTTGCGATCCTGAATAACAATCGCCACAGCAGAGTCATAAAGTGCGTCTTCGCCGTTGGTGTTGCCACCGGTATTGAGACCCAACACGGCATCGATATTGTCCGCCTTATCGTCGGCGGGACCATCAATCACGCCACCGATGTAATCTGGCGGTCCAAAACTCTTCAGGTGGTTCACAATCTCTTCGACTTCTTCATCGCTCACAAACGGGCCATGACAGCGGGTAATCTTGGCACCGCCGGCCATGTAAAGCATGTCGCCCATGCCCAAGAGTTGTTCCGCGCCCATTTCACCGAGAATGGTACGGCTGTCGATTTTGGAGGTCACCTGGAAGGAAATCCGGGTTGGGAAGTTGGCTTTGATGGTACCGGTGATCACATCCACGGACGGACGTTGCGTTGCCATAATCAGGTGGATACCCGAGGCTCGTGCCATCTGCGCCAGACGTTGAATACAGGCTTCGATCTCTTTGCCCGCGACCATCATCAGGTCCGCCATCTCATCGACGATCACAACGATATAGGGCATCTTTTCTGGCACGATCTCTTCGGTCTCAAACACCGGTTCTCCGGTGTCATCATCAAAGCCGGTTTGCACGGTGCGCGAGAAGGTTTCGCCTTTGGCCAACGCATCTGCGACACGGCTGTTGTACCCGTCGATGTTGCGCACGCCCATTTTGGACATCTTGCGATAGCGCTCTTCCATCTCGCCCACGACCCATTTGAGAGCCACAACCGCCTTTTTGGGGTCGGTCACAACAGGGGACAACAGATGCGGGATGCCGTCATATACCGAAAGTTCCAGCATTTTAGGGTCAATCATGATCATGCGGCATTCATCCGGCGTCAGACGATACAGCAGCGACAGGATCATCGTGTTGATCGCAACGGATTTACCAGAACCGGTGGTCCCTGCAATCAACAGGTGAGGCATCTTGGCAAGGTTGGCTACCACGGGGTCACCGCCAATATCTTTGCCCAGCGCCAGAGGAAGCTTCATATTGCTGTCGCCAAAGTCACGTGCCGCGAGGATTTCACGTAGCACAACCTTTTCACGGTTTTCGTTTGGCAATTCGATGCCAATCACTGAACGGCCCGGCACGGTCGACACACGCGCAGACAACGCAGACATTGACCGGGCGATATCGTCCGCCAAGCCAATCACACGACTGGCCTTAAGACCCGGCGCAGGCTCAAGCTCATACATGGTTACGACCGGACCCGGACGTACAGAGACTATCTCGCCTTTGACGCCATAATCGTCGAGGACCGACTCCAGCATGCGTGCGTTTTCTTCAAGCGCATCGTCAGACAAGTGATGGCGCTGGATTGCCATTGGGTTTTCCAAAAGACCCAGCGGTGGCAGTTCAAATGCCGACGGCGCTTCCTCAAAGGCCAAAGACGGCTGCGCTTCGGCCTTTGCTCGCGTCGAAGGCTGCACAGCCTTATTGACGCGCGGCTGAACCACCTTTTTGGGTTCAGCTGTTGGGATCGGCGCTATACGCGGCTGTTGCGGCACAGGTTGAGAGACTGGTTCTGCAACAGACGCCTCAAAATGAGCTGGATCGACAATAGGCGCGGCCTCCATCAGCTGTGGTTCAACCACAGGTGTCGAGGTCGAAGCAACGCCCGGCACCGAAGCTGGAGCGGAGAGCGGCGGCTCAGCACGTGTCAAGACTGATCCTGCCGCTGTGAGTGGGGGCTCTGCCTGCAGAGGTAGATATTGCTCTGGCGCTTCGTCATCAAGCACCAGCGGATCGGGTCCACGTCCGCGGCCTTTGGTCAACGGTTTGTCTGGATGCAATTCTGGCGGCGCAATCGTAGCGCCACGACGGGCGCGCGTGCGCATCACATCGGCGATCTTTGCGCTAATACGTTCTTCTTCCGGCTTTACATCCCAGTCATCCGCAAAGACGTTCTCGACCAGCTCTGGCTCCGGCATTGGCTCAAGCGCTGGGTCAGCGCGCTTGATCAGCGCAGGTATACGCAGGCGTGGCTTCGGACGCTCTTCTTCAACTGGGACGTGGGACTCGGTGATGTCCTCCTCCACATGACTATCTTCCCAAGCGGCCTGCTCAGCCGCGTAATGCGCCTGTGTTTCTGCACGGCGTTCGACACGACGAGCTTGTGCGGTCTTGGCGGCATACACAGCACCGGTGGCTCCACGCCCCAGCAGGCGCATGATGACGTCATACGTTAACACAAGGCCGATCATAAAGCGGCGTGCAGCGTTGCTAAGCTCCGCACGCGTGAAGCCCAGAACAAAGGCACTAGAGAGCACGAAAACAACGCCGGCCAGCAAGGACATCAGTTTTACGCCGGACTGTGCGCCAATTGGCAGGATGGTCAGCAAGGCGCCGGTGATGGTGTCGCCAAAAAGCCCGCCGAGACCAAAAGCGTGAATCCAATCCGCACCTGGAGCAAGCGTAGACGCATAAATCGATGCCAGGGCCAACATTATCGGAGCAAAGATGATCCGGCTTTGCGCACGTTCTTCACCAAAGTGGAAGGCAAATCGCACTCCCCAAACACCCAAAATCAACGGCAGACCAAAGCTGCCCCAACCAACAATGATGAACAAAGGTGCGGCAATGGAAGCGCCAAGACGTCCAAGCAGGTTTTCCACCGGGGCGTCGGTCACTGAGATCCAGCTTGGATCCGTTGGGGAATACGACAAGATCGTTGCGGCCAGCAGCATGGCCACAATGATCAGCGCGATGCCAATCAGTTCTTTTCCGCGTTTTTCCACCGCGGCTTGGGTTGCACTATCCAACAAGGGTCCGCGTCCGCGCGCCTGATATGCCATAATCCACCTCGTCTATTCTTATCCGTAGAGACAATTGCGCAGCTTGGTCAGCGCATCTGCCACTTCGTCTTTCGGGGCCAAAAGTGCGACCCGAATGTACCCTTTACCGGGGTTTACGCCATTCACTTCGCGGCTGAGATAGGCTCCGGGTAATACGCGAATGCCAGTCTCTGTCCACGCCTTGATTGCAGCGGCTTCACCGTCTTCCACTGGGATCCAAAGGAAGAAGCCTGCATCCGGACTTTTATAGCCTGGCACATCGGCAAAAATTTCGTCTGCAACGTCAAATTTCTCCGCATAGAGACGACGATTTTCGGCGACATGTGCCTCGTCATTCCAAACCTTGATTGCGGCCTTTTGCAAAGGCAGCGGCAGTGGCGCACCGGAATAAGCACGCAGCTGCTTGATGTGCCGCAGGCTTTCCGGGCCGCCGGCCACAAAGCCAGAGCGCAGCCCCGGTAAGTTGCTGCGCTTGCTGAGCGAGTGGAAAATCAGTACGCGTTCCGGATCAGCGCCCACTTCTTTGGCCACTTCGAGCGCGCCAGGAGGCGGCGTGCCACGATAGATTTCCGAGTAACATTCGTCGGCAAAAATCTGGAAATCATGTTTTTCCGCCAGAGCGATCAGCGTTTTCCAATAGTCGCGATCCGCTACGGCGCCTTGCGGGTTTGCTGGAGAGCAGATGTAGGCAATGGCAACACGGCTCAACTCTTCATCAGACAGGGACGCAATGTCGGGCAGGTGACCGCTTGTTTCTGTGGCAGGTACAAACCGCGCCTCTGCACCAACCGATTTCGCAGCTACGGCATAGACTTGATAAAATGGGTTTGGCGTCAGGATCAGCGGTTGCTGGCCGTTCTTCTGCTCCGGGCACAGCGCCATGGCAGCATTGTAGAGACCCTCGCGGGTGCCATTGAGCGCCATGACTTGTGTAGACGCATCCACTTTGACGCCGTAGCGGCGGTCAATCCAGTTCGCGATAGCAGCTTGCAACTCTGGCGCGCCATCGTTGGGTGGATAGCGATTAAAGCCTTCTGCATGGGCCACAATCTCATCCGTAACCCAGCTGGGAAATGCATGCTTGGGTTCGCCAATGGTCATGTGAACCACCGAGCCGCCTGGCTCCAAATGGTCAATAAGCGCCCGCAAGCGCGGAAACGCATAAGCCGGTAGGTTCGAAAACCGATCGGGGAAAGTCATATTCGTACTGCCTCAATATCGGGATCATTTACGCCCCGCTTTTCCCCAAGTTACCTAAAGCCCCGCAGTGCGTCCACTAAAATGCCGTCCAATTTTAGGCTTGTGTCCTCTGCGCCACCCTCCGGCTTGCGGCCATGGACACTGCTGCATGAGCGCGCTATGCCACTCTCATTATGGCCAAGACACAAAAGAACTCCGACCCGAATTACAAAGTGATCGCCGAAAACCGGCGGGCGCGGTTTGACTATGCCATCGAAGACGACATCGAGGTGGGCATTGTTTTATCCGGGTCTGAGGTCAAAGCTCTACGTGAGAAATCCGGCAACATCGCGGAAAGCTATGCCGCGGTTGAGGACGGCGAACTGTGGTTGGTGAACTCTTACATCGCGCCATATGAGCGAGCCATGTTCCCGCATATGGAGCGCCGCAAACGCAAGCTTTTGGTCAGTAAAAAACAGCTTTCCAACTTGTGGAATGCAACACAGCGCAAGGGCATGACAATTGTGCCAATTGTGATGTACTTCAATCACAAAGGTTTTGTGAAAATAAAGGTTGGCATCGGCAAGGGTAAGAAAAACCACGACAAACGTGCCACCGACGCCAAACGTGACTGGGGGCGTCAGAAGCAGCGCTTGCTACGTCACGGCGAGTAAATCTCCGCATAGGATTGCAGCCACATCTGATCGATCTCGGCGATTTTATTTGGGTCGATCTTGTGAGCGATTTTCCAATAGCGTCCGCTCGGCGCATCGTAGTCAAGCGCCGCTTCAGCCCGCTGGATTTTATCTACCGCAAACACCGGCCGTACCACTGGCGCCGAGATGTCACGCAGCTGGGCCACATGAAACCGCTCATAAGGCAGCACGCTATCCAGACGGGACAAGTTCACACATTGGCAGCCGTGATAGGCCGCAATGAGACCCAAGCGGGCGGCTTTGGCCTCCAAACTTTGCAGTGAGACGTCTTCGCGCAGCGGATCGGCGGTGCCATTTCCATAAAAGTGGGTATGTCCTACTGTGGGGTAGACCATGTCGCAGCCGATAAAGGCCAACACCTTGGGACGAAAGGTGCCGAGCGCCCAATAGGCGGCGGTAAACGCCATGGTGCCTCCCGCAAAGAGCACACCCCCAAAAGCGTTATTCTGCGGAACATAGCTTTGATAGGTGACCTCAACCTGATCTTCGCTCTTGCTTGGCGGATGGCGTTCCTCCGGGAAATCTTCAGGGTGGATAAAATGGCTCCAGTCGTCGCGCACGCGCCACGCGTTATTGAGCACCACCAGTTGGTCAAACATCTCACGCGACCAGCTTTGAGCCTCGGTTGCATTGGGGCCGCTGCCTAGGATCACAACTGTTTCGCCACCTGTGGGCATATTCAACTCCAAAATTGCGCGTCACATTCTTGTTTTTGGAAAGCTCGCACCACAGGGGTGCATCGTTTCGCCCAAAAACCTCCAAGCGAGGCTAAGCCGAATTTGACGGGAGATCACGCTGTTTATTCCCCTTAGCCGTGCTCAGACAACAAATTAAGTTGTCCTCAAGGCGACGGGCCCGCCTTCTGCAAAAACAAGCCAGGCCCGACAAGGAAGGGACGACCAATGGAATTTATAATCTCACTCATTTCAGGTGCATTGGGTGGCACGGCAGCAGGCAAAGTGATTGGGAAAATCGACCAAGGCCCATTGATCAATGCCATAGCAGGTATCGTAGGTGGCGGTCTCGGCGGACAACTTTTGTCCATGGTTGGCGCAGGTGGTCTTGCCACAGGTGGAATTGATATCGCTGGCATCGTTGGTCAAATTGCCAGCGGTGGCGTTGGCGGCGGCGTGGTGCTTGCCATTGTCAGCGTGGTGCGCAACGCGCTCGCAAAATAGTTTTTCTGGGCGCGCATTCGACAGGCGCGCCCTTGCCTCTCTTCTTCGTCGCCTGTAGGCAGTCATGTGACTCTGGGTGGGCGTGCAATATTCTTGCTTGACCACAATGTGCGAGGGGAACATATGGCTTTGGACGATCCGAAAACGTTGGTTTCGACTGAGTGGCTGGCCGCTCATCTCAAGGACCCGGATTTGCGCATTTTGGATGCCTCCTGGTACCTTCCGGACATGGGGCGTGATGGCCGCGAAGAATTTGCCGACGTGCATATTCCCGGGGCGCGCTTCTTTGACATTGACGATATTTCTGACGGGCGCAGCGACCTGCCGCATATGGTGCCGCCGGTTGAAAAATTCATGTCCCGACTGCGCGCGATGGGTGTGGGTGATGGACATCAGGTTGTGGTTTACGACGGCTCTGGGATTTTCTCGGCGGCGCGTGTGTGGTGGCTGTTCAAGCTGATGGGGCAGAAAGACGTGGCCGTATTGGACGGCGGTCTGCCGAAGTGGATTGCCGAGGGGCGCCCAACGGATGACATGCCACCGGTGATCCGCGACCGCCATATGACCGTGCGCCGCCAGAACCACATGGTGCGCGATGTAACTCAGGTATCCCATGCCGCAAAGCTGGCCGATCATGAGATCATCGACGCCCGCGGGCCGTCGCGCTTTGCTGGCGCTGAGCCGGAACCGCGCGCGGGTCTGCGCGCAGGGCACATCCCAGGCAGCAAGAACGTGCATTACGCCACGCTGCTCGACAATGGGGTAATGAAGTCCCCCGAAGAGCTGCGCGCCGTGTTTGAAGCCGCCGATATTGACCTGTCCAAACCCGCCATCACAAGCTGTGGCTCCGGTGTGACCGCCGCGATCCTGTGCCTTGCGATGGAGCGGTTCGGCAAAACCGACCATTCCCTTTATGATGGATCATGGGCCGAATGGGGGGCTTTCCCCACCCTGCCCGTAGCAACCGGAGAAGCGTGATGCTCACCAACCTTAAAGAGCAGCCCAAAGACAAAATTCTCGGCCTTATGGCCATGTACCGCGACGACCCGCGTCCCACCAAGGTGGATCTGGGTGTGGGCGTCTACAAAAACGCCGAAGGGGTGACCCCGGTGATGCGTGCGGTAAAGGCCGCTGAGCGCAAGATCATCGAGGAGCAGACCTCGAAAGCCTACACCGGTCTGGCGGGTGATCCAGCCTACGCCGACGCAATGATCGACATGCTGCTGGCGGGAGCTGTGGAACGCGACCGTTTGGCCGCCGTGGCGACACCGGGTGGTACCGGCGCGATCCGTCAGGCGTTTGAGCTGATCAAAATGGCCAACCCAAAGGCACGTGTGTTTGTCTCCGATCCAACCTGGCCAAACCACATCAGCATTCTGGGCTACCTTGGCATCGAAATGGTGAAGTATCGCTATTTTGACGACGAGACCCGTGCTGTGAACTTTGATGGCATGATGGAAGATCTGGCCGATGTGACCAGCGACGACGTGGTGTTGCTGCACGGCTGCTGCCACAACCCGACTGGTGCCAACCTGACTCTGCCGCAGTGGCAGAACGTGATCGATCTGATCAACGAAAAAGGCTGCACACCGATGATCGACATTGCCTATCAAGGCTTTGGCGATGGTCTGGAAGACGACGCGGCGGCGACCCGTTTGGTGGCAAAATCCGTACCGGAGCTGCTGATTGCGGCGTCTTGCTCCAAAAATTTCGGCATCTACCGCGAGCGCACCGGCCTGTTGATCGCGATGAGCGAGAAGGCAGAGAACACAGCGGTGACACAGGGCAACCTGAACCACCTCAACCGTCAGAACTTCTCCTTCCCCCCAGATCACGGCGCACGGGTTGTGACCACCATTCTGACCGATCCCGAGCTGAAAGCGGACTGGATGGCGGAGCTGGAAGAGACCCGACTGGGCATGCTGGCGTTGCGTGAGCAGTTGGCCGCGGAACTCAAGCGCCTGTGCAACTCGGATCGCTTTGGCTTTCTGGCGCAGCACCGTGGCATGTTCTCGCGCCTTGGCACCACGCCGGACTTGGTGGAGAAAATCCGTGTCGACAACGCGATTTACATGGTGGGCGACAGCCGCATGAACATCGCAGGCCTCAACGCCCAGACCGTACCGGTTCTGGCCAAAGCCATCGTCGACGCTGGCGTTTAAGCACACCACTTTTGATCGCGCGCTTAGAGGTCTAGGCGCGCGATTTTCTTTTGAGGTTTTGCCATGAGCATCGACTACACCACCCTGTCTAAAACCATTGCCGCCTTAACTGAGGGTGAAACCGATGCGGTTGCACTGATGGCAACCGTGACCTGCGAGGTGCATCATGCGGATGATCGCTTTGACTGGACCGGATTTTATCGGGTGGTTGGGCCGGAACTGCTCAAGATTGGGCCATACCAAGGTGGCCACGGCTGTTTGGTGATCCCCTTTGCGCGCGGCGTTTGTGGTGAGGCAGCGCGGACCGGTGAGGTGCAATTGGTGCCGGATGTGGATGCCTTTCCAGGGCACATTGCCTGTGCATCCTCAACCCGGTCCGAGCTGGTGTTGCCGGTCTGGAACGGCGCAGGTGAGCTGCTGGGCGTGTTTGACATCGACAGCGATCAGCCGGATGCGTTTACGCAGGAAGACGCGGATCAGATGGCTGCCATCCTAGCCGCAACCTTCAAAAACGCGTCTTAGAATGGCGCTTTGGCACGGAAGGACATGCCTTTGCCGCTCTCTGGGTGGCTGATGCGCAGTTCCTCAGAATGCAGCATGAGGCGGTCAAAGTCCCGTGCTTCGCCTTTGGCATAGAGCGGATCCCCCAAGATCACATGCCCCAGCGCGAGCATGTGAACGCGCAATTGATGACTGCGCCCGGTTTTGGGCATCAGCCGCACGCGGGTTTCTTTGTCTTTGACCTTAAGCACCCGCCAATCGGTGTGTGCGGGTTTGCCGTTTTCATGATCCACCATCTGCAGTGGTCGATTTGGCCAATCAACAATAAGCGGCAGATCCACAGTACCGGTTTTCTCCACCACCTGCCCCCAAACACGGGCAACGTATGTCTTTTTGGTTTTGCGCTCTTCAAACTGTTTAGACAGATGCCGTTGCGCATGTGGTGTCAGGGCAAAAACCATAACGCCCGAAGTATCCCGATCCAAACGGTGCACCAGCAGCGCGGTTGGGAAAGGCACCTGAACCCGGCTCAGCAGACAATCCGCGAGATGTTCCCCGCGCCCCGGCACGGACAACAATCCAGAAGGCTTATCCACCACAACAACGTCGCTGTCCTCATGCAAGACAACTAGCGGGTCCATCGGCGGGTCATATGGCGTGATCTCGGTCATGGCGCCCGACATAGGGCTTTGACAGCGTGGCGGCAACCCAACGTCAACCTTGAGTTACACGTGGGGATCGCCAGGCTGTCTAAAACGGGAATTTCGAGAGGGGACCCAATGCACCCGACAATCGCGCGCATGCAGGAGGTCGTTGCCAAAGGCAACGAAGAAGACATCAAAGGGCTGCTGGCAGAAGACGCGACCTTTCAACCACCAACCTACTGGGCGACCTGGACCGGGCGGGACGCGGTTGCGGCCGTGCTGGGCCATGTTGGCCAGGTGTTCAGCGACTTTCGCTATCGCCGCGTGATGGGAGATGGCAATGACTGGGCTTTGGAGTTTCAATGCAAGGTGGGCGAACTAGATTGTGTCGGCGTCGACCTGATCACCTTGAACGAGGCCGGTGATATTCAGCATTTTGAGGTGGTCATGCGGCCCTACAAAACCATTGGCGCGCTGCGGGAGGCGATGAACAAGCGGGTGATGACGGACGTGCGGTTTCTTAAGTTCAAAGACGCCATGAGTTAAATCAAGATGCGCATTGCATTGGACCAAATACTGCGCATCCCGCTTGCGCCGCTTTTGGTGGCGCAGGGGCTCCGCGTGCGACGGCGTGCCAATACGCTCTCGGAACCGCCAGGGGCGCGGGAAGGCTGCGCCGGATCTGGCGTGGCTTTGCGCTTGCTGATTATCGGTGACAGTTCTGCGGCGGGTGTGGGCGCCTGTTCGCAAGACACGGCTCTATCCGGCCAGCTTGTGGCGGCACTGTCCAACGATTTTGCGGTGAGTTGGAAGCTGATTGGTGAAACCAGCGCGACCACCAGCGATGTTCTGAAGCGGTTGGCAAAGGTGGAGCCGGTGCCGTTTGACGTTGTGGTCTCGGCACTCGGCGTGAACGACGTGACGCGCGGCAGCAGCCGAGGGTTTTGGCAAACCCGGCAGCGGCAATTGGCAAAACGTCTTGTGAACCGCTTTGAAGCGAAGCTGATTATCGCGTCTGGATTGCCCCCAATGGGGGCCTATCCGGAGTTGCCGCAGCCCTTGCGCTGGGTGCTTGGTCAACAGGCGCAAAGGCTGGATCAGGCCTTGGCGGAACTGTGCGACACGCATCAGGTGATGACGCATCTGCCGATAGATATTCCGTTTGAGCCACATTTTCAGGCAGAGGACGGCTATCACCCTTCTGAAGCGGCCTATGCCTTGTGGGGGAAGATGATTGCCAGCCACATTCGCCAGCACCTCAAAGAGTAATCAACGGCGTGCCTTGCGCAAATCGCGGATCATTGGAATGGAATAGACCACCAAAGCTGCCCAGATCAGCGGGAAAGCAATCATGCGTGCTTGACCAAAAGGCTCATTGAACACAAAGACCGCCATTAAGAAGATCATGGTTGGCGCTATGTATTGCATGATTCCTATGGTTGAAAGCCGCATGAGTTTGGCGCCGTTGGCGTAGAAGAGTAGCGGCACAGCGGTGACCACGCCGCAGCCTAAGAGGAGAAATGTGTCACGCGCACTGCCCCCAAAATGCCCTTGTCCCTGCGCGGTCAGCCAGAGCAGGTATCCGGTGGCAGGGATGGTGAGAATGATCACTTCCAACAAAAAGCCTTGATTGGGCCCGATGGGCAGGGATTTTTTGAAGAACGCATAAAAGCCCCAGGAGACTGTAAGCGCCAGTGCGGCCCAAGGCAGACTGCCTGCGTCGACCCAGAGCACCACAACGGCCGCGGCGGCCAAAGCGACGGCGACCCATTGCAGGCGAGTCAGGCGCTCGCCCAGTAGGATGGCGGCCAAAGCGATGCTGAACAGAGGGTTGATATAATAGCCAAGCGCCGCGTCCAGCGCGCGGTCGTTTCCGATGGACCACACATAAACACCCCAGTTTACAGTAATCAGCGCAGCAGTGAGACACCCCATGGCGAGCGTGCGAGGATTGCGCAGGGCAGAGACCAGATCCGAAGTGCGGCGCAAGACGATGAGCACCAGGCCTGCGATGGGCACGGACCAGATCACCCGATGCGCCACCACTTCAAGCGCGGGCATGTGGGCCACAAGCTTCATATAAAGCGGCAAAAACCCCCAAAGGAGGTAAGCCGTCATCGCATAAGCCAGCCCTTGTGGTGTATCGACGTTTTCCGGCTGTTCTGCACGTGTGGCCATGATTGGTTCCTCCTGCCGCGACGCACTTTGGTAGCGCTGTGAAAGGCAGAAGGAAATGCCACTTTTCGTGCGAAGGGCCATCACAAAACGTGATGACCCTTTCAAAGTTCAGCTATGCGGACGCGGCTTAGACTTTGACGCGCTCCGATTTTGGATCGTACATCGGCTTCAGCGAGGCTTCGGCCTTCACTTTGGTGCCCATAACGTCGATCTCATAGGTCGAGGCAAGCACCCCGGCGGCTGTCTCACCAGCGCACGGCACATAGCCGAGCCCCATGGCGCCACCCAAAGTGTGGCCATAATTACCGGAGGTTAGGTAGCCGATATACTCACCGTCCCGCAGGATTGGCTCATTGTGGAACAACAGCGGCTCAGGATCGGTCAGTTTGAACTGCAGCATTCGATTCTGCGGGCCACTTTCCTTGCGCGCAATCACAGCTTCACGACCAATAAAGTCTGGCTTGTCGGTTTTGACCGCAAAGCCAAGGCCCGCATCCACAACGTGATCCTCGCAGGTGATGTCGTGGCCGAAGTGGCGAAAGCCTTTCTCGATGCGGCAGCTGTCCATCATGTGCATGCCACAAAGCTTCAGCCCCATGTCCTGCCCCGCCTCCCAGAGGGTTTCAAAAGCGTGGCCTGCCATATCGGAGGACACGTAGATCTCCCAGCCAAGCTCCCCCACATAGGTCACGCGGTGCGCGCGGGCGAGGCCCATGCCCAATTCAATTTCCTGCGCGGTGCCAAAGGGGTTGGTCGCGTTGGAGAAATCGGCGGAGGAAACTTTTTCCAGAAGTTTACGGGCATTTGGCCCCATAATTGCCAGCACACCTTCGCCCGGTGTCACGTCAGTGATCACAACGTTGAAGGTGCCTTTGTGACGTTCCATCCAAGTTTGATCCGCCAAACGTGTCGCCGCTGGGGTCACCACCAGATAGGACGTTTCCGTCAAGCGGGTCACGGTCACGTCAGCCTCAATCCCGCCGCGACGGTTGAGGAACTGGGTGTAGACAATTTTGCCGTTGGGCACGGAGTAATCCCCCCCACCCACGTAGTTCATAAAGGCTTCGGCGTCTGGGCCTTCGACCCGGATTTTGCCAAAGGAGGACATGTCGTACATGCCGACATTTTCGCGAATTGCGTGGTGTTCGGCAGCAGAGTTCTCAAACCAGTTCTGGCGTTTCCAAGTGTAGTGGTACTCGCGTTCCTGGTCTTCGTTCGCAAACCAGTTGGCGCGCTCCCACCCAGCCAGTTCTCCAAAAACCGCGCCCTGTGCTTTCATGTGATGGTGGAACGGTGTCCGGCGAACACCACGTGCTGTGGCCTTCTGGCGATAAGGGAAGTGGTCAGCGTAGAGCAGGCCCAACGTCTCTTTAGAGCGCTCAAACAGATACGTTTTATTGCCTTGAAAAGGCTGCATGCGAGAGATGTCCACATCGCCAAGATCAAACGGCTTTTCGCCATCATCCATCCATTGCGCCAGCGCCATGCCTGCTCCACCTGCAGATTGGATACCGATGGAGTTGAAGCCTGCTGCCACCCAGACGTTGTCCGTCTCTGGCGCTAAGCCAAGGTGGTAGGCGTCATCTGGTGTGAAGCTTTCCGGGCCGTTGAAAAAGGTGTGAATGCCGGCTTCGGCCAATATCGGCATACGATTAACTGCGGCTTCGAGAATGGGTTCAAAGTGGTCGAAATCCTCTGGCAACTGGTCAAATTCAAAGCTGTCCGGGATGCCGTTCATGGCCCAAGGTTTGGCGTTTGGTTCAAAGGCCCCTAGGAGGATTTTTCCTGCGTCTTCTTTGTAGTATGTACATTCATCTGGCACGCGCAGCACCGGCATCTGTGTGAGCTGCGGGATGTTTTCCGTGACGATATAGAAATGTTCGCAAGCGTGGAGCGGCACATTTACTCCAGCCATGCGACCAACCTCGTGGCCCCACATACCGGCACAGTTCACAATCATATCGCACGAAATATGACCTTGCTCTGTCCCGTCGTCAGACACCCAATCCACACCCGTTACTTTGCGGCCCGACTTGACGATGTTGGTGACTTTCACCCGCTCCCTGACCGTTGCCCCCATCTGCCGCGCGCCTTTGGCCAGCGCCAAGGCGATGTTGGCTGGATCGCCTTGACCGTCGAGCGGCAGGTAAACGCCTGCAGTGCTGTCGTCGATATTTATGTGCTCATAGCGGGCTTTGACTTCAGTTGGCGAAATCTCTTCAACATCGACGCCAAAAGCCCGGGCCATGGCAGCTTGGCGGAAGATTTCCTCCTTGCGCTCTTCCGAAAGAGCCACGGTGATCGAGCCGCAGCGCTTGAACCCTGTCGCGACGCCGGTTTCGGCTTCGAGGTTGCCGTAGAGCTCTTGCGAATACTTCGCGAGCTTGGTCATGTTGGCGGTTGCCCGCAATTGCGCGATCAGGCCAGCGGCGTGCCAGGTGGTGCCAGATGTCAGCTGTTTGCGTTCCAGCAGAACCACGTCTTTCCAGCCCAGTTTGGCGAGGTGGTAGGCCACCGAGCAGCCAACCACACCGCCGCCAATGATAACCACACGAGCTTTGTTTGGAAGATCAACCATGCGCTTTGTCCTTTTAGGTATTTCGCATGGCTTGCGCCACGCGACCGGCTGGGGACGCTGCCCCCAGACCACCGGAGTATTTCAGACCAAGAGAAGGCAGGGACGCATTACGCCCGCAGCCTTTCGTTGTTGGGATCCCACATGGGTTGGTCTTCCTGCACAACGGCGCGGCATTTCTGACCGTAAATCTCCACCGTCAGTTCAGTACCCGGCTTGGCAAGTTCGGCCTTAACCATTCCCAGCGCGATGGAGGCGTTCACGCGATAACCCCAGCCGCCGGATGTGGTTTCGCCGACAATTTGATCCCCGTGGTAAATGCAGGACATATACGGCGCGTCTGCATCTGCGGCGTCGACCTTCAGGGTGACAAAGGACTTTTTCACGCCTTGCTGTTTTTCGTTCTGGATCGCAGCTTTGCCCGGGAAATCCTGTGGCTTGTCGAGTTTGACAAACCGCTCCAACCCACCTTCGAGCAAAGAGTAGTCAGTAGAAAGGTCGCCCTTCCAAGCGCGGTAGCCTTTCTCCAAACGCAAAGAGTTCAGCGCATACATGCCAAAAGGCGTTGCCCCGGCATCGCAGATTGCGTCGTAGATTGCGGGCATATGTTCGTTAAGCCCGTGCACTTCCCAGCCAAGCTCACCGGCAAAAGACACGCGGATCAAATAGGCGGGTTGCCCGGCCACAGTGGCGCTTTGGTGGGTGAGCCAACCGCTTTTCAGGTCGGCATCAGTCAGCCCTGCAAGGATGTCGCGTGACTTTGGCCCCGTCACAATCAGCGTGTCACGGGTTGTGGTGACGTCTTCGACCGTGACGCTTGCTGGCATGGCGCGCATTAGGATGTCGCGGTCATGCCACTGTGCCGTCGCCGCCGTGATCATCAAGAACGCGTCCTCGCCCATACGGATACAGGACATCTCTGTCAGAATTCGCCCCCGATCGTCGGAAATGTAGACGAGGTTCATACGGCCTACTTTGGGCAAGCCGCCCGTCACCAGACCGCGCAGCGTTTCCGCCGCGCCCTCGCCTGTGACCATGAAGCGGGAGAAGCCGGGCAGATCGAGCACACCGCAATGGTCGCGCACCGCTTCACATTCTTCTTTCACACGTTGTTCCCAAGGACCGGAACGGCCCCAGGTGTGGGTGGCAGCGAGCGACGTGTCATCACCGTCTTTGGCGAACCAGTTCGCCCGCTCCCATCCGTTATAGGCCCCCATAACACCGCCAGATGCGACAACCCGGTCATGGACGGGGGAGAGCTTCTTGTCCCGGGCGGCGGGCCATTCGTGATGCGGGAAGTGCATGGCGTATTCGTTTCCGTACACCTCCATGCCTTTCTTCACGCAGTAATCGTGATCGGTGTAATCGGTGTAGCGGCGCGGATCGACGGCCCACATGTCCCACTCGGTAAAGCCATCCACGATCCATTCAGCCAGCACTTTGCCTGCACCGCCGCCTTGGGCAATGCCGAAGGTAAAGACGCAGTTTTCAAATGCGTTTTCCACACCTGGCATCGGACCAATAAGCGGCAGGCCATCGGGTGCATAAGGAATTGGGCCGTTGATCACGCGGCTGATGCCGGAGGTTGCCATCAGCGGCACGCGCTCCATGGCGTTGGTGACAATGTCTTCGATCCGATCCAAATCATCGGACCAAAGCTGAAACGAGAAGTCATCGGGCATCGGGTCGGCATCTGTGTCCCAATGTGCCTTACAGTTTGGCTCATATGGGCCAAGGTTGTAGCCGTGCTTTTCTTGGCGCAGATAGTAAGAGATATCCACATCCCGCAGCAGCGGTAGTTTCACACCGCCGTTAGCCTTAGACCAGTCTTCAACCTCAGGAATTTCTTCGGTCAACAGATACTGGTGACTCATAACCATCATTGGCACGACGCGGCCACCAAAGGGTTCGAACCACTCACCTACGCGCTGTGCGTAATATCCGGCGGCGTTGACTACGTAGTCACAAGCAATGTCACCTTTTTCCGTGTGCACAATCCAGGTTTTGTCTTCCTGCTGTGTCACCCCAATCGCCGGACAAAAACGCAAGATTTTGGCGCCCATATCGCGTGCGCCTTTGGCCAGCGCTTGGGTCAGCTGCGCCGGATCGATATCTCCGTCGGTCGGGTCATACAGCACCGCTTCAAGGTCATGGGTCTCCAGGAAGGGATAGCGTTCCTTGGCCTCTTCGGGTGTCCACATCTCCATTGGGATGCCTTGGTATTTAGCCATAGACATGGCGCGCTCAAATTCCTGAACACGCTCTTTGGTGTGCGCCAGTCGGATGGACCCCGACTGGTGGTAACTCATTGGATAATCAACCTCTTCCCCAAGCCGGGCATATAGCTCGGTAGAGTAGCGCTGCATGTTCATGATCGCCCAGCTGCTGGAAAAGGTGGGCACATTGCCAGCAGCATGCCAGGTGGAGCCGGCGGTCAGTTCGTTCTTTTCCAGCAAGACACAATCGGTCCAGCCTTTTTTGGCCAAATGATACAGGCTTGAGGTGCCAACAACACCACCGCCAATGATGACCACACGGGCCTTGCTTGGAAAATCAGACATGACCATCTCCCTCAGTCAAAGACTAGTTTTGCTGCCAAGCCGCCAAAGATGACGGCGGCGATTTTGTTTAGAATGCCAGTGGCTTGTTTGAGCTTTGCGCCAACGATCCCAGCGGATAGCCCAATCATCGACACCACCAGAAAGCCGCCCGTTGCGAACATCACGCCAAGGATCACAATCTGCTGCCAGATTGGGCCCGCTTCTGCCGTGGTGAACTGCGGCAAGAACGCCAGAATGAAGAGGATGATCTTGGGGTTCAGAATGTTGGTGAGAAACCCGCGACGCACCGCGCGCAGGGTGTTGGCGCGACCTTCGATCTCTTCAGACACCGGTTTGGCCGTCCAGGCCTGATAGGCCAGCACCATCAGATAGGCGGCGCCTATGTATTTGATCACCAAGAGAGCCGTAGGGGAGGTGGCAATCGCCACGGCCAGCCCCGCGGCAGCGATTGAAACATGCGCCAGCAAACCAAGCGTCACCCCTACGGTGGCGGCCAGCCCCGCTTTGGGGCCGCCTGAAATCCCGCTGGCGATGGTGAACATCATGTCCGCGACGGGGGTGAGATACATCACCAGAGACGCCGCCATGAAGGCCCAGAGCGTAACGTTGTCCATATGTGCGAAAGTTTCCAACATGGTCAGTCTCGCTGCGGCACGTCGTCAGCGATTGTGTAGTAATCGCCTTTGTCGCGGACAAAGATGTGTTTGGTCAGCTCCAGACCGGTTGGGCCATCTACCGCACCAAGGGCAAAGCTGATTGTGTTTTCGTCGCGGGCTTTCCAGAACAGGAACGACCCACAGCGCGGGCAGCTGCCGCGTTTGGCGCTGTGGCTGGCCTCGTACCAAAGCACATCGCCGGTGACTGTGAGATCAGCCTCTGCGACAAAAGCGGACGACCAGATGCCGCCGGACTGTTTGCGGCATTGACTGCAGTGGCACATGGAAGCGCCCTGCGGCTCTGCGTCGGTTTCGAATGTGATGTCGCCACAGAGGCAAGATCCCTTCAGCATTGTATTGTCCTTAGTACACAGGTGGCGCGATCACCCAGATCGCCACGCAAGCTTCGTCATGGGGATTGGCCCAGTGGTACTCCTCCCCACGAATGCGGAAGCTGTCACCCGGCCCAACAGAGAAACTCTGATCCCCTATGCGCAGCTCTAATCGGCCGGAGATGATGTAGCCAACTTCCTGCGTCGGGCGCATGGTCGGCTCTTGCATGGAAGAGCGCGGCGCAAAGGTGGAGTGGACCATTTCAAAATCGTCGGTCAGATCCGGGGAGAGCAGTTCTTCGATCAGACCTTCCTCGCTGCCCCCCATAGGACGGCGGGCACCGGAACGCACCACATAACCTTGTTCATATGCCGGAGCGGAAGACTGACCAAACAGCATCGACATGGGCACGCCAAGCACTTTGGCGATTTGGCGCAGGTCGGAAATGGTCGGCTCGGATTTGTCGCGCTCCACCTGGCTGAGCCAGCCCACAGAACGGTCCAACGCCTCAGCCATGTCGGTCAGTGTCAAACCACGCGCTTTGCGCAGGGCACGCAGATCCGCCCCCAGCGTTTGCACATCTTGTGGCACGTTATGCATCATGTGGCGCGAATCCCGGTCGTGAAATTTTTCCCTATAATTTCACGCTGCACCAGTTTCGTGAAATTTCAAAACATTTTTTCACACACATGGGCGCTTTTTGCAGACTCCCAAAGAGAACAAAACGTGAATATAATGGCGATTCTCATGGTTGCCGAGCTTTGCATCACGTCGAACTTCACATTTCTCACCGGAGCATCCCATCCGGAGGAGTATATGCGGCGTGCTGCCATGGCTGGGTTGGACGCCATTGCCATTGCCGATGTGAACAGCGTGGCGGGCATTGTACGCAGTCATACCGAAGCGCGTGAAATTGCCCGTAAAGTGCGCGAACGGCGCAACTTCGATCACGCAACAGGGCTGATTGGTCCCCCCTGCCCCGACCATATTGCGTCCCCACCCAGCGCGCCGATCTATGCCACCCCACGCCTGATGCCTGCTGCCCGGCTGGAGTTCAGCGATGCTCCGCCTATCACTGCGCTGCCGGAAAACCGCCAGGGCTGGGGCAACCTGTGTCGTCTGCTGTCCAAAGGGCGGCTGCGTGCCGAAAAAGGCAGCTGCATCCTACATCTGGGCGATCTTTTGGAGTTTGGCGCGGGGTTGCAGCTGATCCTGCACCCCTATCCGCACACGCACCGCAAGCCGCACGGCGCGTGTGACTGGGCCAAACTTGTGCCACAGCTGGCGCGCCGCTTTGCCGGGCGGCTGCAACTGGCACTGGCACCAGGGTATGATGGCGAGGATGCCA
>JAAENN010000288.1 GCA_024224295.1 Shimia sp. | reverse complement strand
TAGCCAATGGCGACGAGCGCGCGCTGCGCTTTCAGCGGCGGTTTCGAGGGCAGCTTCTTGGGGTTGAGTCCCAAACTCTTGAGTACATCCACAAAGCGGCGCCGACAATGGCTACAACAGAACAAGCGGATGAGATTGAGCTCCCGAACCACGGCCAGGCTGCAAACCACCGCGGCAAAAGATTCAATTCACCACGCAGACCGATCCACAGCCGACCATTACTCAACCGGTCCATGCGCTACCCCCTGTGCAGCTTTGCCCGGTGGTGCGTCGCGACCATTCCCGTTTGTGGAACGAGTACATCCATCGTTACCACTACCTCGGGCACAAGCCGCTACCGGGCGCACAGCTTCGATACTTCGTCACCGTCGACCAACAGATTGTCGCCGCCCTGGGCTTTGGCGCGGCAGCCTGGCAGACTGCGCCACGGGATCAATTTATCGGCTGGAGCCACGAACAACGCCAAAATAACTTGCCGCTGATCATTAATAATGCTCGTTTTCTCATCATGCCCTGGGTGGAATCAAAAAATCTTGCCTCCAAGATCTTGGGCATGGTGGCACGCCGACTTCCTGACGAATGGGAGCGCCAATACCGCATTCGCCCTGTTTTATTGGAAACGTTTGTCGATACGG
>JAAENN010000287.1 GCA_024224295.1 Shimia sp. | reverse complement strand
GGCAACCCGGGAAATGCCAAGCTCTTGGGCCGCGTGAGTGAAATTCAGGGAACGCGACGCAACCTCGAAAGTGACGAGATTCCGAATGAGACTCACATCTTTGCGTAAGCTAGCCATAACGAACTATAGCCAAACGACCAAATTCTGATACAAGAGTTTGATGAGCTATTCGATTGATTTTCGTCGTCACGTGTTGGCTGTCCGTGAGCGGAAGGGGCTGAGTTTTTCGGCGACCGCGGAACGGTTTGGTGTTGGTGTCGCAAGCATCAAGCGCTGGGCGAAGCGGCTGGAGCCGCTTTCCTACAAGCGCAAGAGCCGCAAGATTGATCTGGAGAAGCTGGCGGAAGATGTGCGCCAATTTCCCGATGCCTATCAATATGAGCGGGCGGCCCGCTTCGGTGTGACGCAAAAGGCCATCTGGCAGGCGCTTGGCGAGCTTGGGGTGACATATAAAAAAAGCCCTCAGCCATCCCAAGGCGAACGAAGACGAGCGGCAGGTCTTCGGCGAGAAGATCAGGCGCTATGAGGATCAGGGCAAGGCGATTGTCTACATTGACGAATCAGGCTTTGCCCATGACATGCCCCGCACCCACGGCTATGCGCCCAAGGGGCAGCGCTGTCATGGATCCCATGACTGGCATGCGCGCGGAAGGACCAATGTCATTGGGGCGCTGATCGGCTCGACCCTCATCACCGCCTGCCTGTTTCAATGCAACATCGACAGCGATGTCTTCCAGGCCTGGCTGACCACCGACCTGATCCCGAAACTGCCGCCGGGATGTGTGCTGGTGATGGACAACGCCACCTTCCACAAACGCTCAGACACCGCAAAGGCGATCATGCAAGCCAACCACACCCTCCAGTTCATGCCGTCCTACTCACCCGACCTCAATCCAATCGAACACAAATGGGCTCAAGCAAAATCGGTACGAAGGAAAACCCAATGCAAAATCGATGAACTCTTCGAAAACCCGAAAAACTGGAATCAATCTTGAGTCGTTCAGCTATATGATGGCGCCCTGGCACATCCTGGAGATCAGGAATACCCAGATATTGCTGGCCAGTGCACAGACAATTGAAGCCAGAACAAAAATCACCAACCCCGCCAGCAGCACCGG
>JAAENN010000286.1 GCA_024224295.1 Shimia sp. | reverse complement strand
TTTTTACCGCCCTTTAAGTCTCGTAATTTCAACGGACCAAGCGAGGAGGTCACGCGTTTGCCGACCTCCCCGTCGTTGATTTCGGCAAGCTCCATCGACGCACCGCCAATGTCACAGATGAGGCCATAAGCGCCGGGCCAGCCGGTGAGCACGCCTTGCGCAGACAAGCGGGCTTCTTCGGCGCCATCGATCACGTGGATATGCACACCGGTCTTGGCAAGCACCTCGGCGCAGAAATCCGGACCGTCGGTGGCTTCGCGGACGGCGGCGGTGGCCACAGCGGTCAGCCCGTTGAGGCGCATGGAATCGGCAAGGCGGGCAAACCGTGACAGCGCGGCCAAAGCGCGTTCGCGACCTTTGGGATTGAGCAATCCAGTATCAGCGATACCCGCGCCAAGGGCACACATGATTTTCTCGTTGTAGAAATAGGCGGGGCTACGGGCCGCGCCGTCAAATACCACAAGGCGGACAGAGTTGGAGCCCACATCGACCACACCAACGCGTGACAGTGCGCGGGCCTCGAGGTCTTCAAAAATAGGGCGTTCAAACAGGCTGAGATCCTGCTGCGGGTCGTGGGGCATGGGATAGTCTTATGTCAGGAACAGTTTGGTATCGCGGCGCAATTTTGCGCCACGAAACGCAGTGGGTCAATCATCCGTATGGGTCAATTTAGGCACATCGGAAGCGCCTGCAGAGCCGCGGCCGGAGAGCGAGGGGTTCTCCATAAAGAAGCGGTGGCAGTTAAAGGCAAACTCGCCTTCGGGCACCGGTGTGCGGTCGAAACTACCGTCGGCGTTCATCACCCAGCTTTGCGCCACATCCGCCATATTTGCAGCCATGACTTGAGACATGATTTGCGCTTTCACAGTGGCGTTTTTGACCTCCACCAAAGTCTCAACGCGGCGGTTTAGGTTTCGGCCCATCCAATCTGCGGAGGACATGAAGACCCGTGCTTTCTTGTTGGGCAATTCCTGTCCGTTGGCGAAGCAGACAAGGCGGGAGTGTTCGAGGAAGCGCCCGACCACAGATTTCACGCGAATGTTTTCGGACAACCCTTTGATGCCCGGGCGCAGGCAGCAAATCCCACGCACGATCAGGGAGATCTTCACGCCCGCCTCGGAGGCAGAATAGAGCGCGTCGATGACCTCAGCCTCCACCAGAGAATTCATCTTGGCCCAGATCGCGGCGGGTTTGCCTGCGCGGGCATTTTCAGCCTCTTGTGCGATCAGCTCCAACAGCCTGGGCTTAAGGCCGATGGGGGAAATAGCGAGATTTTCCAGAGTGTCAGGTTCCACGTAGCCGGAGAGATAGTTGAACACACGGTTGGCGTCGCGCCCTAGTGCGTCGTCGCATGTGAACAGGCTGACGTCGGTATAAATTTTGGCGGTGATATGGTGGTAGTTGCCGGTGCCATAGTGGGTATAGGTCACAAGCTTGTCTCCCTCGCGACGCACCACAGTGGAGATTTTAGCGTGGGTTTTTAGGTCGAGGAAACCATAAACCACATGGGCCCCCGCGCGTTCCAAACGGCGGGACTGGCGGATGTTGGCAGCTTCGTCAAAGCGGGCTTTAAGCTCCACCAACGCGGTGACGGACTTGCCGTCTTCGGCAGCTTCGCAAAGGGCTTCGACAATAGGGGAGCGTTTGGACGTGCGATAGAGCGTCTGCTTGATCGCCACCACATTGGGGTCCCGCGCAGCTTGCTGCAGGAAGCGCACGACCATGTCGAAGGTCTCATAAGGGTGGTGCAGCAGCATGTCTTTTTGGCGGATGGCGGCAAACATGTCGCCGTCAAAATCCTGTACGCGCTCCGGCACACGCGGTGTGAACGAGGGCCAAAGCAGGTCTGGGCGATCATCCAAGACCATTTCTTTGAGGTCAGCGAGGCCAATCATTCCATCGATGTCGACCACTTCGTCACCGGTTACCTCAAGTTCTTCCATAATCAGCTTTTTAAGGCTGGCTGGAGCGTCGGCGGAGATTTTAAGGCGCACAACTTCGCCACGGCGGCGTCGCTTCAGGGCAACCTCAAATTCGCGCACGAGGTCCTCGGCCTCGTCTTCGACCTCCAGATCGCTGTCACGCAAAACGCGGAAGGCACAGTGGCCTTTGGCTTTGTAACCGGGGAAGACGCTGTCCAAATGCAGGATCAGCAACTCCTCAAGGGGCAGGACGCGCAGGGTGCCATCCGGGGAGGGTAGAAAGACAAAGCGGTCGATCTGATGCGGGATCGGCAGGAGCGCTTTGAGGCTGCGTTTGTTTTTCTTGCGTTCCAGTTGCAACGCCAAAGAGAAGCCGGCGTTGGGGATAAACGGGAACGGGTGCGCCGGGTCGATGGCCAGCGGTGAGAGCATTGGAAAGACGCGGTTCATGAAGACATCCGCGAGAAATTCAAGGTCTTCCTCTGTGAGTGCGCCGCGTTGCAGAATGTGAATGTCTTGGGTTTCGAGCTCGTCGCGCAGACTGTTGAACATGCGTTGCTGTTCTTGCAGCAGATTGCGGGCATCGGCATTGATCAGGACCAATTGTTCCGCAGGGGACAGTCCGTCTTGGGCAGGGTTGTTGTGACCCTCGCGCACCAGTTCACGCAGCCCAGCGACTCGGACGGTGTAGAATTCATCTAAGTTGGTGGCTGAGATGGAGAGGAAACGCAGGCGTTCCAGAAGCGGCACGCGCGGATTTTCGCTTTCTTCCAGCACGCGCCAGTTAAAGCTGAGCCAGCTTAGTTCGCGGTTGAAGAAACGGTCCGGGCCGCTGCGGTCCAGATCAGGGAGCGTGATAGGCTCAGGGAATTCGGATTTCAGAAAGTCAGCTTGGGTCATGTCACTCTCATGCCATTGGCAGGTAACGAGAAGATGACTTTAATCGGGAATGGCCGGAGGGTCCAGAGAGGCGCACAGGGCAGGGTGTCGCGGCGTGTAGGAAACGTTTTTAGCCAGGGCCAATCGAGAAGAGCGCCGACCGCGTGTTTAGCAAGATTTTTTGCGTCACTAATTCTCGACCTCAACTGGAAATTCGGTATGCATTTGCATACATTTTAAGTGTGGAATTGAAATACGAAAGGTACGAATGGAAAATCTGTTTTTTGTTTTTGTAATTGCTGCAATCGCATTTTGGATCGGCCGTAGATCTAAGCAGTCACCCAATTCCCAGTCCAATCCATTTTCCCATTCCCCAATTCAATCGACACAAGACACGTCGGAAGAACCGTCAGAGCGTATAGCAATGAATGGTCAGCGCGCCTTTACGCTCATATTCATGTGTGGATGGATCATCGCTTGGTCGGCGGGCATCTATATGGCGGCGACGGCGTTTCTTGGTTCATTTGCCGCTGGGTTCGAAACCGTTTTTCTGGGCGGTTGGCTGTTAGCTGCCATTGCCGGATGGTGTTTTGCCGCCAACACCATTTTCAAGCTGGGGACTGGAAAACCAATCAAGGGCCGCGACGGGAATTATTTCTGAACGCCTTGTGTCTACCCAATGCCGTAGCCTTAAGGGTGTTCCAGAACCCGTTTGGCGAGCGCCTTTGTGATGGGGCGTTTCTCGCTCAACGACAGCTGATCCAGGGCCTCAACCACATGGGCAAGGTTGGCAAAGCTGCGGTCCATGTGTTTGGCAATGTAGCTCAGCACGTCCGGCGTGGGCATCAATTGGCGGTCGCCAAACTGTTTGGCCATCACCGCCATGAGAAGCACGTCGTCCGGCTGATCCAGCGTGGCGACGGTGGTGCCTTGCATGCGAGAGAGCAGGTCCGGTAGGGTTAGCCCCCATTGCAGCGGGACGCCAATGCCGGTGAGCAGGAGCGTGTTGCCTTCGGCCAGGGTCAGGTTGTGCAGGTGGAACAGTGCGGTTTGTGCGTCCTGATTGTCAGCGATCAGATGCACATCCTCCACCGCTACCGGCGTTTTAGCCAAAGCCGGCACATCGTCTTTTGTGAGGTCTGCGGCGGAAACAACTTGTGCGTTTGAGAGGGCGGCCCAGACCTGTGTCAGATGGGTTTTGCCTGCGCCTGCGGGGCCGGAGAGCACCAGTTTGCCGCCTGCCCAGTTGGGCCACAGGTCCACCAG
>JAAENN010000285.1 GCA_024224295.1 Shimia sp. | reverse complement strand
TCCCCCTCCAGGATCGTTACGGGCGAAATATCCCAGGAGCGGACATTAGCGCTTGGACTGATCCTCCTATCCGCGGCCCAGACTATTGAGCTGGTAGGCACTTCCGATGATGAGGGCCATTTGGCCGTTCCGGTAATGTTTTCTACAAGAGGAACCCATCAACGCCGTGGACGCCAACTAATGGCTGACCGCTCGCCTATTTGGTAGGCTTCCTTTTTCGTGTAGGCTTGGGTTCGCTGCGGTCCCGCTTGGGGCGTGGCTGCGGCGGCGTTTTCAACAGCCTAAGCAGCAACTCATCCCGTTGCCTTTGCGATGTGTCGCCGCTGTCTACCGATTTCGTTTTTTCCACGGGGCTTTCGGTGTCCGAACCAACCACAAATGAACCGACGCCACGATTCATTAGCAGGGGCATCCCAGAAAGTGAACGTGACGCCACGACAAACCTAGAACGGTTGCTAGTGGACCGAATCTAACACTTGGTGCCCACGTTTGACGGCAGCGATGATTTTGCCGGGGTCGGCTGTCCAGACGAATGGCTTGGGGTCATCGTTGTTTTCCTTCACGTAGGCATTGATGGCGCATTGCAGGTCATGGACGGAGCGGAAGACGCCGCGCTTGAGCCTGCGCCTTGTGAGTTTGGCGAAGAAGCCCTCCACCGCATTTGCCCAGGAGCACGAGGTCGGTGTGAAGTGCAAAACCCATCTGGGATGGCGCGCCAGCCAGGCCTTGACCTTGGGATGTTTGTGGGTGGCGTAGTTGTCCACGATGGCGTGGATCACCTTGCCGGCCGGAACGCTGCGTTCGATCTCGCCCAAAAAGCGGATGAACTCCTGATGGCGGTGGCGTTGCATGTTGCGCCCGATGACCGTACCGTCCAACACATTCAGGGCAGCAAACAGGGTGGTCGTGCCATTGCGCTTGTAATCATGGGTCATGGTGCCGGCCTTGCCCGGCTTTATCGGCAGACCCGGCTGGGTGCGGTCCAGCGCCTGGATCTGGCTCTTTTCGTCCACCGAGAGCACGATGGCATGCTTGGGCGGATCAATATAAAGCCCCACAACATCATGCAGCTTGGCGGCAAACGCCGGGTCGTTGGAGAGCTTGAACTGGCGGAACCTGTGGGGTGTAAGCCGGTGTGCCCGCCAGATGCGCTGAACGGATGATGCGGAGATGCCAACCTGTCTTGCCATGGCGCCTGAGGTCCAGTGAGTGGCCTCATGGGGCGGATCGCTGGCCGTCAGGCGAAGCACGTCATCGATGACGGACTGCTGCACAGGAGCGATCCGCGAGGGCCGGGTCTTGTCACGCAAGAGCCCGTCAACACCTTCTTCGGCAAACCGTTCCTGCCAGCGCCACACGCAGGTCTTGGACTTGGCCGTCCTGCGCATGATCTCAATCGTGCCAAGGCCGTCGCCGGACAACAGAACGATTTTGGCCCGCCAGACATGCTTTTGCGGCGCGTTGCCATCTGCAACAATCGCCCGCAGCCGCTGCCGGTCAGAGCCGGTCAATGTGAAAGAAATTCCAGTGCGCATGCACCAGACTCGCACATTACCGCATGCGCCGGAATCCCCAAACGGACTCAAGTGTCAGATGCTGTCCACTAGCTGATGAACAGTCGGTCGTTTCGTTCATCTACAAGACCTACAGTGCCGCACAGACGAGAACGGGTGCGGAAGAGGCCGAGGACGGCACCGAGCAACCGGGTGCTGAGGGCGAGAACACGTCCCCGGCTGACGGCGACGGAAGCTCGGCGACGCCCAGTGATTCCGGTGGACCTCCTCCGGCGCCGAATGATGCGGAACCCGGCGGCGGACCGCCCACCGAGAATTTGGGCGACGACAATGCCCCGGACCCTGCCGGCGACGGTCCGCCGGCCCAGGGCAGCG
>JAAENN010000284.1 GCA_024224295.1 Shimia sp. | reverse complement strand
TACACCACGCTCGGTCTGGGCATGGCTCTCATCCACGCCAACCAACCGCTTGGAGATCTTATACACTTCCTCCATACCCCCGCGCGCGTGGTACAGATCCGGGAATGCCGCCTGTTGATATCGATCGCCGTCGAGCAATGTCGTGCCCAGGGTATAGGTCGTTGCATCGAACACATACTTGATTAAACGAAGCGATAGGGGGCGGAATTCTATATCCGGGTGTTTTTCCAACATCGCCTGTTGACGTGCCGGGGCTATTTCAATGGTGACGATGTTGTCGGTCTCAGGGCTGTCCATGAAAACCTCGATGACCTTTCCGGCACGTCGTGATAGACGAAAGATCACATCGACCCCCGCGCTTTGATGTGCATAGAGCATGGCATAGGAGAAATAGCCCCGGTCATAGACCACGACATCCCCTGGCCTTAAGGTCTTCAGGTGTGCCCGTGCCTCGCGACGTTCATCCATGTGCGAGGTCAGCTCGAAATCATGGGGGATTTGCGATTTGAGCTGATACAGGCAACTGACCAAACCCTGCGGATAATGGGACTTCTCGGAGGGTAGGGCGTAGTGCGCATGGCGCAATGGGCGCGGCAGGTTGATTTTCATGCCGTCCACGGCAAACAGGCGCCGCCCCAGCCAGTGGTAGTAGGACTCCGGGAGCGGCTCGTAGGTGGCAATGATACGGCGATTGAGAGCCTTGAAGATCGCCGCATCGAGCTTTTTCCGGGCATTACAGAATGCCGAGGCCGCTACCGGTTTTGGCTGCGGCAAAGGGACACCCATCTGTCGGCACTGTGCCCACAGCTCGACGATGGTGGTACCGTAGCCCTGTTGGTTTTTCGAAAACACCAAACGGAAGATAAACAGCATCAGCAACAGGGTGTCGATCACCCGGCGGCGTTGCCGCCATTGTGCATCAAACTCGCCTGCCACAGAGCTCAGCAGCACGATCACGCGCTGCCACAACGCCACAAAGGGATCGTTCTCGGTCAGTATGGGAGGCTCGGCGGCGCTGTTTCGTGCCGATGGTTTCGTCCGTTTCCTGGTCGGTTTCAGCCAGATTCGGTTTTGCGTTAGAATCGCCCGATACTCCTTGCGCAATGGATAGACAAATACCGCTTTCGGATTCTTCTCCACGGTGTTTTTGCCTCCCGGTTGGCCGTTACTCTGGCCAATGCACAACCAGTTGGCGGCCTTGTAACAGGCACCGGTGAAGTGTCCGGTGTCGACAAAGGTCTCCATCAGCACAGGATGCAAGCCATGATAGGTCAGCCAATCCTCGGTCACCCGATTGGCTGCCAGCGATAAGGCCTTGGAGGCCAGATTCTTCACCTGAACCCAGGGAAAGATCAAAAAACGGGTGTTGTTAATCACT
>JAAENN010000283.1 GCA_024224295.1 Shimia sp. | reverse complement strand
TCCTTGGAACCAGTTTTCTTCCCGCACCGGCCCTTTTTTGGTCAAAGGCTGGCACTCCCTACGCGCGCGATAAGCTACTATACACTAGCTCCGGATTTGCACCCGATACCTAGCTTGCTCGCCTTTGAGAGGCGCCCCAGCGCGAATGAAGAACCGCGAACGAGAGATCCGTCAGGACTCGTCAGCTGGAATCGCCGACCTATCGGCGATCCGGGGCTCGCCGAGCCCTCAGCGGGCTTCAGAAGGGCTCTCGTGAGCATTCCAGCGACGGTTGGACACCGGAACTCGGCGGTGGTAGGCGGTTGGGACGAGTTGCCAGTGTACCTCGGCCGCCGACGGCCGAATTGTGCTTCCCCACGCGCCAGAGATCCAGATATCCTCAATGGAAATTAGAAGGAAACTCTTTAACCCGGATTTCTCACCACACCACCCCGAACGGGTGAAACTGCCTTCGCGGAGGCTGTAAGGAGTGAGCGGACTGGAATCAGATGGCCGGAGCAGGTCAAAACGTCGCTCTGCCGGTAGTCGAGTCGCCCAGCGCATCATTGCAGACCATCAGACCTCGTTTTCCCGGTCCGGAAAAACGCAGTTCGCCCAACTGGTTTGTTCTCAAGGCTGTATTTTGCTGCCGTCGGCAGATTCAGCACCGCAGCGGCTCCAGCCGCTGCAGGTTAGCGTAGATTTGGGCAAACAGATCCCCCGCCGGATGTCCCGTCGCCATCAAGATCCACATCTTCCGCACCGTCACCCGCACCCGCGCCCCGATCTTGAGCAACCGCACCCGGATCGTCCCACACTGCGCCTTGGCCATCTTGGTTCCTTTCAAACCCAACTCCCGCAGCGCCTGCATCAGGCAATAGGCAATCGAGGAGAAATACAGCCGAATCTGATTCGACCGCATCAGCGCCGTCGAGGTCCGGTCGGCAAACAGATCCAACTGTTGCTCCTTGATCCGGTTCTCCATCTCCCCCCGGGCGCAGTAGAAGTCCTCGTACAAGCTGCGCACCTCCATCTTCGTCAGCGACGTCACCACAAAACGGGGATTCTTCCCCTTGTCCAGACACTCCGCTTTAGCCACCACCCGGCGCTTCTTGCTCCAACTCTTCTTCAACGTCCGATAGCGGAACTGGTGGAACAGCCGCGCTGGCTTGCCGGTCTCGGCATGCCGCCGCTGCGCCTTCTGCATCTGTCTGCGGATTCTCTTCAACAACCGGGGATTCTGCGAAAATCCAAATGCATAGTCCACCTGGTGCTCCTCGCACCAGCTCATCAACTCGTCACGGCAGAAGCCCGAGTCGGCCCGCAGGACGATCTCCACCTCCGGCCAGACCCTCCGCAGCCGCCCCACAATCCGCTCCACTTCCTCCACCGATCCCGCCGAGGCATCTTGGTTCGACTCCCGCAGCCGCGCGCACACCAGTGTTTCGCCAATGAAGATGTACAGCGGCAGATAACAGTAGTCGCCGTAGTAGCCATGGTAGAAGCGCCCCTCCTGATTTCCATGCAACCGGTCGTCGGTCGCGTCCAGGTCCAGCACGATCCGCTTCGGCTGCCGTGGCTGCCGCTGGATGTAGAGATCCACCATCAGATCATCCACCGCTTTCGTGTCGAGGGCGATCTTCTTGTAGCGGGACTTCTCGCTGGCATCGGCCGGGGTCAGCTCCAGCCGGTTCAGCGTGCTCTTGCCGGCGCCCGCCTTGCCCCGGTCTCGCTGCCGGCGCCGATCTTTCCCTTCCACGTCGTCCTTGCCCGACAGCATAGCCAGCAGGGGATCGGCCCGCAGTTGATCGTGATCGTTGAGATCCTCGTAGCCCAGCGCCAGGCCGTAGACCCGCTGCCGCACCAACTCCCCGACGCTGTGGTCCACCCGGGTGGGGTTGCGGTAGTCCTGAAAACAGTCGGCAAACTGCCGCAGGATGCCGGTCTTCTGCTCGGTCCGATGCAGCAGCAAACTGCCCCCATCGGTGGTGATGGTGCCTCCGTCAAAGTTCGCCACTACCTCGCGGCGAAACTCAGTGGCGAAAGTGAAGTTGGTTTGGGTACACTCTGTCATAGCGAGAAGCCGTTCCTTTCTGGCTGCAACATTTTGTCGCAAATATGTTTATGCCAGATTTGGCGGCTTTTCGCTACCCCTGTGGTGAGAAATCCGGGCTAGCGAGTCTGTTGCTTCAAGCCCTAATGTTCCACCTCTTCCGGTCTGAAACACTGCTTTCCGCGATATAGTGTACCTATGAGTAAGGCTTGGGTCGCGGCGTTTGGCCTGCTGATGTTGCTTGCAGCATGTGGCGGCTCGGGTCCGGTTGGCTCAGGCGACGGCTTTGTCGGATCGGCTTCCTGCCGGAGCTGCCACGAGGATTTCTACAAG